>NZ_JBHZPI010000038.1:0-33250 GCF_042788025.1 Paenarthrobacter sp. YIM B13468 | reverse complement strand
ATCGGCCCCAGGACACCAGACCCGCCCCGACAAACCCTCGCAGCAAACATCTATCCCGAAGCCAACCCCCGCCAGCCAGACACATCAACAACAGGCGGGGCCGGCGTCCGGGAGCGTGCGTCCAAGGGAGCATCGCATCCGCTCAGCGGGTGCATCTGCGACCGAGCACGCGGAGGATGCCGGCCCCAACGGGCCAACGGAGCGGCTAACCGAGGTTGGCAACCCCCGGGTACAACGGATGCGCCTTGGCAAGCACATCAACCCGGTGCCGCAACCCGGAAAGGTCCGCATCGGCGTCGGCAATCAACACTTCGGCGATGATGTCGGCAACCTCTCGGAAGGCAGCTTCGCCGAACCCGCGGGTCGCCAGCGCCGGTGTGCCGACGCGCAGGCCGGAGGTGACCATGGGCGGGCGGGGGTCGAACGGGACGGCGTTGCGGTTGACGGTGATGTCGATCGCGGCGAGACGGTCCTCGGCCTGCTGTCCATCGAGTTCGCAGTTGCGCAGATCCACCAGCACCAGATGCACGTCGGTACCTCCGGAAACCACGGAAATTCCCTTGGCTGCAACGTCCGGCTGGACGAGTCGCTCGGCCAGGATCCGGGCGCCTGCCAGTACACGTGACTGACGTTCCCGGAACTCTTCGGACGCGGCGATCTTGAACGCGACGGCCTTGCCGGCGATCACGTGCTCCAGCGGTCCACCTTGCTGGCCCGGGAACACGGCCGAGTTGATCTTCTTGGCGATGTCGGCGTCGTTGGAGAGGATGATGCCGCCACGCGGACCGGCGAGGGTCTTGTGTGTAGTGGAGGTGGTGACGTGGGCGTGCGGCACCGGCGACGGGTGCAGGCCAGCTGCAACCAGGCCTGCGAAGTGCGCCATGTCCACCATCAGGTAGGCGCCCACGGAGTCGGCGATCCGGCGGAACTCGGCGAAGTCCAGCTGCCGCGCGTAAGCGGACCAGCCAGCAACGATCAAGGCCGGCTTGTGCTCCTTTGCGAGGCGCTCAACTTCGGCCATGTCCACGGTGTGGGTGTCTTCGCGGACGCCGTAGGGCACCACGTTGTAGAGCTTGCCGGAGAAGTTGATCCGCATGCCGTGGGTGAGGTGGCCGCCGTGGGCCAGGTTCAGGCCCATGATGGTGTCGCCCGGTTTGATCAGCGCGTGCATCACCGACGCGTTGGCCTGGGCACCGGAGTGCGGCTGGACGTTCGCAAATTCGGCGCCAAACAGGGACTTGATGCGGTCGATCGCGAGCTGCTCGATCACGTCAACGTGCTCGCAACCACCGTAGTAGCGCTTGCCCGGGTAGCCCTCGGCGTACTTGTTGGTCAGCACGGAGCCCTGAGCCTGCATCACGGCAACGGCCGTGTGGTTCTCGGAGGCGATCATCTCCAGGCCGTCGCGCTGGCGGCCCAGTTCGTCGTCGATCTTTGCGGCGATCTCAGGATCGAGGTCAGCCAGCTGGGCATCCAACGACGCCGACACGACCTGCTCGAATTCGGTCACGGCTGCCGGGTTCACAGTTCTCCACCGTTCGTCGCAGCGTATTCCTCAGCCGTCATGAGCGGCCCTTCTTCCGTGGCGGCTACCTTGAACAGCCAGCCGGCACCGTACGGGTCGTTGTTGATGAGGGCAGGATCGTCGACGACGGCGTCGTTGATCTCGGTCACCTCACCCGTCACGGGTGAGTACAGGTCCGACACGGACTTCGTGGACTCAACTTCACCGCAGGTCTCCCCCGCAGTAACCGTGGAGCCAACCTCGGGAAGGTCAACATACACAATGTCGCCCAGGGCATCCGCGGCCACCGCAGAGATCCCAATCCCCACAGGCCCGGCCCCATCCGAAGCAACCCATTCATGCTCAGCCGAATATTTCAGTTCAGCAACTACTTTGCTCATTCCAATTCCTTCTCTCTCTTACGAAAAACTCTTCAAGATCACGTGGTGCTTGACCCATTCCCAGCGCTGGGGGTTCAAGCAGCGCCACAGCCACACCGGTTTGGGGCCGGCGGCCGGCAGCATGCGTCCAAGGGAGCGTCGCGTCCGCCCAGCGGGCGCTTACGCGACCGAGCATGCAGAGGTCGGCGGCCCCAAACACCCCCGGCTTACTTTTGGCGCTTGTAGAACGGCAGCGGCACAACTTCGAACCGCTCGGACTTTCCGCGGAGGTCCACGTCGACGATCGTGCCCGGCTCTGAGTGCTCGACGTCGACATACGCCAGGGCGATCGGGTAACCGAGCGTCGGGCTCGGCTGGCCGGAGGTGACTTCGCCGATGAGTGAGCCGTCCTTGAGGACCGAGTAGTGGGCGCGTGCTGCGCGGCGGCCTGCACCTTTGAGGCCGACGAGCTTTTGGCCGATGGTCGAACCAACGCCGGCAGCCTTGATAGCAGCCAGGGCTTCCTTGCCGATGAAGTCGCTTTCCTTGGCCAGGGAAACCACCGGGCCAAGTCCTGCGGCGTAGGCGTTCACGTAGCGGGAGAGCTCGTTGCCGTAGAGCGGCATTCCAGCTTCGAGTCGCAGGGAGTCACGTGCCGCAAGGCCCGCGGGGATGAGGCCGTGACCTTCGCCGACCTCGAGGAGTGCTTCCCACAGGCCGGCTGCATCAAGGTTGGGGATGTAGATCTCGAAGCCGTCTTCGCCGGTGTAGCCGGTGCGTGCAAGCAACAGATCCTGCCCGTTAATGGAGACTTCAACGGCCGCGTAGTACTTCAGTTCCGTCACCAGGGCGTGTTGCTCAGCGGGAACCAAGGTCAGCAAAATGGCTTCCGCGTTCGGACCCTGGACCGCAATCAGCGACGTCTCAGCCGACGCGTCGTCAACCACGACGTCGAACCCGGCCGCCCGCTCCAGCAATGCTGCAGCAACTACCTTGGCGTTGCCCGCGTTTGGGACCACGAGGTACTGATCCACGCCTTCTTCGGGAGAAGGGCGACGGTAGGTGATGAGGTCGTCGATGATGCCGCCGTCGGCGTTGCAGATCAGCGAGTATTTGGCCTTGCCCACGGCGATCGCGGACAACTTGCCCGCCAGCGCGAAGTCCAGGAACGCTGCCGCGTCCGGTCCGGTAACCCAGACCTCGCCCATGTGGGAGAGGTCGAACAGGCCGGCGGACTTGCGGACGGCGTGGTGCTCAGCAAGCTCGGACTCGTACTTCAGGGGCATCTGCCAGCCGCCGAAATCCGTGAAGGACGCGCCGGCCTTTTTGTGTTGCTCGTACAGGGCTGTGTAGTTCTCAGTCATGACCAGTCCTTAGTTTTCAAATGCTTCGAGGGGCGGGCAGGAGCACACCAGGTTGCGGTCCCCAGCGGCACCGTCAACGCGGCCGACCGGCGGGAAGTACTTGTCGTGCTTCAGCTGGTGGACAGGGAACGCTGCCTGCTCACGCGAGTAGTCGCGGTCCCAGTCAGAACTCACGACGGCGGCAGCCGTGTGCGGTGCGTTGCGCAGGGGCGAATTCTCGACAGTGAAATCTCCGGCGGCCACCTGCTCGATTTCGGCACGGATGGTGATCATGGCTTCAATGAAGCGGTCGATCTCAACCAGGTCCTCGGACTCCGTCGGCTCCACCATCAAAGTGCCCGCAACGGGGAACGCCAGCGTGGGAGCGTGGAAGCCGAAGTCGATGAGGCGCTTGGCAACGTCCTCAGCTGTAACGCCCGTGCGGGTAGTCAGTTCGCGGAGGTCCAGGATGCACTCGTGGGCAACCAGTCCGCCTTCGCCCGTGTACAGGACCGGGAAGTGCTCGTCCAAGCGGGAGGCGACGTAGTTGGCCGCGAGCAGCGCAGACTTGGTCGCTTCGGTGAGTCCCTGGTCACCCATGAGCTTCACGTAAGCCCAGGAAATGGGGAGCACACCGGCGGAACCGTAGCGGGATGCCGAGATGGCCACGCCACCTTCAGATGAAACGTTGTTCGCGTCCCCGGGCATGAACGGCGCCAGATGTGCCTTGGCCGCGACCGGACCAACACCCGGTCCGCCACCGCCGTGCGGGATGCAGAACGTCTTGTGCAGGTTCAGGTGCGATACGTCGCCGCCGAACTTGCCCGGCTGGGCCAGCCCAACGAGCGCGTTGAGGTTTGCACCGTCAACGTACACCTGGCCACCGGCCTCGTGGACGGCGTCGCACACTTCCCGCACGTCGGCGTCGTAAACACCGTGCGTGGACGGGTAGGTGATCATGATGCAGGAGAGCGCCTCGCGGTTGGCTTCGATCTTCGCAGTCAGGTCCGCGTGATCGATGGTGCCATCAGCGGCCGTAGCCACCACGACAACCTTCATGCCGGCCAGCACAGCCGAGGCTGCGTTGGTGCCGTGCGCAGAAGCAGGGATCAGGCACACGTTGCGCTGCTCATCCCCGCGCGACAGGTGGTAGCCGCGGATGGCCAGGAGGCCCGCGAGCTCACCCTGGGAGCCGGCGTTCGGCTGGATGGAGACCTGATCGTAACCGGTGATCTCAGTGAGGTCGGCTTCCAGTCCTTCAATGAGCTCGCGCCAACCAGCCGTCTGGTGATCCGGAGCGAACGGGTGGATGGAGGCGAACTCAGGCCAGGAAATTGCTTCCATTTCAGCCGTGGCGTTCAGCTTCATGGTGCAGGAACCCAGCGGGATCATGGTGCGGTCCAAGGCGAGGTCGCGGTCGGACAGCTTGCGGATATAGCGCAACAGCTGCGTCTCGGAACGGTGCGTGTTGAACACCGGGTGCTGCAGGAAATCCGAGGTGCGCAGAACGGAGGACGGCAGCTCAAACCCTGAAGCGTCCTTCACCGGGCCGGCACCGAAGGCGACGGCTACCGCGGAGAGGACCTCCGGCGTCGTGGTTTCATCGAGGGAAACGCCAACCGTGTCGGCATCGATGCGACGCAGGTTGATACCGCGGGCTTCGGCGGCGGCGATGACTTTGCCAGCCTTGCCGGGTACGCGGACCGTCAGAGTGTCGAAGAAGGATTCGGACACGAGTTCGCGGCCGGCGGTCTTGAGGGCAGTGGCCAGTGTGCGGGCGTGGCCATGGACGGTTTCGGCGATTGCCTTCAGTCCTTCCGGACCGTGGTAAACCGCGTACATCGAGGCCACGATGGCGAGCAATGCCTGGGCAGTGCAGATGTTGGACGTGGCCTTCTCGCGGCGGATGTGCTGCTCGCGGGTCTGGAGCGCTAGCCGGTAAGCGGGGACGCCGGCATTGTCCTTGGAGACGCCCACGATGCGGCCCGGAAGCGTGCGCTCCATGCCTTCGCGGACTGCCATGTATGCGGCGTGCGGGCCACCGAAGAACAGCGGAACACCAAAGCGCTGGGCAGTTCCGACCGCGATGTCGGCGCCCTGTTCGCCCGGGGGCGTGATGAGGGTGAGCGCCAAAAGGTCGGCAGCCACAGTGACCAGGGCACCGCGTTCCTTGGCCTCAGCGATCACAGAGGAGTGGTCAAACACGTGGCCCGAAACGCCGGGTTGCTGCAGGACGATGCCGTTGATGTCGCCGTCGGGAAGGCCCGCCGAAAGTTCGGCAATCTCCACTTCGAAGCCCAGCGCTTCGGCGCGGCCCTTCACGATCGCGATGGTCTGCGGGAGGAGGTCGGCGTCCAGGACGGTCTTGCCGTCCTTCGCGGTTTTGGACTTGTTGGCGCGACGCATCAGCAGCACGGCCTCAGCCACGGCAGTGGCTTCATCCAGCAGCGAAGCGTTGGCTACCGGCAGCCCCGTGAGGTCCTGGACCATGGTCTGGAAGTTCAGGAGAGCTTCGAGGCGGCCCTGCGAAATCTCGGGCTGGTACGGCGTGTAGGCGGTGTACCAGGCCGGGGATTCGAGGATGTTGCGGCGGATGACCGGGGGCGTCACGGTGTCGTAGTAGCCCTGGCCGATCATCTGGACGGCGGTCTTGTTCTTGGAAGCCAGCTTGCGGAGCTCGGCGAGGACCTGCACCTCGGTGAGGGCGTCCTGCAACTTCAGGGCAGTGTCCTGGCGGATGGAATCGGGGACCGCAACATCTACCAGGCCGTCTACGGAGTCGTAGCCGATGGCCTTGAGCATGGTGTCAACGTCGGATTGGCGTCGGGCGCCGATATGCCGGTCCGCGAAAGCGGTGGGGGTTGATTGAACAGTCAAGAGGAACTCCATGATTCAGGCGCCCACTGAGCGCCACGATGAATGTGGGTTCCTCCCCACTCTGTATTGGACCTGAGAGATTCCGCAGGAATGGTTGCCTGCTTGCACCGTCGGTGAGCCCGGTTGCCCGGACTGCTTTCCAGAGTTGCCTAACCGCGGCGGTACATGTGCCTGAGAGATTCCTGGGGAGGATTTGCTCCTACGGCGCCTGACTGGATGTACCGGCAGGACTCTCCCGCCGCAGATCAAAAGCGTTGCGTCACCATGGGTGACACGCTTCACACCATAGCTGGTCATTTCGAAAAAGCGCAAGCAAGGGATACCTACCGATGCATCGCCTCGTGGATCTGGAGCGCGAACCACAGCTGGGCAACCGTGGAGGTTTCACCCATGTCCAGCCCCGTCAATTCGCCGATTTTCCGGATCCTGTAGATGATGGTTTGCCGGTGCGCGAACAGGGCAGCGGCAGTCTTTTGCCAGGAACGCTGCGAGTCCAAATAGGTCCTCAGCGTGACCAGGAGATCGCCTTCCTGGCTCTGCTCGTAATCGAAAATCGGGCCCAGCAGACGCCTGACCAGCGCAGTTCCTTCCTCAAAACCGGTCAGCCCGAGCCAGGATGGCCCCTGCGCGTAGCGGGCCAGGTCGAGCTTGTTCGCCCGGGCCGATCCGAGCGCCCAAAGGGACTCCTGCAGCGCGCGCTGAATGCCCGCCACACCCGCCGGAGCGCTGATTCCAATCGCGGCATCTGCCCCGGCGCAATGAACCAGGATGTCGTCAGGCACATCAGCGGGGACCACCACGTGCAGCCTGCTATTCCGCTTCAACGACGCCGACGCAACCCCGTGCCGCCACAGTTCGATGTGCACGTTCGCCAGCTTGTCGCCGTCGTTCGTTGTGGTGGAAGCGTTCGCTGACATGGATGCGAGCAGGAAGTCTTGGGGCGGAACCCCAAAAGTTGACAGCCGGCTCTCCATCTCGGCCGCGCCCAGTCGGCCATCCATAGCCTGCAGCAGGAACTCGCCGGCCAGCCGATGCCGCCCTTCAAGCGACAAAACGATGCGCGAGAGCTGCAGTCCCAGCACGGTTGCGGCGTGCAGGAGTACGACGGCGTCCGGGTGCGGTTCGCTGTGTGGCAGCACCACGAGCAGGGCGTTGGCGTGCGTCGGGATGTCCATGGTCAGCACGTGCCGGCCCCGGATCCGGTGCCACTGGAAATTCTTGCCAGCCAAGGACACCTGCCCGGAAAGCGGAGCCCATTCATCCGCGAGGAACTCCGGGAGCCGCTGGCCCTCGGGGTGCCAGGGATGGAGGCAGCGGCGGTCCACCACGAACAGTTCAGCGTCCAGTTCGGTGGCAAGCCGTTGGACCAGGCTTTGCCAATGGTCCTCGGAGGCTCCGGCCGTGCGGAGAAGGTCGTAGACCCTGGCTGTCTGGCGCAGGCGCCGGGACTCTTCGAGCAGGGAGGATTCGGCAACCGAGCGGGCGATCGCGATGAAGGGCAGCGGGTACGGGATGTTGATCAGCGGCAGCGGCAGCCGGTCGCAGGCCGCCAGGAACTCCTGCGTCAGCGGGGGTGCGTGCATCTTTTCGCCGATCGCCAAGGCGCTTGCCCCGCTGTCCATGAGGGCCTCTGCGAGCGCCACTTGTCCCTCGGCGTCCGCGGGAATCGAGAGTCCATTGGTCATCATGAGCTCGCCGCCGGTGACCCATTCCCACAGTCTGGGCAGGTCCGAAGTGTGCGCCCAGGTGATCCGGTTGTCGCGCCCTGTGTCGCCGGCAAGGAGGGTGAGCCCGAGTTGGGGTTCAGCTACGAGCTCGGCGACCGTGATTGCCATCGGATGGGGTCCTGACTCTATGATTCCGGGGGCCGTTTCGGACCATTTAGACATTCGTCTAAGCGCCTCGGCCATTTGTAGTCAATGTACCGCTATTCGCCGTGACCCGCGTCACCAAGAATGGAATTACTTACTTCCCGCTCAATGGCGAGCACCCCTCACACCAAGGATCCGGCAATGACAATCCACAAGCCCATCGGCCCTGTCGACGCAACCAAAGTCCCCCGGTATGCAGGCCTCGGCACCTTCGCCCGCCTCCCCCAAATCGACCGGGTTCCGGACTACGACATTGCGATCGTCGGTGTCCCGTTCGACGGCGGAACCTCCTTCCGGCCAGGCGCCCGTTTCGGTCCTGCCGCGGTTCGCGAGGCCTCACGCCTCCTGCGCCCTGGCTACCACCCGGAGCTCGACGTCGAACCCGTTTACGAAGCCCAGGTTGTGGACGCCGGCGACATCGCTTGCACTCCCTATGACATCACCCGCGCAGTCCGTGAGATCGAGGAGCAGGCGTTGCCCCTGATCAGTGAAGACAAGCGGCTGATCTCGATCGGTGGCGACCACACCATTGCTTTGCCCATGCTGCGGGCGCTGAACAAGGTCCATGGCCCGGTGGCTTTGCTGCACTTCGACGCACACCTGGACACGTGGGACACCTACTTTGACCAGCCCATCACCCACGGAACCATTTTCCGGCGGGCGTTCGAGGAGGGCCTGCTTGTGGAGGACAAGTCAATGCATGTAGGGATCCGCGGCCCGGTCTATGACCGCAACGACTTCCTCAGGGACCACGAGTTCGGGTTCCAGATCATCCGCTGCTCGGACCTGGATGTCATCGGCGTCCCGGCCGCAATCCAGCAGGTGAAGGACAGGCTCGGCGACACCCCGGTCTACGTGTCCATCGACATCGACGTCCTGGACCCCGCGTTCGCACCTGGGACCGGCACCCCGGAGATGGGCGGGCTCCACTCCCGCGAGCTCCTCGCCCTGCTCCGCGGACTGAACGGCATCAACATTGTGGGCGCCGACGTCGTGGAGGTCGCTCCGGCCTACGACCATGCGGACATCACAACCGTCGCCGCCGCTACTCTCGTCTTCGACCTGCTCGGCCTGATGGTGAACCGCAGCAAAGCCACAGACTCTGCTGTCCTTGAACTGGCTTCTACATCCCGGACAATGTCATGAAAACGCCCTTGGCCACCCAGGAAGTACCGCGCCTCGAGGACAAAACCATCCAGCCGATCCCGGTGAACGAGCGCCACGGCAAGGCCCGCGACCTGTTCACCATCTGGTTCGGTTCCAACATCATGATCATGACCATCGTGACCGGCGGGCTCGCCACCACGGTGTTCGGCCTCGGTTTCGTGCCTGCACTGGTAGGCATCATCATTGGCAACCTGGTGGGCGGCATCTTCATGGCGCTGCACTCGGCCCAAGGTCCCCAGCTTGGCGTAGCCCAGATGATCCAGACCCGCGGCCAGTTCGGTTCCTTCGGCGCCCTGTTGATCGTGGTCATCGTGGTGGTCATGTACGTCGGCTTCTTCGCCGCGAACCTCGTGTTCGGTGGGGAAGCAATGGCCGCCGTCAGCCCGGGCATCAGCGTGGATGCCGGCATCATCATCATCGGCGTGGTCAGCGTTATCGCCACGATTTTCGGATACCGGCTTATCCACGCTTATGCCCGGATCCTCAGTGTTGCAGCGGGCCTGGCATTGTTGCTGGCCTTCGGCTGGATACTCGTGGTCCACGGCCTTCCCAGCAGCTTCCTTGAGCAGGGCAACTTCAACTGGGTTGGCTTCATGGGGACCATCTCCGTCTCGGCCCTGTGGCAACTGGCATACGCACCCTACGTCTCCGATTACTCCCGCTACATGCCGCAGGGCACGGGATCAGCACCGGCGTTCTGGGCTTCCTACTCGGGCTGCGTCCTGGGAACGTTGTTCCCCATGATCCTGGGCGCCTTGGTGGGCACGCTCGCCATGGCCATGAGCGCCGACAACGTTGAAATCGTTGGCAGCCTGGGGGCGTTGCTGCAGCCCTGGACCCTGATCATCGTGGGAATCTTCTGCCTGGGTGTCGCGGCCTCGAACGCCATGAACCTGTACTGCGGCGTCCTGTGCACCCTGACCATCGGCCAAACATTCAAGCCGTCCTGGTTGCCACGTGCCAAGACCCGCAGCATCGCGGCAGTCATCCTCTTCGTTCTCGCTGTCTCCATCGCGTTGTTCGCCCGCGACAACTTCATCCTCTTCTACACCAATTTCCTCTCCTTCCTGATGTACGTCCTGGTCCCTTGGACAGCCATCAACCTGGTGGACTACTACCTGCTGCGGCACGGCGACTACCGGGTTGAGGACTTCTTCAAGCGCGACGGCGGCGTGTACGGGCGGTTCAATTGGGTCGCCATCGGCTCCTACCTGGCAGGCGCCCTCATCCAGGTCCCCTTCTCGGCAACCGCAATCTACACCGGCCCCATGGCCGCCGCGTTGGGCGGCGTAGACATCTCCTGGCTCGTCGGCCTGGTGGTGGTTGCTCCCCTCTACTACTTCGCAGCCCGCGTGTTCCGGAACAAGGCTCAAGCGGCTTCCCACCGTTCCACTGCACTCACCGCAGACCTCATCTGAAAGCGAATCACCATGACCACCACCCAGACCGAACAGTTCACCGTTCGACGCTCCTCCACTGACCACGCTTCCGCCGGCATAATGCCCCTGCCTCCCACTGGGCATTTCATCAACGGATCATTCGTTCCCGGTTCCTCCAACCAGGTCATCGATGTTGTGGACCCCTCTACTGAACAGGTCATCGCGTCCGTCCAGGCCGGCACCGCCGTCGACGTCGACGCCGCCGTTGAGGCCGCCGTCGTCGCCCAAAAGTCCTGGGGAGCCACCACACCCAAGGAACGCGCCGATGTCCTGAACCTGATCGCCAACATCATTGAGGCGAACCGCGAGGCCTTCGAGGTCATCGAGTCCGCCAACACCGGCAAGCCGCAGGCCGTTGCCGAGGATGATGTCACCAGCACCATCGATACCTTCCGTTTCATGGCCGGCGCTTCCCGCACGCTCACGTCCATGGCCGGCGGCGACTACGCAACCGACCACACCTCCGTGATCCTCCGTGAACCCGTGGGCGTCGTCGGCGTCATCACTCCCTGGAACTATCCGCTGCTGATGGCCGCCTGGAAGATCGCACCAATTCTCGCCGCAGGCAACAGCATCGTCCTCAAGCCCTCCGAGCAGACGCCGTTGTCCACCCTGAAGCTGGCGGAACTGCTTGCCGGACGCATCCCGGACGGGATCCTCAACGTGGTCACCGGCCAGGGCCGCACTGTGGGACAGCGGCTTTCGGAGCACCCATCGATTGCTTTGGTCGCCCTGACGGGCAGCGTCGTCAGTGGCCAAGCCGTTGCGGAAACTGCAGCAAAATCTGTGAAGCGTGTCCACTTGGAGCTCGGTGGCAAGGCCCCTGTGGTTGTCTTTCGCGACGCCGATCTCCGCGCCGCCGCCGCTGGTGTCCGGAATGCCGGTTTCTGGAATGCCGGCCAGGACTGTGGCGCCGCCTGCCGTGTCCTGGTCCATGAGTCCGTAGCCGAAGAATTCACCGAGCACCTGGTCCGCGAAGTCGGGACGCTGGTAGTGGGCGCTCCAGAAGCCGGGGACGACGTCGAAATCGGCCCTATGATTTCCCGGCCACACTTCGAACGCGTCAAGGAAGCCCTTGCTGAAGCGCGCACCGCCGGCCTGCACATCGCGATTGGCGGCTCGGCGCTGGAGGGCCCAGGCTATTTCATCGAGCCAACAGTCATCAGCAACGTCCCTGCCGGCGCGCACATCGCCACCCATGAAATCTTCGGCCCCGTGGTCACTGTGGAGACCTTCAGCACCACCGAAGAAGCAGTCACGCGGGCCAACGAAAGCCCGTACGGCCTGTCGGCCTCGGTATGGACCAAGGACTCCAGCCTCTCCTTGCGGATTCCCAAGCAGTTGGACTTCGGCACCGTCTGGGTGAATGCGCACCTGGTCCTTGCCTGTGAGGTACCGTGGGGCGGATTCAAGGGCTCAGGCTATGGCCGGGACCTCTCGCTCTACGCCCTGGATGATTACTCGCGCACCAAGCACGTCATGATCAACCACGGCGCGTAGGCCTTCAAACAAGCAACGGAGCTTAGCAATGACCACCAAAGACCTTCCCCGCGCCGCAACTCCCACGGCACCCTTTGGAACAGACATCACCTGGACCAACTGGGGCGGGAACCAGAGCGCGACACCGGCCTTCACCGTCCGGCCAAGGAACGAACAAGAAGCGCTCGACGCCGTCCGTTTCGCAATCCGCGAAGGCCTGCCTGTGCGGGCGGTCGGCTCGGGGCACTCGTCCTCCCCGCTGGTGCAAACCGGTGGAGTCCTGATGGACATGTCCGGACTCTCGGCGATCACGGGTACCGACAAAGCCGGGCGTCGCGCACGGGCCCTTGCCGGCACCACCATCAACGCCTTCGGAGATCCGCTGTGGGAGCAGGGCCTGGCCCTGGGCAACCAGGGCGATATCGACAAGCAGCAGATTGCCGGGGCACTGGCCACCAGCACCCACGGGTCCGGGAAGCACCTGGGCAGCTTCTCGTCCAACCTCCGCTGGGTGAAGCTCATCAACGGCTATGGCGACATCGTGGAAATCGGCGAAGGGCAGCTCCGCGAACTCAGGGCCGCCCAAGTGGCTTTGGGTACGCTGGGTGTGTTCCTGGAGGTGGAGCTGGCTGTTGAGGACAGCTACTACCTGCAGGAACAGATCACCTACCCCACGTGGGAGGAAACCACAGCTACGTGGCAGGCCGATTTGGACAACAACCGGCACTACTCGTTCCTTTGGTGCCCGGAGAACAATTCCTGCGAGTTGCTGGACCTTCCCGGCGCACCCGGCCTGAGCATGGCCAACCGAAGCTACACCAAGCGGTACAACGTTGCTTCCATCCAGGACGAGCGCGAGTGTTCCACCGTGGAAGGCGCCCGACTTGACCGCTCATACAGGATCTATCCCGGGGGCTTCACTACCCAGTTCCACGAACTTGAGTACTTCGTCCGCAGCGAGGACGGCTTTGCCGCCGTCGAGGCCATCCAGGAGCTGATCCGCAGCAAATATCCCGAGCAGAAGTATCCGGTTGAAGTCCGCTGGGTGAAGGCCGATGACGCGTACATGTCCCAGTTCCAAGGGCGGGACAGCACTGTCATTACCCTGACCACCGAGCCTGGGACCGACTACTGGCAGTTCTTCCGGGACGCCGACGCTGTACTGCAGGAGTTCGAGCCGCGGGCCCACTGGGGAAAGATTCACTTCATGACACGGAGCCGCCTTGAGCGTCTCTACCCCGAGCTTGACACCTTCATCCAGGTCCGCCGCGAATTCGATCCCCGCGGAATCTTCCTGAACGACCACACCCGGGCCCTCGTAGGCTGATCGCTACACAAAAAGCTCGTCAGGATGTGAGAGAACATCGGCGAAACCCGACGTTCTCTCACATCCACACCCCCAGGCGGCGTCCCTCTCTCACATCCTCCTGACACCCGCTTGAAACCTCGGAGTGGTAGTTTGATCTCTGCTTGAGGCAGACACACGCACCCAATCGGAGGACATTGCATGCTTAAGGGTTTCAAGGACTTCATACTTCGCGGCAACGTGATCGAACTGGCCATTGCAGTCGTCATCGGCAGTGCTTTCACGGCCCTCGTTGCTGCATTCACCACCAACATCATCAACCCGGTCATCGCCGCGGCCGGCGGCGTGAACGCTGACGGCCTGGGTTTCCGGATCTGGCAGGACAACCCCGCCACGTTCATCAACTTCGGTGCGGTACTCACGGCCATGGTTACGTTCGTCATCACCGCCGCAGTGGTCTACTTCATCTTCGTGGCACCCATGAACAAGATCAACTCCATGGTCAAGAACCGCCTCTCCACTGAGGAGCCCGAGGAAGAGCCGCTGCCCGCGGACACTGCGCTGCTGGCAGAAATCCGCGATCTCCTGAAGGAAGTTGCCATCAGCAACCGCAGCACGGAACGCGATTCCGATCTCGACTCAGACAACATCCGCTAGGCCAGTCCTCGGAGTAGCTCTCTAACCAACCGCTCCTTCCCGGTTGCATCGCATAGTCCGGTGTTCTCCCCGCGAGAACACCGGGCTTTTGCGTTTCTGGCGTGGTCCGGGCATCACAAACCGGGCAGGAACGCAGCGCTCAAGGTCCTTTCCCCAGAACGTGACCCGGTAGCAACCCTCCCGAAACAGGCGCAGGGCAGCATGAGAGCATGAAACCCAAGCCGAGCTCTCCCGTCACCGCGGACCTCGTGTGCGATGTCTGCGGTCAACTGCCGGAACCGCCCAAGGCCCGGCTCACCCTGGCCAACATCGCGGTCATGCTTCCGATTGAACTGCTGGTTCATGCGGCCGTTGTGGAAACCCATCTCCCCTATCTGGCCAAGGTTCTCCTGCTAACTGTCACGGCCACCGTGCTGGTCATCTGGGTTGCCGAGCCTTCGGCCGCGAAGGTCCTCCGGCGATGGCTGCATGCTCCGGCCCTTCGCCAGCGGCACAAGCTGCACGCGGCCCCGGCTTTGTGGCGCGCTCGGGTCTTGCTGCGCGACCAGCCCGGTTCCCTGCAGAAAATCACCCAGTCCTTGGCCAAGCTGGAGACGAACATCCTGAGCAGTCACGTTCACCCGATGGATGGAACCGGCACCGTGATGGATGAGTTCGTCCTCTCCGCCCGCGGCGAGGTCACCGAGCAGGGACTACTAAAAGCACTCGACGACGGCGGCGGCCGTGAGTCTCACGTGTGGCCTACCACGGCACTCGCCATGGCCGACGGCCAAACCAAGGCGCTGAGCCTCGCCGCCCGTATTGCCGGGAACCCGGATGAGCTCCCGCACGCTGTCGCCGAACTGCTGTCCGCCAAAGTAGTCCCCAACGGCCCGGAAAACCCGGCACCCACGGCGAGTCCCGGCGTCGGGCCTTCAACGGACATCCTCAAGATTCCAACTGCATGGCACGGACCGCTGGTTTTCTCCCGTCCAGGAGAGCCGTTCACCCCAGCCGAGTCGGCCCGAGCACATAGGCTGGCTGAGCTGGCTGAGATTTTGGCATACAGGCCTACCGACGCCTCATCGTCGGCATACCAGCCTTAACCAGCAGTCCTTCACGGTGGGCACTCGGAGAACCCGGCATTCCCTTGGAAGTGCCGGGGTTTCGGTGTTGGAGGAGCATCTGCGGGAATTGAATCCGCACAGGCAGCCTGCAACGGTCACATTCCGTTTTCAGATTGGGTATACCAAAAGTCTTGACAGTGCCGCCCGTCACATCTAACTTAGATTTTGGGATCCCAAAACGGGATCCCAAACAGACTCGCTACCGGCTGCGGCCCCCGCCACCAAAAGGACGGGGATCGCAACAGTTGCCGCCGGCACGGGTCCGGCTGCAGCGATATCCCGCCCGGCTCACCCCCCCAAAGACATACCCAAAAGACATTCCACCCCCTGTTGACTCCTCTGAAGGAGAAGCTGTGTCTCCCCAAAACACCCAACTGGCAACCCAGGAAAACCAGGAAAACGAGCCCAAAACCGGCAAGGACGGCGTGCAGCGACGCACAAACGTCCGCTGGAAGCTCTTCATCCTGCTCCTGGTCCTGGTCGCCGTCAATTACATCGACCGCGGTTCAATTTCCGTAGCTCTCCCCATCATCCAGAAGGAGTTCAACCTCCCGCCCGAGCTTGTGGGGCTCCTGTTGTCGGCCTTCTTCTGGACCTATGCACTCATGCAAATCCCCGTGGGTTTGCTGATCGACAAGTTCGGTCCCCGCAAGGTGGTCACGGCCTCCTGCATTGGTTGGGGTGCCGCAACTGCCGCCTCCGGTTTCGCCGGCGGATTCCTCAGCATGTTCATCGCCCGCCTGGGTATCGGTGTCACCGAGGCAGGCGTCATGCCTGCCGGTGGCAAACTCAACGCCATCTGGATGCACAAGAAGGAACGTGGCCGCGGCGCCACCATCCTCGACGCCGGAGCTCCCCTGGGCGCTGGCCTGGGCGGCATCCTCATCACCTGGCTGATCGCCTCCACGGGCAGCTGGCGGATGTCCTTCATCATCGCCGGTGCCCTCACGATCCTCATGGGCCTGGCCGTCTGGTGGTACATCCGCGATAACCCCCGCCAGCACAAGGCTGTCAACGACGCTGAAGCCGCTTACATCGAGGCTTCCCACGCCGAAGACGACGCTGAAGCTGCCAAGGAAGGCGCACAGGGCAAGCGCGCCCTCCTGCCCTACCTGAAGTTCCGTTCCTTCTGGGCAATGTGCTTCGGCTGGCTTGGCTTCAACGGCGTGTTCTACGGCCTGCTCACCTGGGGTCCGCTGTACCTCGCACAGGCCAAGGGCTTCGACCTGAAGACCATCGGCTGGTCTACGTTCGTGATCTTCGGCGCCGGGTTCGTCGGCGAAATCCTCGGTGGCATCATCGCCGACAAGTGGCGGGCATCCGGTGCCTCCGCCAACCGGGTCATGCGCACCCTGCTGGGTATCTCCAGCGTCGTAGTGGTGGGCGGCCTCGTAGGTGTCACGGTCGTCGCAGACCCCATCACCGCCGTCGTGCTTCTCTCGGTAGTCCTCTTCTTCCTGCGCTGGGTTGGCCTGTTCTGGTCCATCCCGTCCATCCTGGGCGGCCGCACGAATGCCGGCGTACTGGGCGGAGCGATGAACTTCAGCGGCAACATCGCAGGGTTCGTCACCCCGATTGTGGTAGGCCTGATTGTCGGGGCCACCGGCTCCTACACCTGGGCCCTGCTGTACTTCGTTGGATCCGCGGTGATCATGGGCGTTTCCGTCCTGGCCTTGGATTACAACAAGCGACTCCCGGTCTGACTCGCCTGACCGGGCCGGCCGGACGGTACTGAACCGCCGGACGGCCGGAAACCCGCCTGGTCGCCGGGCGCACTGCCTCACACATCACGAAAATGGAGCTGAGATGCTAGCCGCAGAAGACACAACAATCACTGAGCGACCCCTCCGGGAGTCAGTGCGTGACACGCTCCGTTCCAGGATTTTTGAGGGGCACTATGCGCCCGGTACCAGGCTGGTGGAACGTGACCTCGCCGCCGAATTCAACGTTTCCCGCCTGCCCATCCGCGAAGCACTCCGGATGCTGAGGCAGGAAGGACTCATCCGGGACCGCGCTGGCCGCGGTTCCGAAGTCAGCGGCCTGAGCCCCAAGGACGTAGAGGACCTCTTCGACGTCCGTCAATCCCTGGAAGTCCTCGCCTGCCGATTGGCAGCCAAGCGGGCCACCACCGGGGATCTCGAACACCTCTCCGGCCTGCTGGATGAGGCCGACCGCTGCCTCGCCAAGGGCTCCATCCTGGAAGCCCACCGCGCCAACAGCGATTTCCACGATGCCATCACGGCCATCGCCAACAACGACTTTCTCCGCTCCGCGCTGGAACCACTCCAGGGACGCATGCACTGGCTGTTCCGCCACGTCAGCGACCTCCCGGAACTCATCCAGGAACACCGCGACCTCTACACTGCCATCGCCAGCGGGGATCCCGATCGCGCAGCCATCCAATCGGCGTCGCACATCGGAAAGTACCGCGAGCAATTCCCCGAGGACTCCAGCGCCACCGAGCCCAAGCTACGGAAGAAACCATGAAACTCCTGGTCATCAACCCCAACATCAGTGACGACGTCACCGCCCTGATCGAGGCCGAGGCCCTGCGCTCGGCAGGTCCGGACACAGAATTGATCGTTCGCACAGCCGGGCACGGCGTCGAATACATCGAAACCCGCTTCGAGTCGCTTATCGCCGCCGGCGCTGTGGCTGAGTTGATCGCCGAATACGCGCACGACGGCGGTGCTGGCCTTGGCCACGGCTCTGGCCTTGGGCACGAAGATGGTAGCGCCGCTGTGGACGGCGTCGTTGTGGCAGCCTTCGGAGATCCCGGAATGCCTGCGCTGAAGGAACTCGTTGACGTACCGGTTATCGGCATCACCGAGGCGGCACTGTGCGCGGCAGCATTGCAGGGTCACCGTTTCTCGATCATCGCCATTTCGGACCGTATCCAGGCCTGGTACCTGGACTGCGTGGAACGCTTCGGTTTTGCCGGCCGTCTCGCTTCCATCCGCTCCATCAACCAAAGCCTGAATTCCATAGGATCGGTGCAGGCAGATTTCAAGGAAACCCTGCTGGCGCTGAGCCGCCAGGCGGTCGCTGAGGACGGTGCCGACGTCGTGATCCTTGCAGGTGCGCCTCTCGCCGGACTTGCCCGCGAGCTCGAAGGGCAAATCCCCGTGCCCGTGGTGGACGGAATTTCCGCAGGGATCCGCATGACGGAGGCCGTGGTCGCGTTGAAGTCCGGCGTTCACCGGGGCGGCTCGTTCGCGGCGCCGCCGGTCAAGCGGAGGCGGGGTCTCTCGGAAAACCTCGACGCCGCCCTGAGTGCCGCTCAATCGGCGCACGTCTCCTCCCCGCCGGTTCCGGCAACACCCGCCCTACCGTCCCGCTAAAACTTCCAAGAACAAGGAGGACAACGATGTCCCATTTCCCCGATCTCGTCATCGCCAACGGCACCGTCGTCAACAGTTTCGGCAGGCAGGCCGCCCACGTCGTGGTCGACGGCGGACGCATCGTAGAGCTCGTTGACGCTGCCGAACCTATTCCCTCGGCTGCACGAACCATTGAAGCCCATGGCCAGTTGGTCATTCCCGGCGGCATCGACGGCCACTGCCATGTTGCCCAAGTGACGGGCCGATTCCGCACTTTGGATGATTACCGGACCACGTCAACGGCAGCACTCTGGGGTGGGACCACCACCATCATCGATTTCGGCATCCCCCGCGATGCGCAGGAGACTCCGCTCGAAGCGGTCCTGAACAAGAAGCGCCTCGCCACCGAGTCCCGCTGCGATGTTGCCCTGCACGGCGCTGTTGTCTCATGGGATGAGACGGTTCCGTGGCAGCTCGAGCAGCTTGCGGCGGAGGGCGTCCGATCCGTGAAGATGTACACCACCAACCGCGGCTCAACCATGGCCGATGGTGACACCATCCTGAAGGTCATGCGCGAAATGGTGCGCCTGGATGGCCTCACATACATCCATGCAGAGCACGATCCCATCATCACCGACTGCACTGAGCAGCACGCCTCGGACGGCCGCATCGGCATCGAGCACCTGCACCGTACCCGGCCCGAACTTGCCGAGGAAATCTCGGTCAAGGAAACCCTGGCAATGGCCCAGTACACCGGAGCGACCGTCTATTTTGTCCACCAGTCGACTCCGGGCGCAGTGGACCTCGTGGCCGAAGCCCGCGAGCGCGGCCAGGAGGCGTACTCCGAGACGTGCCCGCACTACCTGACCTTGGACGACACCGTTTACGGTTCGGCGTTCCCGGAATGGTACGCGTGCTGCCCGCCGATGCGCAGTGCTGAAACGGTAGCCGCGTTGAAGGATCGGCTGGCCGCGGGTGCGATCCACACGGTCTCTTCGGACCATTCCTGCTACGACCTCTCCCAAAAACGCGAGCGCACGGACGATGTCCGCTATATGCCGCACGGCCTCCCCGGCGTGGAAACCCGCATGCCCGTGACGTTCACGGCGCTGGTCACTGAATCCGGCGGCGCTGTGGAGGACTTCGTTGAGGTCTTCTCCGCAGGTCCCGCCAGGATCAATGCGGTCCCGCAAAAGGGAGCGATCGTGGAAGGGTTCGACGCCGACATCGTGATCTTCGATCCCGCCCTCCAGCAAACAGTCGACGGCGGTGCGTTGCACATGGGGACTGATTTCTCGCCTTTTGAGGGGAAGACGCTTAGCGGCTGGCCCGCAGTGGTGATCTCCGCCGGACGGGTGGTCCTTGATGAAGCAGGTTTCCACGATCCCGGTCCGGTGGGTCGCTTCGTGGCCCGCAACGGCTTCACGGAGCACCGCGACGCGCTCTCTGTTCCCGTCATTCCTTCTGTCGAATCCCTCAGCGCTTAGGAGCAAACCATGCCTTCAGTCAGCCGTCCCATCCGCATCGGCATGATCGTGCCGTCCTCCAACACGTGCCTGGAACCGCAGACCTATCGGATCCTTGGCGATCGCCGGGATGTGACCATCCATTCAACCCGCATCCCCGTTACCCGGATTGCCTTGGACGACTCCTCGGACAAGCAATTTGATTCATCCGTGATGCGCGCTTCCGCTGAGTTGCTGGCCACTGCGAATGTGGACGTCATCGCATGGAACGGCACCTCCGGATCCTGGCTCGGCGCTTCCCACGACCATGCCTTGGTACGTGAGATCACCGAGGCCACCGGCATTCCGGCCACCACGTCCACGCTCGCTTACTTGGAGGCGTTCGCGTCCTTCGGTACCGAGCGAATCGGTTTGTTCACGCCCTACACGGCAGACGTGAATGAGGCCGTGATCGCGTCGTACGCCAGGGAAGGCATCAAGACGATCGATCACCGGCACCTAGATCTCACCGATAACGAATCCTTTGGCCGGGTCACCGATGAGGAGATGCTGCCGGACTCATTGGAGCTGGCGGCAGCTCATCCGGACGCCCTGGTGTACCTGTGCACCAACCTCTATGGAGCCAACATCACTGCCGATGTAGAAGCCCGAACAGGCGTTCCTGTGCTCGATTCTGTGGCAGTGACGCTCTGGCATGCCCTTAAGCTTTCGGGAGCTCCGTTGCTGGACCCGAAATGGGGGCGCTTGCTGGCTGATCCTGTGTAGTGGGAGCTCGGCCGCCTCAGGGACACCAAAATTCGTCCGTGATGCAGAATGGGGCTGGTGCCACCCGGATGTGGGTGACACCAGTCCCTTATTCTTGGCGCCGATGCCTCAGTCCTCGTCGATGCGTTCGAGCAGCTTGCCGAGCGCATCCCGGATATCGTCGTAGTCGTTCTGCGCCGCACGGCTCTCGGCAGAGATGACCGCACACCTGTGGATCTTCTTGAAGTCGCCGAAGGGAAATTTGTAGTGGCCCTTTTGGTCAGCCGGATGGTCGTCATCCACGCCGAGGTACCACTTGGAATACTCGGCTTGGCCCTTCTTCTCCAGGAACTCATTCTCATCCTTGGTGGACGGGGCGTGCTCGCTCCAGTCATCACGGACGTCTTTGACGATCTTGCCGTCGCGGATCAGGTGCTTCGCGTTATCGAATGCTTTC
Source organism: Paenarthrobacter sp. YIM B13468 (assembly GCF_042788025.1). Classification (NCBI taxonomy): domain Bacteria; kingdom Bacillati; phylum Actinomycetota; class Actinomycetes; order Micrococcales; family Micrococcaceae; genus Paenarthrobacter; species Paenarthrobacter sp. YIM B13468. The sequence goes on along the minus strand of NZ_JBHZPI010000038.1, from coordinate 12,134 downwards.
TTGTTGAGTTTGACGGTCATGGCGCAACCTCGCTTCGATGTGCCGGTCCGGCAGGGGTTGGGTAACTCGTACGGTTCAGCTTAGGACGACGGCGGATGACCGGGAAGGGTTCGAGCCTGGGCACGCCCCAAGCTTTGTGCTCAGGGGATGAGCCGTACGCGAAGCCCTGCCCTGGCTTCCTTCATGACAAGCCTCCGCTCTATTGCTCCGTGTTGTTTGAGCCATAAAACGTTGCCGTCATCGGTCACCGCATCCACCCGGCCTTGATCCACGATCTTGTGGCCGCGCCAGATTTGAACGTCCAGGCCAACCAGTCGCCTCCAATCTGTCACCCTCTTGCTTTGGGGTTTGTCGAAGCGGGAATCCGGTGTCGAATCCTTCATTTCGTCTTGCAATCGATGACTCCTAGCCATGCATCCTTCCGCAGTCGCCTTCCGGGCAGACTTCTGTATTAAAGATGTGGCTTCACGAGTCCGAATGTGACGCGAAATTAGGGGTCGAATTTAGGGAGACCGATCCTCCTAGAGCGCCTTCACCGCGCCCAGCACCTTGGTCAACGAATCCTTCGCGTCGCCGAACAGCAACGTTGTCTGGGGTTCGTGCAAAAGTTCGTTTTCGATACCGGCGAATCCTGGACGCATGGAACGTTTGAGGAATACCACCTGCCGGGCGTCAGCTACTTCCAGGATGGGCATTCCGTAGATCGGCGACCCGGAAGTGGTTTTGGCTGCAGGGTTCACCACGTCATTGGCACCAACCACAAGGGCAACGTCGGCGGTCTTGAACTCGGGGTTGATATCGCTCATTTCCTTCAGCGACTCATACGGCACGTTTGCCTCGGCCAGAAGGACGTTCATGTGCCCGGGCATGCGTCCGGCCACAGGATGAATAGCAAAGTCCACCTCAGTCCCACGTGCCTCCAAAGCCAAGGCCAACTCAGCGGCTGTGTGCTGGCCTTGCGCCACAGCCAAGCCGTACCCGGGAACGATGATCACCCGCTGTGCGTAACCGAGCAGCACCGCAACATCCTCGGGGCTGGAGGACCTGACCGGGCGCTCACTCACGGCGGTGGACCCGGCCGTCGAGCCACCCTTGAAGGCACCGAACATGATTCCTGCAACGCTGCGGCCCATTGCGGCAGCCATGGCCCGGGTGAGGATGGTGCCCGACGCTCCGACCAGGGTTCCAGCCACCACCAGGAGTACGTTACCCAGCACCAATCCGGACGCGGCCACGGCCAATCCGGTGAAGGCGTTAAGCAGCGAGATGACAATCGGTACGTCGGCGCCGCCCACAGGGAGTACCAGCAGGATACCGGCCACAAGCCCAAGGATCAGCAGCGCCAGCGCGAGCAGCAACGAACCATTCAGTATCACCACAATCCCTGCACCCACCGCGGCAAGCAGCACCACGGCCATCAGCACAGGCAGGCCCGGGAACGTCACTGGCCGCGTGGTCATTAGTCCTTGCAGTTTGGCAAAGGTAACTCCGGAACCGGCAAAGGAAACAGCGCCGACGAGCAGCGTGAACACAATGGCCAAGCGAACCCACGCATCACCTGTATGGGAGAGTTCCAGCAATGCCACGAGCGCGGCTGCGCCGCCACCCACACCGTTGAACAGGGCCACGAGTTGGGGCATCTGTGTCATCTGAACGCGCCGTGCCACGGGTGCGGCCACCACCGATCCCACGGCTATTGCCCCAACGATCCACGGAATGTTGTCCAGCTTCACCGAGACGAACACTGTGACCACAGCCAACAAGGCGCCGAAAGCCCCGATGAGGTTTCCACGCCGTGCCGTCCGTGGTGAGTTCAGACCTTTGAGCGCCAGGATGAAACAGGCAGCGGCTGCGAGATAGAGGAGAGCTGTCCAGGTGGGATCCAGAAGAGTCACCGGCCGCGCTCCTTGCCCGCATGTTCCTCGGATGAGACAACTGACGACGGCGGCCGTTGCCTCCCGCGGAACATCTCCAGCATGCGGTCGGTCACCACGAAGCCGCCCACAAGGTTGGCCGTGGCCAGGACGACAGCCAGCAGGGCGACCGCCAATACCCACGGATCAGATGCTTGACCTGCGACGATGATGGCACCCACCAGGATGATTCCGTGGATAGCATTTGCCCCGGACATCAGGGGTGTGTGGAGCGTACTGGAAACTTTGGAGACCACCTCGAAGCCCACGAAAACTGCCAGTACGGTGATCGTCAGCAGACTCATGCCATCCATCAATGCGCTCCTTCACTGCCAGGGTTGGCCGCTGTGTGGGCACTGCCAAAGGGTCCGGTCTCGCCCGCGAGCGCCGCGAGTGCTTCAGCTGTTGGCGCGTGCCGCACCTCGCCGTCGTGGGTGAGGCAGGTTCCTGCCACAACCTCGTCCTCAAAGTCGGGGGCCACCACTCCCTCCCGGGTCATCAACGCGATCAGGTTGGCCACGTTCTTGGCGAACAATCGGGAGGCATCCGCGGGCATCGCTGACGCTGGGTCCTTGAGCCCCACCAAAGTCACTTCACCTTGCCCATCAGCGGTGGGGATGTGGATGTCCTGCCCGGGGATGCTGCCTTCCACGTTTCCGCCTGATTCGGCAGCCAGATCTACTACGACGGATCCGGGGCGCATTCCTTGGACCATCTCGCGGCTCACCAGAAGTGGTGCCCGTCGTCCGGGAACGGCGGCAGTTGTGATGAGGACATCCGCCTGGGCTACGTGCGGGGTCAGGAGCGCACGCTGCAAGGCACCCCTGTCTGCGCTGAGTTCGCGGGCATAGCCTCCTGAAGCTTCAGCGGTTTCGAGGTCCAGCTTGATGAATGTCCCGCCCATGGAAGCCACTTCGTCTGCCGACGCCGGACGGATGTCATTGGCCGAAACCCGCGCGCCGAGCCTCTTGGCCGTGCCGATCGCTTGGAGCCCCGCCACCCCTGCCCCCAGCACCAGGACCCGGGCGGGCGGAATGGTCCCGGCCGCAGTCATGTATAGGGGGAAGAACCGGGGTAGGCGCGTCGCTGCCTCAAGGACACAGCGGTATCCGGCCACCAAGGCCTGTGAGGTGAGGGCGTCCATGGACTGGGCCCGCGAAATCCGGGGAACCAGTTCCAGCGCAAAAGATGTGATGCCACCGGCGGCGAGCGCCCGCACCGTTGGCAACTCCGACGACGGCGACCCCAAACCGACGGTGACTGAACCCGGGCGGAGGGCTCCCGCCGTCGACGGTTCCATGGGGCGCACGTGGCAGTAAACGTCTACGGATCCGAGATCCAAGGCCTGCACAACAGAAGCGCCGGCCTGCCGGTATTCGTCGTCGCTGTGTCCGGAGGCAATCCCCGCCCCGGACTCGATCTCAACATCAAGGCCCAACCCGGTCAATTGCTTGACCGTTTCGGGCGTGGCTGCCACTCTGCGCTCACCGTCGAGTGCCTCGCGCGCTATGCCTGCTTTCACCCGCCACCCCTCTTTGGGAACTCTCCAGAACCAGTTGGCATGAGTCTATGGCCGCAAAGGTCAGGAAGGGAGTAGGGGATGCGCTATGTGGACAAGTCCATTAGGGTCGGTGGAAGCTGGGGCTACCAGCCTCCACACCGTCGACGAGCCGGTTCCGGCCGTGCCGTCGGGAAGGAACGCCGCCATGGACACATTCAAAATCGGCTATTTCGTCGGAAGCCTCTCAAGTACCTCTATCAACCGCGTACTCTCCAAGGCGCTCATCAGCGTGGCGCCCCCGGAACTGGAATTCCATGAGATCGCCATCCGGGACCTCCCGTTGTACAGCTCTGACTACGACTCCGATTTCCCGCCTGCCGGCAGGGAATTGAAGGAGGCGATCGCCGCATCGGACGGCATCCTGTTCGTCTCCCCCGAGTACAACCGGTCCATTCCAGGCGCCTTGAAGAACGCCATCGACTGGGGATCCCGTCCGTGGGGCACCAATTCATTTGCCCGGAAGCCCACCGGCATTATCGGAGCGTCGCCGGGTGGTATCGGAACCGCTGTAATGCAGTCCTCCATGCGCAGCGTGCTCAGCTTCCTCGACGCACCGCAGTTGAATGCGCCGGAGGCTTACATCCGCTTCGTCGCGGACGCGTACGACGACGACGGCTCGGTTAAGGACGAAGGCACGGCAGGGTTGCTCCGCCACTATATGGCGGAATACAGTGCGTTCGTCCAGCGTGTCCTGGCAGCCAACGCCCCAGGCCATATCGGCGATCAGGAGCCTGATTCGGCCAAGCTAACGCGCTAGCCCCTCGGGTGGGGTCGCACATACCCGGTGGGCGACCCTCACCCCCATTTTCCGCGTTGGTCAGTATGCTTACTACATGAGGATTCACGAACACGCCCTATCCCACAGGAGAAACGATGCTTCGTAGATTAGCCCTGACCACCCTGGCACTGACCCTCTTCACCGGGTCCCTGTTGTCCGTCGCGACAGCAGCAAACGCAGCAAACCCGGCCGCCCTTCAAGGCCACGCGGCTGCCACCACTCCCACTCCATCGGCATCGCCCAGCAACCCGTCGGGGCCCTCGACGGCGACCCCAACCAACCCAGCGCCGTCGTCGGTGGCACCCACCACGCCCAATCCGGCGAGCAGTGGACCTGCCAACCCAGGGACTGGAGAGTCCCAACCGCAGGAACAAACACGCACGGACGCCACCCCATGGATCCTGGCCGCCGTTGCTGCGATTATCGTCATTGCGCTGATCATCTGGGCGGTTCGAGGACGCGGCCGGAATGAGGAAGTGCGGGACGAGCAACTCTAGGCGAACCAACGCACTTTTATCCGAGGCGCTCGAACACCATCGTTGCCTGGATACGGTCCCCGCCGCCGATCATCCCCTTACTCCCGCTGCTCGCCGTCGTAATGGTGTGCAGCCGGTAGCCCTTCGCGGCCTGATCGTTGATGGCCTTCTCCAGTGAGGTCAGATTGCCCGAACCGGTTCCCCACAGTTTCTCCTTGAGGATCACTTGCAGGACGACATACTGCTGCATGACGCGACTCCCTTCAGTTGCTGGTCAATTGGTGCAATGCTACTCAGCGCGGCGGCGCAGGCGGCCGCGCTTCCTAAGCGCGGAGCGTTCCCGCCGTCAGCTTTCCAATGGCACTGCTTTCCAGGTTCTCCAGTAGGTGCCGCGGATTGTCGTAGACCTCCGCGGCGCCTGCGTCACGGAGTTCGGCCTCGCTGATACCACCGCAGGTCAGGGCGATGGCGGGCACGCCAATTGCCGCAGCGGCCTTCACGTCCCAGACGGCATCGCCAACAAAGACGACGTCCTCTGGATTGAGTTCCAGCTTCTTCAAGCACGCAACGAGGATATCTGGAGCTGGCTTGCTTTCGTCCGCGTCATTGGAACTTGTCCATGCGTCAATGGACCCACCGGCGTCGAGGAGCCGCCTGCTGACGTCAAGGTCGCGCTCTTGCGCTGACGAGGCGAGCCCGACTGCCAGCCCGGAATCAGAGCAGGCTGCAAGGAGGTCCCGGGCGGAATCGAAGGCGCGCAATGAGGGCCAGAATGTCGAAAACACGGCTCCGTGCGCGGACTTCAATTCCTTTTGCATGTCTTCGGGACAGTCCGGAACCAGGTGCTGGACCAGCTTGTCGCCGCCCATCCCGACGCAGCGATGAATGTCGGAGATCTGGATATCCAAGCCTTCGCGCCTAAATGCCTGCCACCAGGCGAACGCGTGGAAGTAGCTGGAGTCGATCAACGTGCCGTCCACGTCAAAAAGCACGCCACGGTTCTTGGTTTTGGTGTTCGTCGGAGTAGACATTTAGTAAGTCTACTTATGGTTGCCATGCGCGGAAACCGCCCTTGCGTTCCGACATATTCCGTAACGCTGGAAATACGCGTCTGCAACATCTTGTTGAGCCGAGTATGACAACAATCGGAATCATCGGTGCAGGACATATTGGCAGCCAGGTTGCCCGTAAAGCGGTTGAACTCGGCTACGACGTCGTGATCAGCAATTCGCGGGGACCGGAAACCCTCGCGGAACTGGTCACAGAACTTGGGCCGCGGGCCCGGGCCGCGACGGCGGCCGAGGCAGCAGCGGCAGGTGATTTCGCCGTCGTGACCGTTCCGCTAAAGAACTATCAGGACATTCCCGCCGAGCCGCTGGAAGGCAAGATCGTCATCGACACCAACAACTATTACTGGGAGCGCGACGGCCGCATTCCCGCGCTCGACAACGGCGAGGCCACCACCTCGGGCCTCCTGCAGAAGCACCTTCCCACGTCCAAGGTAGCCAAGGGTTTCAACCACATCTTCGCCAAAGACATCACCACCGATGGCACCCCGGCCGGCACGCCGAACCGTCGCGCACTGGCCACCGCGAGCGACTTCCCGGAAGCGGCCGAACTCGTGACCAAGCTGTTCGACGAGTTCGGTTTCGACACCGTCAACATCGGGCCCCTCGAAGACAGTTGGCGCGTCGAGCGCGACCGTCCCGCCTACGTCATCCGTCAGAACGCGGACGAACTTCGCGACAACCTCGCCAAGGCGACGCGCACCATCTGATAGACGCGCACGATCTGATAACAGAACACGCACGACGGCGGCAGGCGGCTAACGCCTGCCGCTTCCTTTGGAGAGGGCTGCTGGCTGCTGCAACTCCACGAGGGGCGGCCACGACTTGGGGCCAGGTTTCGCGGTCAGGATTCGCATCACGAATCGGATGGCGGACGCACATGATGAGTGGCTGCCTCCCGGGAAGCCCCGCGCATAGGGCATTCCGGGTGGTAGCCGCGCCTATTAAGCCCCGAACCCGAGGAGTTGCTATGTCTACCCAAACTGAGAAATGGCCTGCAGGAACACCCGCGTGGGTGGATCTGGGGGTCGATGATCTGCCTGCCGCCACGTCCTTCTACACGAAGTTGTTTGGATGGGATTACCTCTCCGGTGACGAAGAGGCCGGGGGCTACGTACTGGCCCAACTGGACGGACAAGCTGTTGCGGGCCTCGGTCCCAAACAGGATTCCACCATGCCAACCGTCTGGACTACGTATCTGGCCTCGGACAACGTTGACACCACGTGCAAAGAAGTAGCTTCTGTTGGTGGTCAACTCATCGCTCCTCCCTTCGACGTGATGGACTCCGGGCGCATGGCAATTGCCGCTGACAGCGTTGGTGCAGTCTTTGGCATCTGGCAGGCGGGAAGCCATATCGGGGCAGAGCGGGTCAACGAGCACGGCGCATTGTGCTGGAACGAACTCCACACCCGCGAGTACGCGCTGGCCCGGTCCTTCTATGCCGATGTCTTTGGCTACAGCTACCAGGACATCGACCAGGACGGATTCATTTACGCAACCGCCAAGCGGGCCTCCGATGGCCGCGAAGTAGCCGGCATTCATCTCGACACCCAAATGGCCGAGGGCGCGCCCAATCATTGGCTCGCCTGGTTTGCCAGCGACCATGTAGATCGAACCGCTGCAACAGCCGTGGAACTGGGCTCTTCGGCCTTGGTCCCAGTCATGGACAGCCCCATGGGACGGATGGCAATCCTGCAGGCGCCGCAGGGAGAAATCTTTGGCATCATCGACGCACCCCGGACCAAGGCTTAAGGACTAAGCCGGCGCTAACGGCTACGTCAGGACAGGGTCCAAAGCTTCGCTGATGACCTCATGCGCGTGTGCTGCAGCGAGCGGCGCCGCGAGCCGATGGACCGCCTGGAAGGTCCGGCGGACTTCCGGCCCATGCCACTCGGGCGGAAGGTAGTCCGCCGGGAGATTTGGGTCACGGTACGGGAACTTGCGCCACAGGGTGAGCATCGGGATGTAGTAGCGGAAAGCGTCGCGTCGTAACTCGGCCGTGGAATCAGCCAGGGCCGCCTCAGGGTCGGTCCCCACCAGGTCGATCCATTGCTGCTCTGCGCCCCGGTAGATCTCAAGGAACTCCGTGAACTGTTCATCGAGTTCCTTGAGATCCCACCATTCGGAGATCTTGGGGCGCATGGGGCCATCGAAAACGTAGTCGCTGCGGAAAAGGTCTACGAATTCGATCAGCCCGCTGGCAGTGAGGCGGTCGCGAGCCTGCTCCAGCTTGTGGGCCGGAGCGATCCATACACCGGACGCCACGGACCCAAATCCCAGGCTGGACAAGGCGGACCTCAGCTGGTGCCGGCGGTTCCGCATCGACTCAGGCACGGAGAACACGGCGAGCACCCACGTATCCACCGGAGCTGGCTGTTCTGGGGCGAAGATCCGCCGATCACCTTCACGGAAAACGTCGCTCACTGATTCGGCGATCTTGTACTTGGCAATGCCGCCTTCGCGAACGCTCTTCAGGACACCCTTTGCCTTTAGCCTGGAAACGGACGATCTCACACCCGGCGCGTCATAGCCGAGCGTACCGAGCATCGAAACCAGTGCGGAGACCGGCAACGCATCACCAGCGTTCCTGCCATAAAGACCGAAGATGGTGACCAGGAGTTGCTGATGGCGCACCGCGGGTGCCGGGACGGCGAACATTGAAGGACCCTCATTTCCGCGCCATGGTAAGGCGCCAGTCATGTTCATCATAGGTTGGGAACCATCAATGGCGGCGAAGGCTGATGCTCTGCCAGCTGATCCGGACGGCGTCCTTGTTGTCAGCCACATCGTGAGGTCAAACGGATGGCAGTTAGCCCCAATGCCAAGGCAGCTCGACATTAGGGCTAACTGCTGTCTCGTCGGAGTTAATCAACACAGCGCACTGCCCGGACGAAATGCTCCGGCCAAGGCTGGGACGCCGTTGTGCCGTTGGGGACGTGGACCGTGGTCACCGTCCCGAAGGCGGCCACCTCGCTGCCGTCCGACGATGCACCTTGGTGGGTGACGCCGTCGGGCGTTCCGCGGGCCGCATCATCAAGGGGGTGGCCGCGGACCTCGAAGGCCATGGTCAGCGAGGTCCGGCCGAGCGCGTGGATTTTCACCGTGGCGGTGACGCGCTGGCCGAACCAGAGCTTGGCCTTGTAGTTGATCACCTGCTGGACGCGAGGAGCGTTGGGGAAGTAGTCGGGCAGCTCCAAGGAGCGGAATAGCTCCGCCTCGGCGGCTTCCACCCATCGGAGGATGGCCGAGTTGTGTTGGTGGCCGGAGGCGTCGGTGTCCACCCACTCAACCGTCCGCTCAACACTCGCTTCAGGAAACGCGTCCATGATTCTCCTAGCGGGCGCTGACTACCGCGGTCTCGTCGTCCGGGTCCGCACTGGATGCCGTAACAGGCGCCTCCGGGGTGGGCTTCGGAATCATTGCGACGGCGGCCGCGGCCACCACTGCGATGCCGGCGAAGATCGCGAAGTTGGCTTCGAAGGGAAGCTTGGAACCTGCGATCCAGCCGCCGATCAAGGGTCCGGAGATTGCACCAAGGCGGGCAAAGCTGAGAGCCCAACCCGTGGCCGTACCGCGAACCTTGGCCGGGTAGTAGTCAGCGATGTAACCGGTCAGGACCAGGGACGTAGAGATCGAGCCAACGCCTGCAAATGCTACGAACAGCAGGTTGACCACCATCGTGTTGGGGAAGACGAGCAGCATGATGCCCAGGCCACCCAGGATGTAGAACACCACCAGGATGAGCTTCTTGCCGTACTTGTCTGCCGCACGGCCCAGGAGCAGGCCGCCGATGGCTGATGCCAGGCTGAAGACCAACAGGAACGTCAGGGACGAGCCCAGATCGTAGCCGGCCTTCTTCATGATGCTCGGCAGCCAGGTGTTGAGCCCGTAGACGAGTACCAGGCCGCAGAACAGGGAAACCCAGAAGAACACCGTGGACCGCAGGTATTTCCTGGAGAACATCGTGGTGATGGTTTTCCACCACGGATCGGCGGTGTGTGAACCGGGCTGGGCCACCGGTGCAACCGGCTGGTAGTCAGCGATCTCCAGCTTGGCAGCCAAAGCCTTGGCCTCCGTCTTGCGTCCCTTGGACTCGAAGAACTCCAACGATTCCGGGAGGAACTTCCAAATGATCGGCAGCAGGACAATAGGCGCGGCACCAATAGCAATCACGGCCCTCCAGCCACCAACGGGGAGCACGAACATTGCAGCAAGCGCGGCCGCAACGATGCCCAGCGAGTAGCCCGAATACATGAGGCCATAATTGTAGGAACGCCTATTGGGAGCGGAATACTCGATGGTCAGGGCTGCCGCCACGGGGATGACACCGCCCATGCCCAGACCGCCGATGAGCCGGAAGATGCCAAACAGCTCGGGCGTGGGAGCCCAGGCCGCCCCTGCCTGGGTGAGGGTGAAGATCACCATGGAGGCCAACAGCATCTTCTTGCGGCCTACGAGGTCGCTCAGAGTCCCGATGAACAGGGCCCCAATAAGCATGCCGATCAAGGCATATGATCCCAGCCCGCCCAGGGCAAGCGGGCTGAGGTTCCATTGCTTGTACTCGGCCAGCGCCGGAAGCACTGCCCCCAGCACGCCGACGTCGTAACCCTCGGCGAGGATCGCGAGCCAGCAACAAATCAACACCAAGCCGGTGGTGCGCTTGGGCACGTTCCAGTTAGTAACCGGTGCGGCGGCCATGGCTACTTCACCAACGCAGATGCAGTGGCGGACGCGGGTGTCCAGCGGAGGTGGGTGGTTGTTTGTTCGGTGTCGGGTTCTTTTAGGAGGGACAGGCGGGGGCGGATGGCGTCGGTGCGGGTGGTGGGGGGTTTGCGGCGGCCGGCGCGGAATTGCGGGATCCATTGCGCGCCGGGGCCGTGGTATTCCTGTTCGGCTGCGGCGTGCAGGGTCCATTGGGGGTCGTAGAGGTGGGTGCGGCCCAGGGCGATGAGGTCCGCCCGGCCGGCGAGGAGGATGGAGTTCACGTCGTCGTAGCTGGAGATCGCGCCGACGGCGATCACGGCCACCCCTGCGGGAGCGGCGACTTCCTGGCGGATACGGTCAGCGAACGGGGTCTGGTAGGAGCGGCCGAACGCGGGTTTTTCTTCCTTGGCGACCTGGCCTGTGGACACGTCCAGCCCGGCCGCGCCGTGCTCCACGAATGCCTTCGCGATCGCCACGGAATCCTCGGAGGTGTTCCCGCCTTCGATCCAGTCCGTCGCGGAGATCCGCACCGCGACCGGTTTGTGGGCGGGCCACACCGCGCGGACGGCGTCGAAGACTTCCAGCGGGAACCGCAACCGGTTGGCCAGGCTGCCACCGTATTCGTCGGTGCGCTGGTTCGAGACCGGGGAGAGGAAGGAGGAGAGCAGGTAGCCGTGCGCGGCGTGGACCTCGAGCAGGTCAAAGCCGGCCTCATCCGCGCGGATCGTGGCGGCGACGAACTCGTCCCGGATGGTGTCCATCCCGGCACGGTCCAGCTCGACCGGGGTCTGGTTCTCCGGCCCGTACGGCACCGCGGACGGGCCGACAGCGGTCCAGTTGCCGGTTTCGAGGGGCTGGTCGATGCCTTCCCACATGAGTTTGGTGGAGCCCTTCCGTCCGGAGTGGCCCAGCTGCGCGCCGATCTTCGCGGTGGAACGGGCGTGGACGAAGTCCACGATTTCCTTCCAACTCTCACGCTGTTCATCGGTGTAGAGGCCGGAGCAGCCCGGGGTGATGCGCCCGGTTTCGGACACGCACACCATCTCGGTCAGGACCAGACCCGCCCCGCCCAGGGCCTTGGAGCCGAGGTGGACTTTGTGGAAGTCCCCCGGGATCCCGTCGGTCGCGGAGTACATGTCCATCGGCGAGACCACAATGCGGTTCTTCAACTCCAGTTCCCCGATACGGTAGGGCTGGAACATGGCCGGGGCAACGCCGGTGAGGCCCTGGGATTCGGCGAAGTTCCGGTCCACGGCGTGCGCGAATTCGGGGTCGCGCAGGCGCAGGTTTTCCTGGGTGATGCGGCGGCTGCGGGTGAGCAGGTTGAACGCGAACCGGGTAGGGTCCTGGTCCTTGTACTGGCCGATCCGTTCAAACCATTCCAGGGATGCCTGCGCCGCGCGCTGGGTCGAGGCGACCACGGGACGCCGCTCAGCCTCATAGGCCTCCAAGGCTTGTTCCACTGTGGGGTGTTCGTGCAGGCACGCGGCCAGGGCCAGGGAGTCTTCCATGGCCAGCTTCGTCCCGGATCCGATGGAGAAATGCGCGGTGTGGGCCGCGTCGCCGAGCAGCACCACGTTGCCCTTGCGCCAGCTCTGGTTCCTCACCGTGGTGAAGTTGATCCACTTGGAATT
>NZ_JBHZPI010000037.1:0-33706 GCF_042788025.1 Paenarthrobacter sp. YIM B13468 | reverse complement strand
GCCTCGGTCTGCCACGACTTGGCAGTAAGCTCAGTACCCCGCGCGGCCTTAACCGGACGGGCACCAGTAGTGAAATCAGCGGGTGCCATGATGACTCCTTCGTCTTTGGGAAGTGTGTAGTGGAAAGTTCTTCTGCTTCTACTAAAGCCCCTTTGCAAGGCCCCAGGAACGGCTTTTCAGCTGGTGCTGTCCGGGATTACAGACGCACGCCACCCTTCGTCGCTCCTCCGCTCGGGCGTCGTGGTGAAGCCAGGAAACTCCCTCGCATTCGTGCGGGAAGGAGCGCATGCTGGACCCATGGCAACGTTCCGAGTAACTACCCTTGTTGCGGCTCCGCCGGAGCGCGTTTTCGCGACCTGGACCGATCCGGACCGGTTCCCGGAATGGATCGGCGGAGTCACCCGCGTGACCGATCGCACTGGCTCGATAGACCAGGCCGGCAGCCGCTACACGGTGTGGTTCGGACGGATGGCAAACCCCACAGAGATCCTCGCCGTCGAGCGGCCTTGGCACATCCGCACACGGTTCGGCAACGCGATCCTGAAGGGCGAATCAGACGTGAGGTTTGCTGCCGAGGGAGGCGGTACGCGCATCCATCAGGAGTTCATGACCCGAGGATTCGTTTCAGCGGTCTTCGGGCGGATTTTCTCCACGGGATCGTACCGGGGCAGCTTCCGAGGTGAGCTGGAGACCTTCCGGAGACTCGTCGAGCGCGAAACCACGGAGCCGGGCAGGCTGAAGCCCGGCGAACCCAAGCCGCGTGGCGACTAGGGCGAGATGACTATGCCAACGGCCTAGCCAGCCGGGCGTCCGTGAATGCGTACCGACAATTCGTCGGCAGCCTTGCGGATGCGCGCAGCCAGTACCGGCCATTGCTCAGCCGGCACTTTGTCCTCCAGGAACGTGACGGCGACTGCCGCCGTCGGCCATCCCACGTGGTCCGTCACAGCGGCGGCTATTGAGCCGAATCCAGGCGTAATCTCGCCATTTTCCGTGGCATAGCCGCGCTGCCGCACCTGGTCCAGATGGGAGGACAAGGCGGAGTACTTCATGATCGGGAACTCCACTTCGTGGCGCGATGTGAAGGCGGCGGCATTCGGGTACAGAGCGCGAACCTGTGACTTCGGCAGCGCGGCCAGGATCGCGCGGCCCGACGCAGTGAGGTGGCTGGGCAGGCGGACTCCGACGTCGGTCACCAGGCTTGGGCGGTTCTTGGCGCGTTCCTCCACAATGTAGAGGACGTCGCGGCCGTGAAGCACGGCCAGGTGCGCGCTTTCGCCGATCACGTCCACGAGCGAGGCAAGCATGGGCCGCCCGAGACGCGACAAGGGCTCCTGCCGCGAATAGGCCGAGCTGAGCTCGAAGGCGCTGATGCCGAGTCCATAGCGCTGCTCTTCGTGCAGGTGCAACACGAAGCCGTTAGCCTCCATGACGCCGAGCAGGTGGTAGACGCTGGAGCGGGGCAAGCCGAGCGCCGTAGCAATGTTCGACGCCGCCATCGGCCCTCTCCGCGAGGCCAGCAGTTTCAGGATGCGCAGCGTATTTTCGGCGGCAGGGACCTTGGACGTGGCCTTGCCTGGTGCCAGTGGCGTGGTTGTCATGGTTCCTCACTGCTCAAGACTGCTGAAGCGGACACCGTCCAGCCTTTCCCAGCCCGCTGTGTCCGGTATCCCGTACTCAAGCGTGCCCTCTTACGCGGGGAAGCGCCAGCCCATTCCCTCCATACTGTGTCTGAAATGCCAGACTTAACTGCTGTCCTTTGTTGTTAGCTCGGACAGGCGCTAGCGGCGGCTGTTCCAGATCAGCGGGGCCCGGCGGATCCAGGCGTTGTTCTCGACGGTGTCGAGGAGGAAGCGAGCCACCTCGGATCGGCTGACGGTGGGGCCGTGCTTGTCCTGCCCGGCTTCTGCGGCGTGGAGTGGGCCCGCAGGGGGCTTGTTGGTCAGGGCGGTGGCGCGGACGAGGGTCCAGTCGACGTCGGAGTCACGGACGAGCCGTTCGACGCCGTTGTGGTCGTCATACCCGTTCTTGATGCTGGACACGTTCACCAAGGTCTTGAAGATCGGGTTCACCACACGCCATGAGTCTCCCACCCCGAGCGCGGAGGTGATCACGATCCGGCGCAGACCGTGGTCTGCCATTACGGTGAGGGTGTCGCGGACTGCGTCAGTCATGAAGGACGGCGGGCTGACGGGCTTGGCCCAAGGGTTGTCCGAGGCGCGCGCGTTGTTGAGTGCGACAACGACGGCGTCGGTTCCCTCGGCCGCGGCGCGAATGTCGTCGATGTTTGCCGGCGTCCCGGGGACGAGCTCAACGCCCGGGAGCGCGGGTATGACTTCGGGATTGCGCACGAGTGCGCGGACCCGGACGCCCCGCTGGGAGGCCTGTTCGAGGATGTGCTGGCCGAGGCGGCCGCTGCCGCCGAGCACGAGCAGTCTGGACATGGGTTCCTTTCGATGGTTACCGTGAGTGCGGTAACGGTTTCTTCGTTGGGTATAGGGGTTGGTCATCGTGGCTGAGCGGACGCTCGCGGGGCCTTGCACGGCGTGGCCTCAGGACAGTGCCTTCATTCGTGAGGTGCTCGACCGCATCGGCGATAAGTGGACGGTGCTGGTGATCAGTACGCTGGGTGCGGGGCCGCTGCGCTACTCCGACCTGCAGGCCAGCGTCCCTGGCATCTCGCAGCGGATGCTTACCCTGACCTTGAAGGAGTTGGAGAGGGACGGCTTGCTGACGCGGACCGCCTTCCCTGAGGTCCCGCCGCGGGTGGTCTACGAGCTCACCGATCTGGGCAGGTCACTTCACGAGGCGGTCTTGTCATTGGCCGGGTGGGCGGCTGGTCATCACGGCGAGATTGCCGCGCACCGCCGCGCCCATGAAGAAAGCGGTGTTGGCCGCGCCAAGACCAACCAGCTTCTCAGGAAGCACTGACCTGGTCGTCGACCGGGGTGCTCGCCAGCCCGGTGTCTTCAGGCAGATGACACACACCGGTTTCGGGATCGCACCACCCTGCCGGTTCTGAGGCAACGACCTGCAGGGGCACGGACGGTGTGGTCATCGCGCACCCATGGGCGTAGTCAGTGGGGCCACCTGCTCAAGGATCTGTTCGTAGACCTCCACGGACTGCGCCCCCGGCGCTGCGACTCGCCTGTCGAACACCACGAAGGGGACGCCGCTCAGGCCCAGTTCCTGGCCTTCGCGCCGATCTGAGTGTGCGGCCTCGGCGTAATCCTGGCCCGTCAGTACCTCAAGCACGCGATCGACGGCCAGGCCTACCGTGCCGGCGGCCCGGGTGAGCGCACTGGGGTCGAACGGGTTCAACTCGCCGGCGAAGAAGCGGTCCTGGACGTTGGAGAAGAACTCCAGGCCGCGTCCTTGCTCGTTGGCGTGCTGCAGGATGCGGTGGAAGTCGAACGTGTTGGCGTTCAACCGATCCAGCGAGAAAGCGAGCCCCTCACGCTGGGCGATCCCCTGGATCCTCCGTTCGGCTGACAGCACTGCCTCGGCGTTGCCTCCATGGGACCGGGTGAAGGCGCTCTCGATAGACTCCGGCTCACGCGGCGCGTCCGGGTTTAGCTCGAAGGAGCGCAGCTTGATCTGGAACCGGTCTGCGTCGGGTCGCCGGTCGATCGCCCGCTGCAGCCGGTGCTTGCCGACGTAGCACCATGGGCAGCCCAGATCGGTCCACAGTTCGACCACCACCGGCGCACCACGGCTTTGCGAGCCCCTTGCCCGAATGCTTGTATCGATCCGAAGCAACGACATGAACCTCTCCTTCCGGTATACGAACAATTTGTTCGTAACACCATGATGAATGCGTTGGAGAGGGCTTACAAAAGGCACTTTGCTGTTCGCAGCACCCCCGAGATCCTCCGCCCGCGCACCGCCCCACAACAGCACTGGGCGACGCACTTGGGGGCGGTGATGTCTTCGTTGAAGGGGTCCGGTGCCGAGCGCGAAAGGATGTGGTGCCGGTGTTCAGACGGTGCCAACCTCCCGGCGGCGTACGGCAAGGAACGCGAACGTCACAAGCGCCGCTCCAATCCCGAGCATCCAAAAGCCGCCGCTCCAATCGGTTCCTGTATTGGTAACTACTGGCGTGTGCGTGAATGGCGAGAGGTCCCTGAGTGACTTGTCGAAGCCCAACATTCCCCCATAGATACCCAGCACGACGCCCAGGGCCAGCAACGCCCAGCCGATTGGAACAGTGGCGCGGGGAACGGTAACAAAAACGGCAGCAGGCGCAGCCAGGTAGAGCAGCGCAGCCGGGATTTGAGCCCCTGCGGTTTCCCATACGTTGCCCACTTCAACGGCTGATTCACCGGAGATCAACAAGGAATACCAAGCACCGAAGGCCGCGAAGACCATAACGAGCACCACCGAGGCCGCACCAAGGCCCAGAAAGCTGCCAAACCAACGAATGCGGCCGAGCGGTTGCGAGAGCACAAGTTCTGCAGTGCCCGCCACTTCTTCCTGCCGCAATCGCAGAACGGCCTGGAGTCCGCAGGCCGCCGCCAGGATGCCGCCGATTTCAAATAAGACAGCGATGACCAGCTGCGTCATGGATGTCCCTTGCGCCTCGATCATGGCCCTAAGGATCGCTGTGACCGAGGAATTCGCGATGCTGACCTGCTGGATGGCAGCGCCGAGGGCGCCGGTGAGCAGGCCTGCGATAAACCCGCCAATGCACCAGCTGACGATCGCGCCCTGCTGGAGTCGTAGCGCCAGGGCGAAGGGCCCGCGGAGCGAGGGGCGGGCATCGGTCCGGCCTCGTCGTCCGGCCAGCACGCTCGCGCCTACATCGCGCTTGGACATGATGACGGCGGTCAGTGAGACGCAGATGATGCCAAGGCCCAGCGGAAGCAGCAGGGGCCACAATCGGTTTCCCGTGTAGGCGAAAGTCTGCTGGCCCCAACCCATGGGCGAAACCCAGCTCGGCCAGGCTGCCGTGACAGTGAGGCCGTCCTGACTGACCTCGCCGGTCGCGTCCCCGAAGCCCCGTAGAAGATAGGCGGCGACCACTACCCCTGCCGCCGCTCCGTTTGCCCCACGCGAGGTGCTCATGAACTCGGACGCGAGCAATCCCACCGTGAGAAACGCCAATCCAGTGGCTCCGACCGCAAGACCTGCAACCAGCGAACCGGCGGCGTCGAGCCCGCCGGCGATAAAGCCGAACGTGACTGCCGCGGCCACGAGTACGTTTCCAACGAGCCCATGAGTCACGGTCGCCGCCAAAGGCATCCAACGGCCCGCGGCCGTGGATGCGACGAGTTCAGCCCGGCCGGCTTCCTCTTCGGCGCGCGTATGCCGCACTGCCAGGAAGGTATTCATCAGCCCGGCAAGGACACCCAAGAAGGCGAAGATCTGGAAAAACGTAAATGCATCCAGAGCGGGGCCCCTGACCAGTCCGCGGAGGATCAAAATGGCAGGCGTCGCCGTGGCAACATGCAGGATTTCCGTGCGGGAAGCATCGTCGCCGTACGCCGAAGCCACTGCTGTTGTGGCGAAAAAGGCGAGTGCACCGATGGAAGCAACCCAGCTCAGGAGTTGCCAACGGTCGCGGCGGAGTCGCTGCCAATACAAGTCAAAAAAGCGGCTCATCTCAAGCGCCCGTCCCCGCGGGCGGGCGGCTCCGCCCACGGTGAGTGCCGCCTTCGGGCCTCGCTTCTTCTGATTGCGGCGGAAGGGCATCGCCGTAGTGCCGGAGGAACAACTCTTCCAGCGACGGTGGAGCGA
The DNA here is from genome assembly GCF_042788025.1 of Paenarthrobacter sp. YIM B13468. Classification (NCBI taxonomy): domain Bacteria; kingdom Bacillati; phylum Actinomycetota; class Actinomycetes; order Micrococcales; family Micrococcaceae; genus Paenarthrobacter; species Paenarthrobacter sp. YIM B13468. The sequence continues at coordinate 27,970 of NZ_JBHZPI010000037.1, read as the reverse complement.
CCAGCAGGCCCTGTACGCCCAGACGGCCAAGAATCGGCAGGACCTCGTGGACACGGTCGGAATCGGCGTTGAACTTGATCCGGCCTGCGGCCACGGTGAGGTCGTGGACTTGGGAAAGGCCTTGGAGGGCTTGGACGTCCACCTGGTCCTGCGCGAAAGAGATCCCTGTACGGGTCAGGTGGCGCAGGGAGTCCAGTGTCCCGCCGTCAACGATCCGACCTGCCCGGATGATGCTGACACTATCGGCGAGCTGTTCCACCTCTGAGAGAATGTGGCTGGAAAGAAGGACAGTGGCCCCTTTCTCACTGACGAGCCTCCGGATCTCGCGAGTAAAGACGGCCTCCATGAGTGGATCCAGACCGCTTGTCGGCTCGTCCAGAAGGTAGACCTCACAGTCGGCAACCAGGGCTGCGATAAGCGCGACCTTCTGGCGGTTTCCCTTCGAGTAGGCACGGCCCTTCTTGGTGGGGTCAAAGTCGAAGAGCTGGCACAAACGCTCCTTGTTGCGTCGATACCCAGCGCGATCTGCCCCGCCGTCCCGAAGCCGCGAGAGGAAATCAATGGCTTCTCCGCCTGACAGGTTCGGCCAGATGCTGACATCGCCCGGGACGCTGGCAACACGCCGGTGGAGTTTAACGGCGTCGGTCCATGGGTGCAATCCAAGGACTCTTGCAGCGCCCGACGACGCCCGTGCCAGGCCAAGCAGGATGCGCAGCGTAGTGGACTTCCCTGCACCGTTCGGGCCGAGGAAGCCGTGGACTTGCCCCGCCGTGACTTCGAGGTCGAGGCCGTCCAGTGCCTTGACCCGGCCGAAATTCTTATGCAGATCGACGGTCTGGATGACAGGGTCCATGGAGCCGAGGTTACGCAGGATCAGCGGCCCTGTGAAGGAATGGAGCTGGTCCGGCCCGGAGCGAGGCTGTGACTCCTGTCGCACTGTCTGCGATCAAAGACACCAAACCCCCGTGAGGCCAATCACAAGGCGGCCAAAAGTGATCTGCTGGATAGCGATCCCCTCCCAAAGACGAGAAGGTTTTACCATGCAACAAACCACGCTGGCTTCGAAGGACACCGTCCTCCAAGCCGCCGGTACGGCACTCAGCCGTGGCCTCAACGTCCGTCACATCCGCTTTATGGCACTCGGATCCGCGATCGGCACGGGACTGTTTTACGGTTCTGCGTCCGCCATACAGAAAGCCGGCCCGGCAGTCCTCCTGGCCTACATCATCGGCGGCGCAGCCGTCTTCATGGTGATGCGCGCCCTTGGCGAAATGGCCGTCCGACACCCCGTGTCCGGCTCCTTCGGCCAATACGCGAGCAAGTACCTTGGGCCGTTCGCCGGCTTCGTTACCGGCTGGACATACGTGTTTGAGATGGCGATTGTCGCCATTGCCGACGTCACAGCCTTCAGCATCTATATGGGCTTCTGGTTCCCACAGGTGGACCGCTGGATCTGGGTCCTCGCGATCATCCTGTTCCTGGGCGCCATGAACCTGTTGAGCGTTAAGGTCTTCGGTGAACTGGAGTTCTGGTTCTCGCTGATCAAGGTGGTGGCCATCATCGCCATGATCGTCGGAGGCGCAGCAATCGTCGTGTTCGGCTTCCAAACGGGCGACGGCGGCGGTGTGGCACCGGGGTTGGGGAACCTGGTTAACCACGGCGGTTTGTTCCCGAACGGCTTCGAAGGGCTCCTGGCTGCGTTCGCCGTCGTGATGTTTGCTTTCGGTGGGATCGAAACAATCGGCATTACCGCTGGCGAAGCTGCCGAACCCAAAAAGGTCATCCCGCAGGCAGTGAACACTGTGCCAGTCCGCGTCCTGCTGTTCTACGTCCTGACCTTGGGCGTGTTGATGAGCATCTTCCCGTGGAACGAAATCGGCAGCAGCGGCAGCCCCTTCGTGCAGATCTTCGACGGCTTGGGCATCCCTGCTGCGCCGCACATCCTCAATGCCGTGGTCATCACTGCAGCCCTTTCCGCTATCAACAGCGACATCTTTGGTGCTGGCCGCATTCTGTTCGGACTTGCCCAGCAGGGTCATGCTCCGAAGAGCTTCGGCAAAATCTCCAGGCATGGCGTCCCTTGGATGACCGTGGTGATGATGGGCGGCATCCTGCTTGTGGGCGTTGTGCTGAACGCTGTGATCCCGGAGGACGTGTTCGTGCTGATCGCCTCGATAGCCACGTTTGCCACAGTGTGGGTGTGGGTGATGATCCTTGCTTCGCATGTTGCCATGAAGCGGGAGATCAAGCGCAAGGGCCTTCCGGCGTCGGAATTCGGTTCACCCCTGTGGCCGGCAGCATCCATTCTCACCATGGCGTTCATGGCCCTGGTGATCGTGATCCTCGGGGTCTTCGAGGACACGCGGGTAGCCCTGTATGTCGGCGGTACCTGGCTGATCCTTCTGTTCGTCGCCTACAAGCTATGGGTTCGCGGTGGTGGCCTGCGTCGTGCAGAGCTCGTGGACGAGACCGCGTCGATCCCCTTGGTGAAGGTTCCGTAGCTCCGCCGTCCAAGTGACAGTTAATGCCAATGTTCACGCAGAACGTTGGCATTAACTGTCACCTCGCGGACCAGCTACCTGGCCGACCACCCGCCGTCCATTGTGTAGCTCGCTCCGGTGACCATACCGGCGTCGTCCGAGGCCATCCAGGCTGCCAACGACGCGACTTCCTCAACCTCCACCAGCCGCTTTACCGCCGACTCCGTCAGCATTACTTTCGCCAGGACCTCTGCCTCGGGGATGCCGTGGAGCCGGGCTTGATCGGCGATCTGTCGCTCCACCAAGGGCGTGCGGACGTATCCGGGGTTGATGCAGTTGGACGTCACGCCATGCTCACCGCCCTCCAAGGCAGTGACTTTGCTGAGCCCTTCGAGGCCATGCTTCGCCGAGACGTACGCACTCTTGTAGGCCGAAGCCCGGAGCCCGTGAACCGAGGAGATGTTGATGATCCGCCCGAACCCATTGGCGTACATGTGTGGGAGCGCAGCCCGGATGAGGAGGAACGGGGCCTCCAGCATCAGGGTCAGGATCCGCCTGAATTCCGCAGGTTCGAACTCCTCGATCGGCGCTACTTTCTGGATGCCGGCGTTGTTGACCAGGATGTCGCAGTCGAGGCTGAGGGCGGCCAGGGCATCGACGTCCAACAGGTCCACGGTCCACGCCGTGCCGCCCAGCTCGTCTGCGAGTGCCGCAGCTCCGGAGGCATCGACGTCGGCCACTACAACTTTCACCCCGCGCGCGGCGAGTGCACGGGCGCAGGCAGCCCCGATTCCGCTCGCACCGCCGGTGACCAGTGCTTTGCGCCCGTTCAAGGAGTTGTCCATGGAATCAGCCCTTCGCTGCGGTGCCGGCAGATGAAGTAGCGAGTCCATGCCGCAAAGCGTCGGCTTCGTCCACGTCCTGCAGCGCGATGCCCTTGGTTTCCTTCAGCGAAACGACGGCGACGACCGTGATCGCGCAGGCGATCACCAGGTAGATCGCCGTGGGGAGCCAGGAACCGGTGTCCTTGAGCCACTGCGTTGCCAGCAGCGGAGCGAGTGACCCTGCGAAGATCGACGTAACCTGTGAGCCGAGCGAGACGCCGGAGTAGCGCATGCGGGTGGGGAAGAGCTCGGACATGATGGCCGGCTGGCCGGCGTACATGAAAGCGTGCAGGCACAGGCCGATGGTCACGGCGAGCACGATCACCGCGGCGTTCTTCGTATCGAACATAGGGAAGGCAAAGAACGGCCATGTGGCGCCGGCGATTGCTCCCACCAGGTACACGGGCTTGCGACCCCAGGCGTCAACAAGACGTCCAACCTGCGGGATGACCAGGAAGTGGATGACGTGCGCAATGAGCAATGCCAGCAGCAGCGATGACGTGTCGTACTTGTGGACGCTCTTGAGGTAGACGATCGCGAAGCTGACCACGAGGTAGTACATGATGTTCTCGGCGAAGCGGAGGCCCATGGCCTGCAGGATGCCCTTGGGGTATTTGCGGATGACTTCGCCAACGCCGTAGCTGACGGCCTTCGACTCCTCCACCTGTGCCTTGGCCTCGAGGAAGATGGGTGCCTCGGTGACGTGGGTGCGGATGTAGTAGCCGACGAAGACGATCACTGCGGACAGCCAGAATGCGACCCGCCAGCCCCAGCCGAGGAATGCCTCGCTGCTCAGGGTTGTGGACATGATGAACAGGACCAGTGTGGCCAGGAGATTGCCCACGGGAACAGCGGCCTGCGGCCAGGATGACCAGAAGCCGCGCGACTTGTTGGGGCTGTGTTCAGCTACCAGAAGCACGGCACCTCCCCACTCGCCACCAAGCGCGAAGCCCTGGATGAAGCGGAGCGCCACCAGCATGGCCGGCGCCCAATAGCCGATGTTCGCGAAGCCGGGGAGGCAGCCCATGAGGAACGTCGAGACGCCCACAATCACAATGGTCAGCTGGAGCGTGGGCTTGCGGCCCAGTTTGTCACCGATCTGGCCGAAGACGATTCCGCCGAGCGGGCGGGCTACGAAGCCAACCGCGTACGTCAAGAAGGCCTGGATGATGCCGTCCAATTCGTTGCCGGTGCTCGGGAAGAAGTACTTGCCGAAAACCAACGTCGCGGCGGTGGCGTAGAGAAAGAACTCGTACCACTCCACCACTGTGCCCACCATGGACGCAGCGACGATCTTCTTAAGGCCGGAGCCCTTGCCGGATTCGTTCCCGGCCCTTGATGTGGAGCGCTGCTCTACGCTCATATCCATCTCCTCAGTGTCCTCGTTGACCCTTTTGACAGTGCCCTGATGCATGCTGTGATCCACAACACGAAATGCTCCACTGAGTATTACTGCAGATTCATCCCGCCTCAATGACCAAAAGGGCACTAAGTGTGTGCAGAATTGCAGATATGAAGCCTAACCCGGATGATCTCCTCATCCTCCTCGCCGTCTCACGCTCAGGAAAATTCACGACGGCGGCACAAGCCTTGGGCTTGAACCACACCACCGTTTCGCGCAGGATCGCGGCGCTGGAAAAGGCGCTGGGAGGCCGCGTCCTCGCACGGGCTGCCGGTGGCTGGGAAGTCACGGAGTTGGGGGCAGAGGCGGTACTGGTCGCCGAACGCATTGAAACTGCGGTGGGCGCACTGGGACCCAGCGACGGCGCACCCGACCCCATTACCGGCGTCGTACGCATGACCGCGACCGATGGTTTCAGCGCCTACATCGCCGCCCCGGCAGTAGCTCGACTTCGGCGCGACCACCCAGGGCTCAGCGTCGAGATTGTCACGGTGACGCGGCGGGCGCTTCAACAACGCTCCGGCCTGGACATCGAGGTGGTGGTGGGGACGCCACAGGTCCACCGGGCAGAGGCAATCCGCTTGGGCGAGTACCGGCTGGGAATGTACGCCTCACGCGCGTACCTCGCGGACAACGGGACACCCGGCAGCATCGAGGAACTGACGCAGCATCAGTTGGTCTACTTCGTGGACTCCATGCTCCAGGTGGACGATCTGGACGCGCCAAGGAGGCTCGTCCCGTCCATGCGCGATGGGCTGAGCTCCACCAACGTGTTCGTGCATGTTGAGGCGACGAGAGCGGGTGCAGGCGTGGGATTCCTGCCTTGCTTCATGGCTGATCGCCACGCGGATTTGGTGCGGCTCCTGCCATCCGACTTCGCGGAGCTCCTCCCCTACTGGATGGTCCTGCGCCCGGACTCGATGCGCCGCCCAGCGGTGGCCGCCGTCGTGCAGGCCCTGCGCGAAGAGACGGAAGATCGGCGCGAGGAGCTATTGGGCTGAAGCCGCCGGCGGATCGTGCCGGACCGGGGTTCCGGCGGCGAAGGCCCGCACTTGGGCGTCGTTCCAGATGTGTGCAGGGACGGCCCCGCCCAGGAGCTTGCGGGCCAGCGTCGGGTCGTCGCCGAATGGCACGTGGCTGCCGGCCATGATCATGTTCCCGTAGCGGCGGCCCTTGAGCATGGCGGGGTCGGCGATGATCATGGTGTGCTCAAAAGTATCGGCGATGGTTGCCGCATCAGCGCGTGCATTCTTCAGGTCCGGGGCGTCACCCGAGTTGACCACGTACAAGCCACCGGGGGCCAGGACGGCGTCGGCGTGGGCGTTGAACTCGCGGGTGGTGAGGGCGCGCGGCGTGAAGGCTCCCGCGAAGACGTCCCTGATGATGAGGTCCCGCGTATCAGGGGTCAGTGATTCGGTCACTTCCCGGGCCTCGCCGACGCGGATCCGCAGCAAGGGCGCCTTTGGGAGTTCGAACCAGCCACGGACGTAGTCGGCGAGCTTTCCATCGAGCTCCACCACCACTTGCCGCGCATCCGGGTACGCCGCGTTGAAGTACCGTGCCATGGAGCAGGCTCCCCCGCCCAGGTGCAGGGCCCGAAGCTTTGGCTTGGCATCCCGCGGCCATCTCGATTCCACCAGCGCAGCAATCCAGCGCATGTATTCGAAGTCGAGGAACAGTGGATCCGCGAGGTCAATGTGCGAGCTCAGCACGCCGTTGATCTTCAGGAGCCAGCCGTTGTTGTTGTCAGGATCCGGAAGCAGTTCGCAGTCGCCGGTGTCGATGTAATAGACGCCTGCTACCGGACCGTCAGGCCGGGTGCCTTGAGGCACCTCGATGACTCCCGCCGTCGACCTTCCCGCCCGGCCGGACTTGCTTGCTTTGCTGGATTTACCGGGTTTGGCCACTAAAACCGCCCTGCCTGACTCATAGCTCAAGCCTAGTGGAGCGGCGCATCATCGCGTTCCATCTGAGCATTTCATAAGGATGCTTACCATTTGGTGTCATTGGGCCATAAGATCTCTTCATGGAAGCTTTGGGATCGGTTTGGGTGGAGGTGTTTACAGTCGCGTTCGCGTGGTTGACCGTGGTCTGCCTGCTGATTGCCAGGGTGCCCAAACCGCCCAGCATCCTGGAGGAACCCCCCGAGGCCGAACGAACCGGCAACACGGCACCGTCACCGGGAGCCCGCCAAGGACGGCTACGGCATCTCCTGCCCAAGCCACACGCAGCCAGGCGTCCCAGGCCACGCCACCATCAGCGGGCAACGCCCAACGCCTGACAGCTGGGCCTTCAGAGAAATTAAAGCCCGACGCCGGGCCGCACCATCCGGTGTTCCGGAAGTGAGTACCACGAGGGGTCGCAAAGCTGCCGCTTGCCGTCGGGCACGAAGCCGTTGCGGCGGTAAAAGGCCTGGGCGCGCGGATTATCATCGAGGACCCACAGGTAGGCCGGACCATCACCCAGGAGCGCGTCCAACAGCGCCTGACCCACGCCGCGGCCATGAATCCGTCTGAGGGTGTAGAGCATGAACAGCTCCTGGTCGCAGGGGCTGTCCTCGTCCCTTCCCGGTCCTGAAGCCGCGATTCCTACCAATTCACCATCGGGATCATGCGCCAGCATCCGCGGATGGCCTGCCGAGATCGACGCCCTGTACCGCTCGATCCTGTCCGGCAGGGCAGCTTCCTGCTTCGCGAAGAATTCCGGCGGCAGCAAATGCCCATAACTCTCCCGCCACGACTGGACATGCATGATGGTCATGGCTTCGGCGTCGTCAACCGTTGCCGGGCGCAGCGTGAAATCCATCGGCTACCGCACCCTGGCGATAGCGAAACCATCCCAGCCCTTGCTGCCCACAGTTTGGATTGCGGTGGCATCAAGACGCGGGTCCTGGCCCAGCATTTCCAGGGCCTTGACGATGCCCGGCGCGTTTACCTCGTCCCGTGAAGGCTCCAGGATGGAACCGTCCCAGATGACGTTGTCGATCACGATCACCGTTCCCGGGTGGCCAAGACGGATGGCCCAGTCAAGGTAGTTGGCGTCGTTTTCCTTATCCGCGTCGATGAACACAAAATCGAACGATTCCTCGCCCACCAACGTAGGAAGCGTGTCCAAAGCGGCGCCCACCCTGATGTCCACTTTGTGCCCCACTCCCGCAGCGTCCACATTCGCCCGCGCGACGTCAGCATGCTTTTGGAGGTACTCGCACGTCACCAGCCTGCCGTCGTCGGGAAGTCCCTGGGCCACCCAGATACTGCTGAATCCAGCCAACGTACCAATTTCCAGGACATGCTTGGCTCCGGACAACTGCACGAGCATCTTGAGCATCTTGCCGGCGTTCGGCGCCACTTCGATCTGCGGCATGCCCGCCTCGGCTGCAGATGTCAGGGCGCGTTTGTGGGCCGGATCAGGACGCACGACGACGTCAGTCAGGTAATGCTCGACGTCAATCCAACCGGGTTCAGCCACGTGTTCAATCATGGCCCCCAGTCTTGCACTGGTCACTGGCAGGGGAAAGAGCTAGTCCGTGGTGGAGATGGCCTCTTCCAGACGTTCTACCTTGCCGGTCAGCTCACCGCTGTAACCGGGCCGGATGTCCGCCTTGATCACCAAGGAGACGCGGCTGCCAAAGCGACCCACAGCCTCCGTCGCCCGCTTAACGACGTCAAAGACTTCATCCCATTCGCCTTCGATGGTGGTGAACATGGAGTCCGTCTGGTTCGGCAATCCGGACTCCCGGACGATCTTGACCGCGGCAGCCACGGCGTCGTGCACGGAGGCATCGGGGGTGGGTCCGCCGTTGGCGGCGGATGCGGGCTGGCCTGAAGGGGCGACTGAGAATGCAAGCAACATGAAATCCAGTGTTTCACGTACTGGTTTGTCACATAACGCCCTACTCCCGCGTAACAAGGGGTCAACCGCGGTCCGTTGCTACCCTGACAAGCATGGAACAGCCCTCTGAACGCAAGCCCCTCAGGGCCGACGCTGCACGAAATGTGGACAAAATCATCACCGCAGCACGGCAGTGCTTCCGGGAACACGGCCCCGAAGTTCCCCTGCAGACCATCGCCGCCACGGCAGGAGTTGGTCCGGCTACGCTGTTCCGCAACTTCTCCGATAAAGAACAATTGGTACTTGCGGCGCTCTCCCGCCAACTCCGCCAGCACGTGGATCCTGTTGCGGACGCATCCCTCGAAGGCATGGATGCCGCCGAGGGTCTCATCAATATCATCGATGCCGTCATGCGGGTGGCGAGCGAAGACGCCAACCTGCTTGACGCCGTCGCAGGCCGACGCGGACTCCTCATGGGCATTACCGGCGGCCTCATCGGCTCCATGGCCACGCTCCTCGAACGCGGTCAGGGCCAGGGTTCGCTGCGTCGCGATATCACCATCGAGGACATGGTCCGTCTCGTTGCCATGCTGATCGGCGCCGTGGACACCATGGAACCTGGATCCGAAGCCTGGAAACGTCCAGTGGCGCTCATTGAAGACGCCATCCGGACCGAACGTCCGTCCCGCCCACTCCCCGAACAATCACCCATCCCAGGCGTGACCCTGACGGAGGACGTCTAACTTCTAGCCCCAGCCGAGCAGCCTCAGCAGTGCCGCTGCGGCAGCACCGGAAATAACCACCACCAGGAACGGCGCGCGTAGCCAAAGAGCGACGGCGGCCGCCGCCAGTGCGCCGATGCGGGCGTCCAACACCAGACCTTGTCCGGACGCGAGGGCATTCACCACGGTGAGGGACGCCAACAACCCAATGGTCATAGTGCCTGCGATGTGCATGATCTTGGGGCTCTGCAGCAGCTCGGCCGGGACAAAGTAGCCCACCAGTTTGGTGAGGTAGGCAAGCGCGCAGGCGATGAGTATCCAGAGCCAGAGGTTCACTGGTCTCCCCCGTTCCCGCTGCGGCTGTGTCCATGCCCGTGCTCTCGCTTTTCTGCGTATGGATCTACGTCCGGCTCGAGTCCTTCATCCATCCGTGCGTGGCTGAACCAACCGATCACACCGGCCACCAGCGCAGCCACCAGAATGGGAACTCCCGAAGGAACAAACGGCACGGCGAGGATGGTCGCAAGAGCACAGGCAGCGGCTATGGCCCAGGGTTCGCGTCCCTTCAGCCTCGGCCACAGCAACGCCAGGAACGCAGCAACCGCGGCGCCGTCCAGGCCCCACTGCTTGGGATCACCCATCGCATCACCGGCCAAGGCGCCGATGGCAGTGAAGATATTCCAAAGAATGAATATTCCGATGCCGGCAGTCCAAAACCCGCGGCGTTGCTCGTCGGGGTCCGACTGTCCGGACGCCGTCGCAGTTGACTCATCGATGGTGACATGGGCTGAGATGTAGCGACGCCATCCACGTGGACGCAGCATTGCATTGATCTGCATGCCATATATGCCGTTACGCAGTCCGAGCAAAGCGCTGGCCGTCATGGCTGCCACGCCGGATCCGCCACCGGCCACTACTCCGATGAACGCGAACTGTGAGCCCCCACTGAACAGCAAGAGGCTCAGCACCATTGTTTGCCAGAAATCGAAGCCTGACGCCACAGAAAGGGCGCCGAAGGACACCCCATAAAGGCCCGTGGCAATGCTCAGCGACAGGGCAATCTTGAAAGCTGGCGAATCCCTGAGTTTCAAGGGAACTGCTGGACCTCCACTCACTTCCGCAGGCTCCATGACCACAGGATGAGCGGAACCTGAAGCGGCAATCTCAGCGTGTGGACGCGTCGTTGGCTGGGCGTGCCGTCGGGACCGTATGCACGGCGGAGAGCATCAATATGCCCTGCAAGGAATACGGTAAACATGGCTGTCGTGGCGTCCGCAGCCACTTTTCGGGTGGCGGGGATGAGGAGCCCGACGGCGGCAGTCGCCTCGAGCAGGCCGCTGGAGGCGACCCATTCCTCACGGGACATAAGAGCCAGGGGACCATTTGGCTGGCTCCCCGGCTCGTCGCTGCGGCACAAGTATTCGGGCACAACCGGGTAGTAGAACCCAGGTGTGCGGAAATGCTTCATGGCACTGGCCAGGAGAAGTGCGCTCAGACCGATTGCAGAAGTGGTTTGGGTGGCACGGGCTGACCAGCGGAATGACATGAGACCACTCAATCACAAGCGCGGTGGGGCCCAAAGTTCGGTGTTATCTGCTTGGGACCTGAAGCTGTGCCAAGACCTGCGCGGGTTTGTTGGTGGTGATCTCATGGATGCCCAGCCCCTGGCACAGAGCTACGTCGTTCTCCGAGTCCACGGTCCAGACCCTGAACACCCTGCCGGATTCCAACCACCGTTGGACGTTGCTGGCGTGTTCCCGCACGTAGTCGATGCCCGGTCCGGCGATTCCTACCTCACCGAGATCCAAAACGCGTTCGGCGTCCAGCTGCGTTGCCTTCATGACGTTGGCCACCGCACCTGCCGTGATCGGCCCCAGGCCCAGTTCTTGCCGAAGCTCCTGCACCGAGAAATTGTCCACCAATTGGCAAACGTGCTGGGGCGGGACCTTGGTCAGCAGGTGCTGGATCGAGTCGGAATCGAAGCTCATGAAGGAAACCTGGATGTTCTCCAGGCGGGACTCCCCGGGCGTCCATCCCTCACTGAGCAGCAGCTCGATAACCCGGTCCTCAAGGTTGAGCTGGTAGGGGCTGGGGTGCTTGAGCTCAATCGCCAAACCAATCTCGCGCCCGGCGCCACGCAGAATGGCCAGGAGTTCCGGCAAGGTAAGGAATTGGTCAGCGATTCCGCCGTACGCGTCGGGTATCCGGGCGCCCTTCCAGGAGGAGAAGTCCAAGGCCCGGAGTTCCTCGAGCGTCTTCTCCGAGACCGGTCCGGTGCCGGTGGAAGTGCGGTCCAGGTTGGCATCATGCAGAAGGACGACGTGCTGGTCCCGGGTCAAGTGAACGTCGCACTCAACGCCGTCAGCTCCGTCCGCAATCGCCTTAAGGTATGCCGCACGTGTGTGTTCCGCGAATGCAGCACTGGCACCGCGGTGTGCATAGACCTTGGGCCGGCGAGGGGCGGAGTCGTCGCTAGTCATGCAGCCACCGTAGCCCACGCGGCTGCACGCACGGGGCTACGCTGGGCTAATGCAGGTGAACTCTGAACAAATCCCAGCCGAAGACGTCACCAACCACGCCCAGCCAGCCCCAGCGACAGCTTCCGGAGCCGCTCAACCGGGGCCCGCCGTCGTCGGCCGTTCTGCCGGAGACCAGGAAAAGGCAGCAGCGCTGCGCCGCATGAAACGGCTGGCCCTGGCGCTGTTGATAGGCATGGCCATTGTGTTCATGGTGGCGTTCGCTTTCCAGAAGCAGTACCCGTGGCTTGAGTATGTGAGGGCTGCGGCCGAGGGTGGCATGGTGGGCGCTTTGGCTGACTGGTTTGCGGTCACGGCGCTGTTCAAGTACCCCATGGGCTTGAAGATCCCGCATACAGCCATCATTCCGCGCCGCAAGGACCAGATCGGCGAATCACTGAGTGAGTTCGTGGAGAGCAATTTCCTGTCCCAGGAGGTTGTGCAGGACAAGTTGGCGAGCATTGACGTTGCCCGTAAAGCGGGCCGTTGGCTGTCCGGGCCCGGAGGTGCCGAACGCGTGGCCAAGGAAGGCGGCGCGTTGATCCGGGGCGCGTTCACCGTGCTGAATGACGACGACGTGCAGGCGGTCATCGAAGGCATGGTCCGCAAGCACCTGCTCACCCCGCCGTGGGGACCGCCCGTGGGTCGGATGGCCGAACGCATCTTTGCAGATGGCCACCACCACAAGCTGGTGGACCTGCTGGTTGACCGTGCCGCCGATTGGATGGATGCCAACCATGCAACCGTCAACCGGCTGGTTTCGGACCGTTCACCGGTGTGGGTGCCGACGTTCGTGGACGGGCTGGTGAGCGACAAGGTCTACGTAGAGCTCCTGAAGTTCGTACGCGCGGTGCAAAATGACCAGAACCATCAAGTGCGCAAATCGATCGACGCTTACCTGACGGACCTGGCGCAGGACCTGCAGCATGATCCGGCCATGATCGAGCGGGCCGAGACTATCAAGGCCCAGATCCTTGGCGATCCTGAAGTCCGGGAACTGGCCTCGCGCACCTGGGGAACAGTGAAGAATGCGCTGCTCACCGCCGTCGACGATCCGGACAGCGAACTCAGCCAGCGGTTCAAGAGCGCCGTCCGGGACTTCGGTTCGCGGCTGGTCAACGACGACGAACTCGCCGGGAAAATCAACGCGTGGATCGGTGACGCCGCGGGCTACCTCGTGAACACCTACCGCTCGGACATTGCAGGCGTCATTTCAGACACGGTGGCGCGCTGGGATGCCGAGGAAACATCCCAGAAGATCGAGCTGCAGGTGGGCAAGGACCTCCAGTACATCCGCATCAACGGAACCGTTGTGGGTGCCCTGGCCGGCCTCGCGATCTTCACCGTGGCGCACCTGCTGTTTGGCTAGGAAAGGCGGCTCACCCCAGCAAATGAACCATCTGTCCAGGACGCGCTTGGCCCAGCAGGTCCAGATCTTCGTCGCGAACAACTGCGATCACGGGGGACTTGCTCGTCGGCGGGTGCCCAGCCAGTGCAATGACGGGAAAGCCCGACGGCGGCAGCAGGACTGAGCCTGACAGCAACGGTTGTGCTTGGGGTGCTGGAGTCGTGGCCGGATCCGCGTTGCCAGCCCGCCCAGCGGCCTCAAGTGGGCAACCCACCAACCGGGCACCTACACGGTCCGATTCCGGCGAGAGGATCCAGGGTTCGCTGGTCAGCCGAAGCCAGGTACCGGCGTCGTAATTTTGGGCTTGCGGACCGCGCTGTACTCGGGCCACCACCGGACGTTCGGGGTCCAAGGCTCGACGCGGGGCGTGGTTCTCGATCGGAATATTGTTGCCGTGGGAGCGCCTGAAAGTCAGTGTGCCGCTGGCGCGAAGGGGTTCCGCTTGGGGTTCGATGCCGCCCTGAACGGCCAGGTAGTACCGGATCCCGAACATCGCCGGCCCAAACTCCAACACCGCCCCGGGGCTGACGCGAATAGCCTTGTTGAAGGGTAGTTCGGAGCCGTTGAGCTTGACCACGCCTTCCGCGCCGGTGACGGACAGAGCCGAGGCCGTGACGAACCGGAGCCGGAGACCACCCAGAAGTATTTCCAAGCCGGCCGCAGAGTCAGGGTTGCCCAGCAGTGCGTTGGCAAGGTGCAGGGAAGCGCGGTCCAGTGCCTGGTCAGGTGCAACGGCCAGGGTCAAGGGGCCCGGGTCAACAGCAACGGCACCCATTTAGAACCTCCTCTTCAAGGTGCGTTCCAGACCAAACTAGGCGAACGCATCAATCTGCACCCCAGCCTCCTCCAAGCCTGCCCGAACGGCCGCGGCCATGTTCACAGCGCCCGGGGTATCACCATGGATGCAGAGGGAATCGGCACTTACCGGAACAACCGTTCCGTCCACGGCTACCACTTCTTTGCGCGTCGCGAGGCGAACAGCCTGGGCAACCACCGCGGCGGGATCGTGCAGCACTGCGCCTTCCTCGGATCGCGGGACCAGCGTGCCGTCCGGAAGGTACGCCCTGTCCACGAATGCTTCCCGGAAGACCGGGTGTCCGGATTCCTCGGCCAGCTTCAGCCACGCCGAGCCCGGCAATCCCAGCACCGGCAGCCCGGGATCGTAGGCGTGGACTGCAGCAACCACGGCCTCAGCTTGGTCGGGATCGTGGACGATCCTGTTGTACAGCGCTCCGTGCGGTTTGACGTAGTCCACTGAAGCCCCCACTGCATGGGCCATCCCGTCCAGGGCGCCGAGTTGGTAGAGGACATCGCCGAACAGTTCGTCGAAGGTCATGTCCAGCGAGCGCCGTCCAAAGCCGGCCAGGTCCCGATAGCCCACATGCGCGCCAACGCGGACGTCCAGTTCGAACGCGGCACGGCAGCTGTCCAGCATGGTCAGGGGATCTCCTGCGTGGAAACCGCAGGCCACGTTGGCGCTGCTCACGATGCGGAACATCGAAGCGTCGTCGCCCATGGTCCAGGAGCCGAACGACTCCCCCAGATCAGCGTTGAGGTCCACTGTTACCGCCTTCCAGCATCAGGTTGTTGTTGGTCTCGTTGGTGGATGCGAGCAGTTCGCCGGGGATCGTATCGGGCAGCGGTCCAAAGGCTTCCTTGGCAGTTGCGATGACAGCCCGGCCCATCATCAGGTTGCCGGCACCACCCACCACGGCACCCACGCCAAACGGCAGGGCCCGCCCGAGGAAGGCAGAGCCTTGCCGCTTCAAGAGGTTCTTCAGGAACGCGCGCTGGATGGCATCGCGGATAACGCCGAAACCGCTGCCCGGAATCTTCTTGGTGAGCGTCTTGCCCCAGGCATTGGTCACGCCCTTGCCTCGTCCCAGGGACTGGCCGCTGAGGGCGCCCAGCAGCGATGTGCCTTCCTCGCCGAGCATGATGGCCATGACCATCGTTCTTGCCCGTTCCGGATCCGTCAGCCGGATGCCGTGGAGCTCCGCCAGCGTTGATGCATAGAGCGCGGTCGTCTCCAGAAACCCGACCGTGGCAAGGGCGGAGAGACCCAGCGAAGCTGCAGTTCCGATACCGGGTACGACGGCGGTGGCCCCCACGGCAGCTCCCCCGCCTGTGATGGCGGTCAGGTAGTCGCGCTCCAGTTTTGCGGCAAGCTGCACCGGTGTCGCTTTTGGATGCCTGCGCTGCATTCTGCGCAGATTTGCCAGGACAATTGGCCGCTGGATTTCGACGGCGCGCAGCAAGACATTGTGTACGCCCGGCTTGGTGTTGCCTTGGGCGTCGAATACTGCGTTATGGGCTGTCTCTTGGGCGATTTTCACCGCCGGGTTGGGTCGCTTGGGCATCTTCACCTCTGCTTGGCAGTTAGTCGTTTCGCGGAGAACTACTGCGTTCAGCCTATGCCACAGCCAGCTTTGTATGCGCCCGTTAAGAGGCCTGTTCTGCGCGTTTCCGGGCGAGGATTCAGCGCAGAGCGGGCCTCTCAAGAGAGCCCACCCGGCGTAGACTTGGGTGCACTCACGGAAGCAGTCCAAGCAAGGACAGGGAGTATCCGTAATGAACGCAAACAACAAGGCAGAACACATCATCCGGCACCACACCGACGCTCCTGCAGAGGGAGAAACGGAAGGCTGGGTTTCGCACGATACCGGCATCCACAGCCAGGATGCTGCCGAGGGCCCCGACTTCGACGACGACGCCCCGGCGTCGGGCGCTTCATAACTCCGGCTCCTCCCGCACTTACCGCTGGTCGCCTTTTGGGGCAGACCGGCCGTTGGAGTGCGCGAATGTGCGTGGCTTCCTGACCTTCATTGAGACAAAAGGGGCCCAGATCGCCGGAAAAGTGCACTTTTGGCCCGCAAAGTAGGTCAGGAAGCCACCGAGCCAACCGCGCGGCTCACTTCGGGGCAGGCCCTGTGGTGTTGCGGATGACCAAGTGCGGTGTCCGTACAAGGTGCGCAGGCGGCGTCGAGCCTTCCAGACGATCGATGGCACGGTCGACGGCGGCCCGCGCCAGGAGCGAGGCGTCCTGGCTGACGGAGGACAACTGGACGTAGCTAAGGCGGGCGAACTGGCTATCGTCGTAACCCAGGACGGACACATCCTCAGGGACCCTGAGCCCAGCGGCCCGGAAGCTTTCCCAGATGCCGAGTGCGCAGCGATCGTTGAAGGCAAGGACGGCGGTGGGCAGGTCCTCCAGAAGCTCTCGACCGGCCCGGAGCCCGTCTTCTTCAGTGGCGCCACCGGGAACCACCCGGGATTCGAGCCCCCGGCCAGCCATCCCTGCCCGGAATGCTTCGCGGCGTTGGGGACTCGAGACAGCGTCCCCACCGTCCACGTGGGCAATTCTCTGATGCCCCAGCGAAGTGAGATATTCCAGCGCGATGCGGATACCGGCGTCGTCATCGCTGCTGACCGAGTCCAGGGACACGCCGACGTCGTCACGGAGCAGGCTGACCACTGGGAGCCTTGCGGCATAGCCAGCCAGCTCGTCCTCCCCCAGCGTTGGAGAAATCATGATCAGGGCTTCACAGCCCAGATCCAGGAGAGATTCGACGGCACGCGATTCCGGCCGGCCGTTGGCCACTGCGCTCAGCGCGATATCGTAGCCGCGGACAGTTGCTCCGGCGTATGCGGCGTCGACGATTTCGGCGTGGAACGGGTGAGAAGTGGAAAAGCTGACGCCCAGGAGCCTCGTCCGGCTGCTGCGGAGAAGCCGTGCACGACTATCGGGACGGTAGCCGAGTTCCTTGGCCGCTTGCTGGACTTTAAGCCGCGTGGCTTCAGAGGCTCCAGGAGCGTCCCGCATCACGATGGAAACGAGCGCACGGGAAACCCCGGCCGCTTCAGCCACATCCATCAGTGTGGGACGTTTTCCCATCATGGCCCTCCTTTGCCCGCAGCCAGTCTATAGAACGATCTAAGACGCCCACGGCATAATAGGCTCCTGCCCCAGACGTGCGGCCGGCCGCGACTCAGACGACCGACCGCACTAGCCCGGTTTTCGCAGTGACGGCGCCCCGGGTGGGCCCCAGAACCCACCACATCCATCACTGCCAACTCAGCGTTGTCCGCGGACATGTACCGAAAAGGGCAACGGCACATTACGCGCTACAACGACTTGGGCACTGGATATGTGCTCTGACCTGCGTAAACGTGACGCGGGCTTTTCGAATAATCTTCAGCCCCCCGAAAGCGTTGCCGTAACGGTGACATTTTTCTTCTACCCGGCGCACTTAACAGGTGTTGGAACGAGCAACTGACTGATGCGCGGCAGGAGCCACATATGAACACCCTCAACCAGGTATCGGCATTATCGGCTGCCCTACCGCTTGCCGATGCAACTGACATCCACCTCCTGTTCATGGCCGGCCTCGTTTTCCTTGCCGGCATTGTTGGCGTTGGCAGCGTCCTGCTGCTCCTGTTGCTGACCCCGCTCATCAGGCTGGCCTTCGGGCGTCATCTTCCTCATGCACGTGCCCGACGGAACGACGACACCTAGCCGGAGTGCAGCAAGACACGGAACTAGAACGATCTAGACATCAGCGGACCCCGCGTGCGAGCATTGCTTCACTAGATCGTTCTAGAAGCCTGAATCGAGGAACAACAATGACGTATCTTCAGCACCCGGTCATCGAGGACCGGCCTGTCCGCATCGCCGTGATCGGCGCCGGATGGATCGGCGCATTCCACGCCGGGTCCATCGCCCTGAGGATCCCGAATGTACGGTTGGAAGCCATCGCTGATCCAGTCCTACCCGCTGTGGAAGCCCTCGCAAGCCGCCTCGGCGTCACCAAAATCAGCACCGATGTTGCCGACGTCCTCGCCGATCCCGACGTGGACGCAGTACTTATCGCCACTCCCCTGAGGTTCCATTCCGAGCTGATCGCCGCTGCCGCCAAAGCCGGGAAGGACGTGTTCTGCGAGAAGCCCGGCGGACGGACTATCGCCGAACTCGACTCCGCCATTGAAGCGGCGGAGAGTGCCGGCGTCGTGCTCCGTTTCGGTTTCAACCGCCGCTACTCCAACGATTTCGCCGCGGCCCGGAAGCTGATCGACGACGGCGTAGTCGGAGTCCCGCAGCTGCTCCGCTCCCTCACTCGCGATCCCGGTACCGAAGCGGGCATCAGCAACCCGGAGAGGATTGCCCCGGGCACCATCTTCCTGGAAACCCTCATTCACGACTTCGACACCCTGAACTGGCTGAATCCGGGCGCGGTCCCCGTGAAAGTCCATGCAGTCGCGGATGCTTTGGTTGCTCCCGAAGCCAAGGCTGGCGGCCTCCTGGACACTGCGGTTGTCACTGTCACTTACAGCAACGGTGCCATCGCTGTAGCAGAAGCCAACTTCAACGCCCTCTACGGTTACGACGTCCGCGGCGAGGTGTTCGGCTCCGCCGGCATGGTCACCGCCGGCAGTCCACAGGCCACCAACGCCACCAGCTACACAGCCGCCGGCATCGGGTCAGACACCACCCGCCTGAACATCGACCTCTTCCACGATGCCTATACGGCAGAGCTGGCCCACTTCGCGGACGATGTCGCCGCACGCCGGGGCAGAGTCAACCAACGCACGACGCCGGCAAACCCGCCCGCCGCTGTAGCTGCTCCCGGGGGCGTGGATGCACGCAACGCCCTGGCGGTTGCCTTGGCCGCTTTCACGTCAGCGCAGACGGGGCTTCCCGTTGATGTTTCCTCGATTGCCGACCTTAGTCCAGCCGAAACGCCTTCAATAGCACAGCTTCAGACCGCGGGGCAGGGAGCATGAGCTTCCGCTTGGCGGTATGCGCCGAGATGGTCTACGGCGAGCTGCCATTAATCGATCGTGTGCGCCGCATTCACGATCAAGGTTTCGAGGTGGAGCTTTGGGACACCCGTGGCCGGGACATCGCAGCACTCGCAGCAACCGGAGCCAGGTTCTCCTCCATGAGTGGCTACTTCGGCGGCAGCGTCATCGATTCCAGTACTGCGCATGAAGTACTGGCCTCTGCCGAAAAGTTGATCCCCACAGCACTTGAGCTGGGCGTCGAACGCATGGTGGTTCACCCAAGTGAACTCGGTGAAGGCGGGCGGGCTGTCCGTCCCGCCCACCGGTCCACCGGCGGGATGTGGTTGACCGGCCTCCGAACTTTGGAACAGCTGGCTGAGCTGGGCCAAAAGCACGGCATCGTGTTTGCCCTGGAAAATCTGAATACGATCCTGGACCACCCCGGCATTCCCTTGGCACGCGCCAAGGACACACTGGAAATGGTCAGGGCTGTGAACCACCCCAACGTGAAGATGATGCTGGATCTCTACCACGCCCAGATCGGCGAGGGGAACCTTATTGAACTCGTGCGCTCAGCCCAGCCTTTTACGGGCGAGATCCAGGTTGCCGACGTGCCGGGCCGCTTCGAACCAGGGACAGGCGAGATCAACTACCCGGCCATTGCCAAAGCACTCCGCGACGCCGGGTACACCGGAGTGATCGGCATGGAGGCCAGTGCGATCGGGGGTCAGGGCATCCAAGCGGGCGACGCAGCGTTGTCAGCCTTCCGCGCCGCGTTCTCTCCCAACTGAGTCGCAGCTGAGCGCGTTTAGACTGCTCTAAACGCGCTCTAATGCGACTCAGTTGGGTTGTGCTCCCGCAGCAGCAACACCCCGGCGTTGGCGGCGACGATCAGCCCGATTCCCACCCACTGCCCCGCGGCCAGGTCCTGATGCAGGACCACGGCACCGATGACTGCAGCAAACACAGGGTTGATGCTCATGAGCACGCCGAACATGTTCGCGGGGACCCGTCGAAGCGCGATCAGATCGGCCACGTAAGGCAGCACGGATGCGAAGATTCCGGCTGCCACGGCGCAGAGAACAGCCAAGCCGTCCACTGGTTGACTGATGAAAACCACGACGGCGACCGGCAGGAACAGCGTGGCCGACACTCCTGTTGCGGCTGCTGTGCCCTGAATTCCCTGCACTCTTTTACCGACGGTCCGGTTCAGGAGGATGTAGGCGGCCCAACTGCAAGCGGCGATGAGCCCCAAGCCGATCCCGACAAGGTCCATGGATGCTTCGGGCCGGGTGATGGCCAGGACGCCAAACGCAGCGACCACTGCGCAGAGCGCACTGCTCTTTCGTCGCGAGCTGATCAACGCCACGGCCAGCGGCCCAAGGAACTCAAGGGTGACGGCAAGTCCAAGGCCGATCCGTTGGATAGACGCATACAGGCCAAGATTCATGGTGCCGAACGAGACGGCGAGCAGAAGGACAGGCCACCATTGCCGCCAGCTCAATTCCCTCAACCGGGGCCGGACGATAGGCAAGAGAACGGCAGCCGCCACCAGCTGTCGCACCGCCACCACACCTACGGGTCCCATGACAGGAAAGGCGAATGATGCCGTAGCGGCGCCAAGCTGGTTGGAAAGTGCGCTGGCCAGGAGGGTCGCCGCGCCACCGGCCTTCCGGGACGGCTTTACTCCCACTGCCCTCGTATCGATCATGGGGAAATTCTGCGCTTGGACCGGCTATCCGCTAAATGCATGGACGAGGCTATTTATGCGATGGGCGTATGAATAAGATGGACGGTATGGACGTCGAGGTGAGGCAACTACGGTGCCTCCTGGCTGTAGTCGAGGAGGGCACATTCACCGATGCCGCCATTGGCCTGGGAATGTCCCAAGCGGCCGTTTCACGCAACATCTCCGGGCTGGAACAGGTTCTCGGGGTGCGGCTCCTGGAACGGACCACCCGCAGCGTGGGCCTGACTCCCTCCGGCGAGCGCGTAGTAGCCAAGGCACGGCGGGTCCTCTCACTTCTTGGCGATCTCGAAAGGGAGGCCCGGTCCGGTACTGGAAAGATCCGGATCGGCTATGCGTGGTCCGCTTTAGGCGAGCACACCATGGAGTTCCAGCGCCGATGGGCGGTCGCGATCCCGGGCGTGGAGCTGCAGCTCCTGCACTCCAACTCCCCTACCGGCGGCCTCGCCGAGGGAACCACCGACTTGGCGATCCTTCGACGCCTTCCGGATGCGGCCGGCGTCGAGCACGTCCGGATTGGCGAGGAGAAGCGGTACTGTGCAATGTCCTCGGACGATCCCCTCGCAGCGCGACGTTCCGTAACCATGGCGCAGGTGGCCCAACGGCCCGTGGCCATGGACTTGCGGACGGGAAGCACAACTCTTGAGCTGTGGGCGCAGGAGGAGCGGCCGGACATCGTACCCATTAATGATGTGGATGATTGGTTGACGACGATTGGCAGCGGGGCGGCGCGCGGCATGACTGCCGCGTCCACTGCCCACCAATATCGACGCCGGGGCATCATCTACCGTCCGGTGCGCGACGCCCCGCCGGTGTCCGTCTACCTCGCGTGGTCCACGAAGGATCCGCCGCAGGAGCGCGGGCGGATCGTGGAGTTGCTGATCGGGCTGTACTCGGGATGACTGCCAGCTAGCCGCGCGGATCTTCTTCTAGCTCGCCGCGCGCATCTTCTTAAGATGCAGTCCCCGGCAGGGAATCGCTGCTGACACCAGATCCCTGCTGTGCTCGTGCTGGGGCTCCGCGAAGAACTTGTGGGTGTCGGTGAGTTCCACCAGGCGGCCCTGAAAGAGTACGGCTACGCGTTGGCACATGTGCCGCACCACGTCCATGTCGTGGGTGATGATCATCAGCGACAATCCCCTGTCCCGGTGCAGCCGCTGCAGCAGGTCAAGAATGGTTCGCTGGGTAAGGGCGTCCAGGGCCGACGTCGCTTCGTCGCAGATGAGGACCTCGGGTTCCAACAGGAGTGCCCGGGCAATCGTGACGCGCTGCAGTTGGCCACCGGAGCATTGTCCCGGGCGCCTGTCCAGCAGGCACGGGTCCAGTTCTACTTCCTTCATGGCGTCCTGAAGCCGCTGCGACCTTTCGGCGGACGAAAGCCCAGCGTGCCGGCGGAGGGGAGCCTCAAGGCTGGCGCGAAGCGTCATGCGGGGGTCGAAGGAATCGTGGGGTTCCTGGAAGACCAACTGCACGGCGGTGGGCGGGCCGATCTCTCCTGCCGCCAGGGTGCGGGTGATGCTACCGCCGCTGAGTCCTTCCAGCCCGACGATTGCCCTGGCGAGCGTGCTTTTCCCGGATCCGGATTGGCCGAGGACACCAAGGATCTCGCCCTGCTTAAGTGCTAGCGAAACCGAGTTCAACGCGGGCCGATCAGCATTTCCCAGCCCAAAACGCTTGCCCATCCCAAAACGCTTGCCCATCCCCAAGCGCTTACCAGGCCCGAAGTGTTTGACGACGTTCGTAAGGGTCAGCACGCTACGCCCCTGCGGCGTGACGTCCGTGATGCTCGTGGGCAACAGGTTTGATGCGTCCAGGAGCTTCCGCGTGTAGGCGGTTTTGGGGCTGCCCAAAACGGCCTCCGTGGTGCCGGACTCCACGATCTTCCCGGCGTCCATCACCAGGACCCTGTCCGCGAAGGCTGCCACAGACGCCAGGTTGTGGGTGATGTAGAGGATGCCCAGCCCACGCTGCCTGCGCTCACGGTCCAGCAATTCAAGGATCTGGCTTTCCAGCACTTTGTCCAGGGCGGAGGTGGGCTCGTCTGCCAGCAGGATTTCGGGTTGGCCAGCCAACGCCATGGCTGTCATTGCCCGTTGAGCCATTCCACCGGAAAGCTGGTGCGGGTAGGCCTGCGCGCCCCATTCCGGATCTTCGAAGCCAACCTCTGCGAGCAGTTCAAGCACCTTCGTATCCGCGGGCTTGCCTGCGAGGCCTGCGTGGAGTTTCAGGGGTTCCTTCAGGTGCTTGCGGATGGTCTTGTTCGGATTAAACATCCTCTTGGGCTGCTGGAACAGCATCCCGAGCCGGCCACCTCGGATGCGATTCAACTCTGTTTCCGGCACATTGGTCACATCCAGCGGGCCAAGTCGGATGGACCCGGACTCAATCCGCAGCGGCTCCGGCAATAACTGCAGGACGGACTTGGCAGTCATGGTCTTTCCCGAACCCGAGCCTCCCACGAGGGCAACAAACTCTCCCGGCCGGACCGTCAGGCTGACTCTGGACAGGATCGGGGGCTCGGTGGCCGTGCTGCGGACGGTCAGGTCCTCGATGACGAGCTCAGGCATGCTGGCCCTCCACCACGAGGACATCTACGGGGTCTGCTGCCCGGCGGGAGGCCCGCTGGCCGATCAGGGTGACGCAGAGAGCCACCAGGAAGATGGCAAGTCCCGGGGCGATGATCCCCCACGGAGCCCGCTCAGCGTAGGGTTGGGCCGCTGCCACCATGGAGCCCCAGTCAGATTGCGGTGGTTGGACACCCAGCCCAAGGTAGGACAGCGCTCCGACGCTGATCAGGAGCTGCCCGAACCGCAGCGTCGCCTGTCCCAGCATCGGCGCTGCCAGATGCGGAAGTATGTGGCGGAAAATGATGAACGACGGCGAACAGCCCACCACGCGCGCCGCTTCAACGAATCCGCGTGCAGACACGTCATAGGCAAGCGTGCGCGCGAGCCTTGCAAACGGGGTCCATCCCGTGACCGTGAGCGCCACGAGCAACGACGAGAATCCAGTTCCCATCGCAGCCACGATGAACAATGCCACCACCATCTCCGGCAAGGCGAGCAGGACATCATTCGTGCGCGTAAAGAACTCGTCCAGCCAGCCCTTGCGGCGCGCACTCAGCACGCCGATCACCAAGCCGACGAGTCCAGTCAGCACCGTGGCAAGTGCAGCCACCACCAAAGAGAAGCGACCGCCGTCGAGCAATCTGCTGAGCGTGTCCCGCCCAAGGTGGTCCGTTCCCAGCCAATGAGTGGCGCTTGGCGATGCAAGGCGCGCGGCAAGGTTCTGTTCGTCCGGCGGGAACGGCGTCAGCCAGGGCGCGGCGGCTACTGCGGCTACCACCATGGCGAGGACGACGACGGCGGCCTTGTCTACCGCTGAGAGGTTACGCAAGGGCGCCACTCACCTTAGGGCTGAGGATCCGATGGAGGAAGTCCGCGAGGGTGGTGATCGCTACGGCCAATGCAACCACGACGACGACACCGCCCTGCGCCAGGGGAATATCGCTGTTCACCACGGCGTCGTAAAGGAGCCGTCCCATGCCCGGAATCGCGAAAACGACCTCCACAATGACCGAACCTCCCAGGAGACCCGCGAACCATACGGCGAAAAGAGTGGACAACGGGACCAGCCCGTTGGGAATGACATGCCGCATGATGGTCTGGACGTGACTGAGACCGCGGGCCCTGGCGGCTTGAATGTGCTCTGCTTCCAAAGCATCGATCATGCCGGAGCGCACCGCTGAGGTGAAGAAGCTGATGGGTCGCAGGGCGAGGGTTACCGCTGGCAGGACTATGGATGATGTGGTGTTCCAGCCAGCTGACGGCAGCAAGGACAGTTTGAGTGCGAAAACCAAGACGAGGAGAGGCGCCAGCCAGTACTCGGGCATAGCGATGAAGGACTGGGTAATGGTGGTGATCAGTTTGTCGGCTTTTCCACCTTGCTTCAGTCCTGCAACGATCCCCAACGGCAGCGAAACGATTACCGCGATGCCCAGAGCCACGATCACCAGGCTGAGGGTGATGCCAAGAGCGGGCATTACCTGGTCAACAACGGGTGTCCGGCTGATATGCGACAACCCCATGTCGCCGCTGAAGAAAGCTCCGAGCCAGCGGAAGTACTGGACAGGCAGTGGATCGTGGAGACCCAGGCTTTGGCCGAGGGCCTGGACAGTGGAATCGTCCACGACATCCCCGGCCACCCGCGAACGGATGATCTTGCGGACCGGATCGCCCGGGGTGACATAGGGGATAAGGAAAACGGCGAAAGACGACAGCAGGACGGCGGCCACGAGGGTCGCCGTCCGCTTCGCAAGGAACGTGATCATGCGGGTTTGGTTCGTTTGTCCCAGCTCGCTGCTAGGAGCCGGACTTTGCGGTCTGAGCTGTCAGGACGTAACGGGACAGCGGATCCTGAACGTAGGCGAGGACGTTGCTGCGGATGGCGTCTGTTGCCTGTTCATTGACCAGCCAGAGGTTCACGGCCTGGTCATCCAGGATCTCGCCGGCCTTGGCGTACAGCTTGTAGCGTTCCTCGGTGTTGGACGTCTTGGCCGCTTCAGCGATGGTGGCGTCATACTCCTCGTTGCAGAAGTGGCTGAGGTTGTAGGTGCCCTTGCACGTATAGTCCGCGGTGAGGAAGCCGATCGGATCAGCGATATCGATCAGCCTGTTTCGCTGGCTGAGGATCATGTCGTAATTGCCGGCCAGAACGTCCGGTTCAGCTGAGGCGTATTCCTTGGCCTGGATAGTTACCGGGACGCCAATGCTCTTGAGGTTGTCCTGGATCACGGTGGCGACGTCGGCGAATTCTGACCGTTCCACGATCGCAATGATCTCCAGGGGCCTGTCAGCGGTGTATCCAGCTTCGGCGAGGAGCTTCTTTGCTTCCTCAATGTTTTGCTTGGGTGGGCTTGCCTTGCCTGAAGCCCACGGTTCGGAGGGTGCGAACGGTCCCGCTGCCGGGAGGGCTGCGCCCTCGTAGACGCTGGCCGCCAAGGCATCAAGATCCAGTGCGGACCGCAGGGCCTTGCGGAAGTCGACGTTGTTGAAGGGAGCACGTCCGTTGTTCATGTAGAGCGTCGCCGTGCGGGGTGAGTTGGCTTTGAGAACAGAAACTTCGGAGGCGTTCTTAAGCGTGGAGAGGCCGGAGGCAGGGATTGAAAGGGAGATGTCAGCTTCCCCGGTTTGGACCTGGGCTGCGCGGGTGGCGCCGTTGGTGATGAAGCGGACTTCGGCCCCAGCGAGTTGCACCTGGCCGCCCCAGTAGTTCTTGTTGCGATCCAACGTCAGGGACTGCTTGGCTTTCTCGGACACGGGAACGAACGGCCCGGTGCAGTGACCGAAGGGGTCCACGGTGGCGCCTTGGTAAGCAGCCGGTGACAGGATGCCGGTGTTGACGCTGGCAAGTCGGAAGGGAACCAGCGGGCTCTCCGCAGGAGTTGTCACACGAACTGTCTTGGCGTCCATGGCCTTGACACCGCTGACAATGCCCGGGTTGAACGCCCGGGCAGGGACCTTGGCCTTGAGGACGGTGTTAAGGGCCGCAGCCACCGACTCGGCAGTGAGGTCGGTTCCGTCCTGGAACTTGACGCCCTGGCGAAGGGTGAAGTCCCACTCAAGCGGTGAGACCTGCTTCCATTCGGTTGCCAGGAACGGAACCACCTTGCCCTCGGCGGAGTCGTACTTGGTCAGCGTCTCCAGGCACCCGGACAGCGACAGGATGTACGCGGAGTCGGATTCCAGCGCCCAGTTGGCAACGGGTGCACGGAAGTTGTCCACCACAATGCGCTGGTTGGTATCCGCGGCCTTCCCGGCGGTACCAGTCTGGGCCCCACTCAGACCACAACCCGTTAGGGCAAGGAGGGCCGCAAGACCTAGGGCTGCGAATCGGCTGAGTTTGCGCAATGGAACCGCCTGTTAAGTGTGCCCGGGAAGCACGTGGGAAATTGAAGACTATTTAGGTTAGCCTTACCTCTGTATTTCCGCGAAATGGCGTTCTTGGCGTTCGTAATAATTTGCCCTTCAGCAGGAGTGCCTCAGAACGTTGTGGCGTCGATGACGAAGCGGTAGCGGACATCGCTGGCGAGTACCCGTTCGAATGCTTCGTTGATCTGGCTTGCGTGAATGACTTCCACGTCTGCTCCCAGTCCGTGGGCGGCGCAGAAGTCCAGCATTTCTTGTGTTTGGCGGATCCCGCCCATCCTTGACCCGCTGAGGTTGCGTCGGAATTCCACCAGCGACCAAGCGCGCTGGCTCAGGGGCTTGGAGGGCAGCCCCACGAGGACCATGGTGCCGTCCAAGGCAAGCAAGGACAGATAGGCATCCACATCGATGTCCGCGGAGACGGTGTTGATGATCAGATCCAGCTGGCCCTTCAGATATTCGAAGGTCGCGGGCTCAGATGTTGCGTAGTAGCTGTTGGCGCCGAGCCTGACGGCGTCCTCCTGCTTCTTTAGCGATTGGCTGAGCACAGTGACTTCGGCTCCCAAAGCCGCAGCGATCTTCACCCCCATATGACCAAGTCCGCCCATTCCTATGATGGCGACGCGCTTGCCTGGCCCGGCTTTCCAGTTACGCAGCGGGGCGTACATAGTGATTCCCGCACACAACAGCGGGGCCGCATCTGGGAGGGGTATGCCATCGGGAATCCGAACGACGTAATTCTCATCCACCACGATGCTTGTGCTGTAACCGCCCGCGGTGGGCAACCCGTCACGGCCGAAAGAGTTGTACGTGCTCGTTGCACCTTGCAGGCAGTACTGTTCCTCGCCTGCCCGGCAATTGACGCATTCCCTGCAGGAGTCGACGAAACAGCCCACGCCCACCCGGTCCCCCACCGAATGACGGGTGACTTTTGGACCGACAGCTTCCACCACTCCGACGATTTCGTGGCCAACCACCAGGGGGTAGTTACTGGCCCAGTCTCCGCGTGCGGCATGGATGTCGGAGTGGCAGATTCCGGTGTACTTGATGGAAATCTGCACATCGAAATCGCCGGGATCGCGCCGCTCCACAGTGCCAGGAGTGAGTTCCGAGGTGGGAGAAGAGGCCACATAGGCCTTCACGGTAGTAGGCATGTCATCCTTCTTTCGGCAGTTGGCACCAAAACGCCAGGACTAGTTGGAGGGGAAGTTGTAGGAGGCGCCGGAGGCGTGGGTGGGTTCGGGCCAGCGGGAGGTGATGACTTTGCCGCGG
>NZ_JBHZPI010000036.1:0-35924 GCF_042788025.1 Paenarthrobacter sp. YIM B13468 | reverse complement strand
CTCTCGGGCCAACAGTCATGGCTACTCCTGCTCTCGTCACACACCACCTGACTCACAACCAGCCTGACGCAGAGGGAGGCCGTTGGATGTGAGAGGGGACCGCGCCAAACGCGACGGGATGTGAGAGAACGTCAGGCGAAAGGCCGTTGGATGTGAGAGAACGTGCCGGCGGCAGAGCCTTAGGGGCCTAGAGGACCTTGCGGATCGTCTCCTCGAAGCTGACTACGTGGTGCAGGGCGAGCTCGGAGGCGCGGCCTTCGTCGCCGTCGGCAATGGCTGTCAGCAATTCTGCGTGCTCGGCGATGTGGCCGGAGACGGAGGGCATTCTTTCCAGCATGTAGCACCAGATGCGGGTGGCGAGATTGTCGTACCGGATCAGGACGTCTTCCAGGTGCGCATTCGCCGAGGCCTTGTAGATGAGGCGATGAACCTGGATGTCGTAGCGCATGAGTTCCTGGGAGGAATTGTCCCGGCCTTCAAGATCACGAATTGCACCGGCAACAGCGCGGAGCTCTGAACGCATGGCAGGGCTGGCCATGCGGGCAGCCTTCCTGGAGGCAAGTGGCTCCAGTAGCTCGCGGATCTCGGAGACCTCAGCGAGCTGGGTAATGTCCACGCCGGTGGCGAACGTCCCACGCCGTGGATAGGAAACCACTAGATGATCGCTTTCGAGACGCTTGATGGCCTCGCGGACGGGCGTACGTCCAATGCCGAGTTCCGCAGCAATCTGACCGTCGTTGATGGGGTCACCGGGCTTGATGTCCAGCATGATGAGCCTGTCGCGGAGGAGCAGGTAGGCGTTCTCCGCCAGGGACGAACCCTGCGGAGCTGATTCCAGTGCTTCCAATGCTGCGCTCATTGCTCTCTCCCGTTGTCGCCAATCCAGTTTGCTGAATGGATTGCCGCAGACCTGTTGACGACCTTGTGATCTTCAACATACTATGGCAATAGTTCTAATATATCAGTTGCCTAACAGTCGGCCACTAGACAAGCTTTCGAAGGAGAACACCATGGTTGAACCGCTGATCCGCCCGCTCGCACAGGCGGACCCGGAGGTCGATCAGGCGATCGCCCTGGAACTCATCCGCCAGCAGTCCACGCTGGAAATGATCGCCTCTGAGAACTTCGCCCCCACGGCCGTCATGGAAGCACAGGGCTCGGTCCTTACCAACAAGTACGCCGAGGGTTACCCGGGCAAGCGCTACTACGGCGGCTGCGAACACGTTGATGTGATCGAGCAGCTGGCCATCGACCGCCTGAAGTCCCTGTTTGGCGCAGAATTCGCCAACGTCCAGCCGCACTCCGGCGCCCAGGCAAACGCCTCGGCCATGCACGCACTGATCACCCCTGGCGACACCATCATGGGTCTGAACCTGGCCCACGGCGGCCACCTGACCCACGGCATGCGCATCAACTTCTCCGGAAAGCTGTACAAGGTTGTTCCCTACGGCGTCCGCGAAGACACCCACACCGTAGACATGGCAGAAGTGGAGCGCCTCGCCATTGAAAACAAGCCGCAGCTGATCGTCGCTGGCTGGTCCGCTTACTCCCGTCAGTTGGACTTCGCAGAATTCCGCCGCATCGCGGACCTCGTGGGCGCCTACCTGATGGTGGACATGGCCCACTTCGCCGGCCTGGTTGCAGCTGGACTGCACCCGAGCCCGGTCCCGCACGCCCACATCGTCACGAGCACCACGCACAAGACCCTTGGCGGTCCCCGCGGTGGCGTGATCCTCACCAACGACGCCGAGATCGCCAAGAAAGTGAACTCCGCCGTATTCCCCGGCCAGCAGGGTGGTCCACTGGAGCACGTCATCGCCGCCAAGGCTGTGGCCTTCAAGATGGCCGCCGAACCGGAGTTCCAGGAACGCCAGCGACGTGTACTTGAGGGTTCCAAGATCCTGGCCGATCGCCTCCTCCAGGAAGACGTGGCCGCAGCCGGCATTTCCGTGGTCAGCGGTGGGACCGACGTCCACCTGGTGCTCGCCGATCTCCGCCACTCCGTCCTTAACGGCCAGCAGGCCGAGGACACGCTGCACCACATCGGCATCACGGTGAACCGCAACGCCGTCCCCTTCGACCCCCGCCCGCCGATGGTTTCCTCGGGCCTGCGCATCGGCACCCCCGCCCTCGCCGCCCGCGGCTTCGGCGCTGAGGACTTCACGGAAGTCTCGGACATCATTGCGACGGCGTTGATCGCCGCAGCGAATAGCGGCAGCTCCGCAGCAGGCACCGAAGGTGACGTCACCCTGGACGAAGCCACCGCCGTCGAACTCCGCCGCCGCGTGACCGCGCTGGCCGACAAATTCCCGCTTTACCCCCACCTCAGTAACGGCAACGACGCCGCAACTGAACTCGAAGAAATGATTGGAGCAGCCCAGTGAGCGCGGACCACCTCCCCGAACACCCCGACTTCCTCTGGCGCAACCCGGAACCCAAGTCCTCGTACGACGCCGTTATTGTCGGCGGGGGCGGGCACGGCCTGGCAACGGCCTACTTCCTGGCCAAGAACCACGGCATGACCAACATCGCCATCCTTGAAAAGGGCTGGCTGGCCGGTGGCAACATGGCCCGTAACACCACCATCATCCGGTCCAACTACCTCTGGGACGAGAGTGCTGCGATTTACGAGCACGCCCTCAAACTGTGGGAAATCCTGCCGGAAGAGCTGGAGTACGACTTCCTGTTCAGCCAGCGCGGCGTGATGAACCTCGCCCACACCCTGGGTGACGTCCGCGAAAGCATGCGCCGCGTAGGCGCCAACCGGCTAAACGGTGTGGACGCTGAGTGGCTGGAACCGGATCAGATCAAGGAACTCTGCCCCATCCTGAACACCAGCGACAACATCCGCTACCCCGTCATGGGTGCTACTTACCAGCCACGTGCCGGCATCGCCAAGCACGACCACGTGGCCTGGGCCTTCGCCCGCAAGTGCGATGAACTCGGCGTGGATATCATCCAGAACTGCGAAGTCACCGGCTTCATCAAGGACGGAAACCGGGTTACCGGCGTCAAGACAACCCGTGGCAACATCAACACCGAAAAGGTAGGCCTCTGCGCCGCCGGTCACAGCTCGGTCCTCGCAGAGATGGCCGGCTTCCGCCTCCCGATCCAGTCCCACCCGCTCCAGGCGCTCGTGTCTGAACTGCACGAGCCGGTCCACCCCACGGTGGTCATGTCCAACCACGTCCACGTGTATGTGTCCCAGGCACACAAGGGTGAACTGGTGATGGGCGCTGGCGTGGACTCCTACAACGGCTACGGCCAGCGCGGATCGTTCCACGTGATCGAGGAGCAGATGGCAGCCGCCGTGGAGCTCTTCCCGATCTTCGCCCGGGCCCACGTGCTCCGGACCTGGGGCGGCATCGTGGATACCACGCTGGATGCCTCGCCGATTGTTGGCCTCACCCCGGTGGAGAACATGTTCGTCAACTGCGGTTGGGGAACGGGTGGCTTCAAGGGCACTCCGGCGGCTGGTTTGACCTTCGCGCACACCATCGCAACCGGTGCCCCGCACAAGCTCAACAAGCCATTCGCCTTGGAACGCTTCGAGACCGGCGCCCTGATCGATGAACACGGCGCCGCAGCCGTGGCCCACTAGTAAGGACGGGAAAAGACATGCTTCTCATTTCATGCCCCAACTGCGGGCCACGCGACGAAACCGAATTCCACTACGGCGGCCAGGCACACATCGCCTACCCGGAGAACCCGAACGACCTCACGGACCGCGAATGGGCTGAATACCTGTTCTACCGCGAGAACACCAAGGGCACCTTTGCCGAACGCTGGGTCCACAGCACGGGCTGCCGTCAGTGGTTCAACATGCTGCGCGACACCGTGAGCTATGACATCCACTCCATCTACGCGATGGGCCAGCCCCGCCCGGATACAACCGGCGAGTACGGCCAGGCCGGCGGAGCAGGCCTCGCTCCCGGCGCACCCACAACCTCGACGGCCACTGCCGCCCCCACCTCCTCGGAAGGAGTCTAGAAGTGACCAGCAAGAACGCACGCCTCGCCACCGGCGGACGCATTGACCGCAGCATCGCTTGGCGCTTCACTGTGGACGGCCAGGAATTCACCGGCCACCCTGGCGACACCATCGCCTCCGCGCTGCTGGCCAACGGCCACATCAACGCCGGCAACTCCCTTTACGAGGACCGCCCCCGCGGCATCATGGCCGCCGGCGTGGAAGAGTCCAACGCCCTGGTCAAGATCGCTCCCCGCTTCCCGGGCCACGTTGCCGAATCCATGCTCCCCGCCACCGCCGTTTCACTCGTGGACGGCATGAACGTTGAGCTGCTGAATGGTTTGGGCAAGCTTGACCCTGCCGAGGACAAGGCTGAGTACGACAAGAAGTACGTCCACACGGACGTCCTGGTGGTCGGCGGCGGTGTTGCAGGCCTTGCAGCCGCCCGTGAAGCAGTCCGCACCGGCGCCCGCGTCATCCTGATCGACGACCAGCCCGAACTGGGTGGTGCACTGCTCTCCGGCTCGACGGCCGAAGACCTGCAGGAAACCATCGAGGGCAAGCCTGCCCTGGAATGGGTTGCCGATGTGGAAGCCGAGTTGGTCTCCGCCGAAGAATGCACCGTGCTGAACCGCACCACGGCCTTCGGTTCCTACGATTCCAACTACTTCATCGCAGCGCAGAACCGCACAGATCACCTGACCGTTCCGGCCGCTCCGGGCGTTTCGCGTCAGCGTATCTGGCACATCCGCGCACAGCAGGTTGTACTGGCACCGGGTGCCCACGAGCGTCCGTTGGTCTTTGAGAACAACGACCGCCCGGGCATCATGCTCGCTTCGGCTGTCCGCACGTACCTGAACCGCTACGCGGTCGCAGCCGGTTCACGCGTCGTCATCACCACCACCAACGACTCCGCTTACTTGCTCGCCGCGGACTTGAAGGCAGCAGGCGTGGCGATTGCCGCCGTCGTCGATGCCCGTCCGCAGATCAGCGCGAAGGCCGCTGCCGCCGTCGAGTCCGGTATCCGGGTCCTCATTGGCAGCGCGGTTGCCGACACGAGCGCCGATGACAACGGCCGTCTCAGCGGGGTCACCGTCCGCAGCATCAACGACGACGGCGAACTCACCTCGGGCGTCGAGCACATCGCGGCCGATCTGCTTGCTGTTTCCGGTGGCTGGAGCCCTGTGGTGCACCTCCATAGCCAGCGCCAGGGCAAGCTGCGCTGGGACGATGAACTCGCCGCGTTTGTTCCGTCCACGGTGGTTCGGGACCAGCAGGTTGTTGGCGCAGGCCGCGGCAGCTACGAACTCCAGGACTGCCTGGCAGAGGGCATCTCGGCCGGAGCGGCAGCATCCATCGCTGCTGGTTTTGAGTCCGAGGTGACGCCACAAGAGCTGACCGCACCCGTGGCGAGTGCCCCGACCCGCCAGCTGTGGCTTGTCCCGGGTCAGACCGGCGAACCGGGCGAGTGGCACCACCACTTCGTCGACTTCCAGCGTGACCAGTCCGTTGCTGACGTCCTGCGCTCCACCGGCGCCGGTATGCGCTCGGTGGAACACGTGAAGCGGTACACCTCCATCAGCACCGCCAACGATCAAGGCAAGACCTCCGGCGTCAACGCAATCGGCGTGATCGCCGCTGCGTTGAAGTTCGGCGGCGCGGAAAGCGTTCCCGGCGTCGGCGAGATCGGCACCACCGCCTACCGCGCACCGTTCACCCCGGTCGCGTTCGCCGCTTTGGCTGGCCGCCAGCGCGGTGAGCTGTTCGACCCCGCCCGCGTGACCTCCATCCACCCGTGGCACGTTGCCCAGGGTGCCTTGTTCGAAGATGTTGGACAGTGGAAGCGCCCTTGGTACTACCCGCAGTCCGGTGAGGACATGGACACGGCAGTCCTGCGTGAGTGCGCAGCGGTTCGCGATTCCGTGGGCTTCATGGACGCAACCACCTTGGGCAAGATCGAAATCCGTGGCACGGACGCCGGCGAATTCCTGAACCGCGTTTACACCAACGCCTTCAAGAAGCTCGCTCCGGGATCCGCCCGCTACGGCGTGATGTGCACCCCGGATGGCATGATCTTCGACGACGGCGTGACCCTGCGCCTGGACGAGGACCGCTACTTCATGACCACTACCACCGGCGGCGCTGCCAAGGTGCTGGATTGGCTGGAAGAGTGGCACCAGACGGAGTGGCCGGAACTCGATGTCGTCTTCACGTCCGTCACGGAACAGTGGAGCACCATCGCCGTCGTCGGTCCCAAGTCCCGTGCAGTGATCGCGAAGGTTGCCCCGGAACTTGCCGAAAACGGCGGCCTGGACGCTGAAGCCTTCCCGTTCATGACCTTCCGTGAAACCACGCTGGCGTCCGGAGTGCAGGCACGCGTTTGCCGTATCTCCTTCTCCGGTGAACTGGCCTACGAAATCAACGTTCCGTCCTGGTACGGGCTGAACACCTGGGAAGCCGTTGCCGCTGCGGGTGCTGAGTTCAACATCACCCCCTACGGCACGGAAACCATGCACGTGCTGCGCGCTGAGAAGGGCTACCCGATCGTCGGGCAGGACACCGACGGCACGGTCACCCCCCAGGACGCTGGCATGGACTGGATTGTTTCCAAGGCCAAGGACTTCATCGGCAAGCGCTCCTACCTCCGTGCGGACGCCAAACGCGAGGACCGCAAGCACCTGGTGAGCGTCCTTCCCGTGGATCACTCGCTGAGGCTGCCGGAAGGCACTCAGCTTGTGGAGAAGGGCATCCCCGTCAACCCGGCGTACGGACCCGTCCCCATGGAAGGCTTCGTCACCTCGAGCTACCACAGTGCCGCATTGGGCCGTTCCTTCGGCCTGGCCCTGATCCAAAACGGCCGCAACCGCATCGGCGAGACCCTCGTGGCCTCGGTGGGAGACCAATTGGTGGACGTGGTTGTCGGCGAAACCGTACTTTTCGATGCTGAAGGGACCCGCAAAGATGGCTGAAACAGCAACACCAGCAGAAACCGCACACGTCGACCGCGTACGGGGTGCCCGCCGCAGCCCGGCCGAACACCTGGCTGACGCCTTCACCTCCGGCTCAGTGCCGGGCACGGTGACGCTCAAGGAGATTCCCTACCAGGCCATGGTGGGTATCCGGGTTGAGCGAACGTCCGACGCCGGCGCCCGCGTTGCGTCCATCACCGGCGGCTTGCCGGCCACTTGCGGTGAAGTGACGGGGGCAGGCGCAGTCAACGCACTCTGGCTCGGCCCCACCGAGTTCCTCGTGGTTGCTCCGGAGGAGTCCCACGACTCACTGGGCGGTTCCTTGGTCAGCGACCTGACCACGGCACTTGGCAGCGATGAAGGTCAGGTAGTGGACCTGTCCGCCAACCGCACCACGTTCGAGCTCAATGGCAGCCACGCCCGCGCTGTGCTCGAAAAGACGTGCTCGTTGGACCTTCACCCCCGCGTCTTCAAGGCCGGCACAGCCGTCTCGACGGAGCTCGCACACATCCCCGTGATGCTGTGGAAGACCTCCGAGGAGAACTACCGGATCTTTCCCCGGGCCTCGTTTGCCGATTTCCTGGGACGCTGGCTCCTTGACGCCATGCGGGAGTACGCCTCCCCCGAGGTCCCCTAATGGCACTGAGTGTGCTTGATCTGTTTTCTGTTGGCATCGGGCCGTCGTCTTCACACACGGTCGGCCCGATGCGGGCGGCAAAGCAGTTCACGGACGGTCTTGAATCGTCCGGCCAGCTTCCGGCCACGGTGCGCGTCCAGGCAGAGCTCTTTGGCTCCTTGGGTGCCACCGGCCGGGGCCACGGCTCCGACAAAGCCGTGGTGCTGGGGCTGCAGGGCCACTCACCCGAAACCGTCGACACCAAAACGGCTGACGACCAGGTGGCAGCAGCAGCCCTCGACGCCGAACTGCGCTTGGGCGGCGACCACCGGGTGGACTTCAACTGGGACGAGGACGTGGTCCTCCACCGCCGCAAGTCCCTTCCGGCACACCCCAACGGCATGACGTTCCGGGCCCTTGACCACACCGGGGCAGTACTGCGTGAGCGCAGCTACTACTCGATCGGTGGCGGCTTTGTGGTGGATGGGGATGCCACGGGCACGGACAAAGTAGTAGCCGATGACACCGTGCTCCCCTACCCGTTCACCACTGCTGACGAGTTGCTGGCCATTTGTTCACGCGAGGGCATGTCGATTTCCGATGTCATGCTGGCCAACGAACTCGTATGGCGGTCTGAGGAGGAGCTCCGCGAGCGCCTCCTCGGGATCTGGGCTGTCATGCGTGAATGCGTTGACAACGGCTGCTCGGCCGAGGGGATCCTGCCCGGAGGTTTGAAAGTCAGGCGACGGGCGCCGTCGTTGTTTAAGAAGCTTTCCGAGACCGACGCCCAGCTGAACGGCGAATCCTCAGCGGACCCCTTGCTCGCCATGGAATGGGTGAACCTGTTTGCGTTGGCGGTCAATGAGGAGAACGCGGCCGGCGGCAGGATTGTCACTGCACCGACCAATGGTGCCGCAGGAATTGTGCCTGCGGTGCTGCACTATTACACAAAGTTTGTTCCCGGAGCCAACGACGACGGCGTCGTGCGCTTCCTGCTCGCGGCGGCCGCCGTCGGGATTCTCTTCAAGATCAACGCCTCCATTTCCGGTGCAGAGGTGGGCTGCCAAGGCGAAGTGGGTTCGGCCTGCTCCATGGCCGCCGCTGGTCTTTGCGAGGTTCTGGGCGGAACGCCGGAGCAAGTGGAGAATGCCGCCGAGGTGGGCATCGAGCACAACCTGGGCCTCACCTGCGATCCCGTTGGCGGACTGGTGCAGATCCCGTGCATCGAACGCAATGCCATCGCCAGCGTCAAGGCGATCAATGCTGCCCGTCTGGCACTGCATGGCGATGGCAGCCACAAAGTGTCCTTGGACAAAGCCATCAAGACCATGCGCGAGACAGGCGCCGACATGAAATCCAAATACAAGGAGACCTCCCGTGGAGGACTCGCCGTCAACGTAGTGGAGTGCTAGCCATGACTGCCATCCAAACCGAATCTTCTACTGATTCCTCTACCGGAACCACAGTGGAGCACGTCCTTACCTTGGACTGCCCTGAAGGTCCCGGAATCGTCCATGCTGTATCCGGCTTCCTGCTGGAGCATGGCTGCGACATCATCGACAACAAGCAGTTCGGTGACCGCGCCGAGGGCCACTTCTTCATGCGGGTTCACTTCGCGTCCTCCGGCGACGAGACCACAGTGGATGCTTTGCGTGCAGCCTTTGCCCCTGTGGGCGAGAAGTACAACATGAACTGGCAGCTGGAACGCCAGGGGTCCAAGCGTCGGGTGTTGATCATGGTCTCCAAGTTTGGGCACTGCCTCAATGACCTGCTGTTCCGTGCTCGGATCGGTGAGCTGCCGATCGATGTGGTGGGTGTCGTGTCCAACCACACGGACCACCAGGGCTTGGCGGAGTGGCACGGGATTCCCTTCTTCCACGTCCCTGTCACCGCTGCTACCAAACCTGCGGCGGAAGCGCGTTTGCTGGACATCATCGACGAGTTGGACGTGGAACTCGTTGTGCTGGCCCGGTACATGCAGGTGCTCAGCGACGATCTCGCCCGGAAGCTCGACGGGCGCGCCATCAATATCCACCACTCGTTCCTGCCGAGCTTCAAGGGTGCCAAGCCGTACCACCAGGCTTACGCCCGCGGAGTGAAGACAGTGGGCGCCACCGCCCACTACGTCAACGGCGAGCTGGACGAGGGCCCGATCATCTCCCAGCAGGTGGTTGAGGTGGATCACACGTTCGGACCGGAAGATCTCGTAGCCGCCGGTCGGGACACGGAGTGCAAGGCCCTCAGCAACGCCGTTCGTTGGCACTGCGAAGGGCGGATCATCCTGAATGGGAACAGGACGATTGTGCTGAAGTAACGCCTTGCGCGCCCCATTTCGATGGTCCGCTACGCAGTCGACGTTTTAAATCGTCGTGTGCGCAGCGGGCCGTCGTTTTGGCGTTTAAGGGTTCGGCAGCCGAGCCAGCCTCGAAGCCAGGTGCAACGCGGCGAGCCTTCCCGTTCCCCGGGGATCTCCCCCGCACAGCTCGAAGATCCGCTGCAACCGGTGGTGCATGGACTGCCGTTCCAAGTGCAGTTCGCGTGCGGCTTGGGCCGTGTTGCAGCCGGTGTCCAGCCACACGGTGAGCGTCCGTAACAGCTCGGATCGCCGCAGTTGGTCATGCTCGACGACGGCACCCAACTGCCGCTGCACGAACCCTTCGCGGGTTGCTGGGTCCAGATGTTCCTCGGCGAGGCGCTCCACGGCGAAGGCTTCAGCATCCACCACGCCACCTCCCACCAGATCCAGGTCCAACGTCCGGCGCGCCTCGGCCAAGGACCACGGGGCCTCATCGATCCCCCTGCCCACCGGGCCAAGCGCTATCGCGGATCCGGCCGGCGTTTCCAATGCCCTGAGCGCGTCCATCAGGGCCACCCGGGTAGCAGCGCCATCGCCAACGGAAGCGAGTGCGATCAGCTCCGCGTTATCTGCATAGCTTGCGCTGTGCGGCACGTTCGCACGCAGCACTGCATCCAAGGCCGAGCGGAGATGCCCTGCACCTGTGGAGCGGATCACCAGCGCAGCAACCTGGCCGTTGGCGGGAAAACCCGACGCCGGCCCGAGCTGCTGGAGCTGCCACGATTGGCTGCCGGAATTGATGGCCCGCATCAGTTCAATGCCCGCCAACTCCTTCAATCCTGGCGGCATCCGCTGCAACAGGGCCAGGCCAAGGATGTCCACCGACCGCTCGCCCGCCACGCGCGCGAGGCCACTGTCGCCGTCGTCGGGCACTCGCAGCTCCAAGCGGGCGGCGAGGACGCCACGCACGGGCACATCAACAGTGATGAGTCCGCCGTCCTCCTCCGGCGGCGCTGTGCCTGGGGCCGAAGCCGCTGCGGAACCCGCTGCCGAACCCAGGGTAAGGCCCGACGGCGATACCAACCGCGCGCTGGCACCTGTCCTTTCTGCCAAGACAGCCAAAAGTTGGTCAAGTCCGCCGCCATGGGCGAGTTCGGCTGCCATCGCGTGGCTGGCTTGGTCGCCGCGTTGAAGCTGTTCGACGGACTCGCTGACCAGGAGTGAGTTGATCTCCTGCATGACGGCCACGAACGGAACAACGTGACGCAATTCAATAACGGGCAGGCCTGCCGCTTCGGCGGCTTCCAGCATGGGACCCGGAACTTCGGGCAGTGTCGGTCCGGTTTCCAGGGCCAGTGCAGTTATGCCGCGGGCCGCTAGCTCCCGGACGTATTCGGCTTGCCGCCCGGAGCTCTCAAGGGCCAGCGCCTGGCCGCCGCTGAGGAGCAGTTCGCCGCCGCTGAGAAGGGGAGCGATGTCTAAAACCTCGCTGGAGTGCACCCAACGGACTGGGCGGCTCAGTGCGTCAGTCACCGAATTGAGCAGGCGCGGTTCAGCGGCTTTGAGGCTTTCACGTTCCAAAGCCTGACCGAGAAGGATGGACATGACACTCCGTACTGTCGAATACAATTTCTTTAGACACATCGTATCTTGTTGCTGTGATCTGTGGCACATACTCTGAAAGAGTCCCTTTCACACACGGAGGCTCTCCCTCATGCAAGACAACCTCTCCCCTGCCTCACAGCAGTCAGGCTCAGCGCCGTCAGACCCGGCAACGGCGCCGGCCCATGACAGCGAAGCCTGGCTGCAGCCCATCCCCGAGTCAGACCGCACGCGCAAGGTCTCAGGCCAGTTCTGGATCTGGGCCGGCGCCAACCTTGCTCCTATCAACTGGGTGCTGGGCGCACTCGGAATCCACCTCGGCCTCGGCTTCGCCGACACCGTCTTTGTCCTGGTCCTGGGCAACCTGATCGGCATGTTGCTGTTTGGCTGTTTCGTCCTCCTTGGCCAAAGGACCGGCGCCACAGGCATGGTCCTCGCCCGGGCCGCGTTCGGTCGCCGCGGTAACTACCTCCCCGCCGCCATCCAGGCCCTCCTCGTCATCGGATGGTGCGCGGTCAATACGTGGATCATCCTGGACCTGGTCATGGCGCTCTTCGGAACGCTGGGCTGGGTGGACCCCACCGCAAAGAACTACGCCTGGAAGATCGGCGTGGCCACTCTCATCATGACCGCCCAGGTTGCCATCGCCTGGTTCGGCTACAAGGCGATCGCCGCTTTCGAAAAGTGGACTGTCCCGCCCACCATCATCATCCTGGCCGTTATGTCCGCAGTGGCCTGGTTCGGCATGAAGATCGACTGGGGCTATGCAGGTCCGGCCGGCAACATCCTTGAAGGATCCGAACGGATCGCGGCGATGAGTGCAGTCATGACGGCCATCGGCATCGGCTGGGGCATCACCTGGTTCACGTACGCCGCGGACTACTCGCGCTTCGTCAGCACCTCGGTTCCCAAGCGCAAGGTCTATTTGGCTTCGGTCCTTGGCCAGTTCATTCCCGTGGTCTGGCTCGGTGTCCTCGGTGCGAGCCTTGCCACGAACAGCGGCGAGATCGACCCCGGCAAGCTGATCGTGCAGAACTTCGGCGTCCTTGCCCTTCCCGTCCTCCTCATGGTGTTGCATGGCCCCATCGCCACCAACATCCTGAACATCTACACCTTCTCAGTGGCTACGCAGGCCTTGGACATCAAGATCAATCGTCGCAAGCTCAACCTGTTCGTCGGCGTCTTCTCGCTGCTCGCCGTCGTGTTTTTCATCTTCCAGGAGGACTTCGCCTCGGTACTGGACGCCTGGTTGATCGGCCTGGTGGCATGGGTAGCTGCTTGGGGCGGCGTCATGTTGGTGCACTACTTCTGGCTGGAGAAGCGCTGGCCCGGAAAGGTTGAACGGCTCTTCGACGGCGTCGGCACCAACCGCCTCCCAGTGATCAACTGGGCCGGCATCGTCTCCCTGCTGGTTGGCATCTTCTCCACCTGGCTGTTCATGTACGGCCTGATACCTGTAATGCAAGGCCCCATCGCCGTGGCACTTGGCGGCTGGGATCTCTCGTGGCTGGCCGGCGGACTGACCAGCGCGGCAGCCTACGCAATCCTCGGGCCCCGGGCGCACCGAAGGTTTATCCTTGCCGATTCGAACCACGTGTCCGTTACCCAACCCGCAACCGCCCCGGCCGTTGAAAGGACCACAGCATGAGCCAGCCCGCCTTCGCGGACTCCCTCCACCCGATCACCTGGCCTGAAGGTTTCAAAGCCGCAGCGTCCTTCACCTTCGACGTTGACGCTGAGTCCTGCACCATCGCCCACGATCCGTCCAGCACCCGGCGCATGTCCCTCATGAGCCACCAGTCGTATGGCCCCAAGATTGCCGTCCCGCGGCTCCTTCAAATCCTGGATCGCCAGGACGTCAAGGGAACGTTCTTCATCCCTGGATTCACTGCGGAGAGCTACCCCGAAGTGGTGCGCAGGATCGCTGACGGTGGGCACGAAATAGCCCACCATGGCTACCTTCACGAGCCAATGCAGGGCATCGACGCGGCCACCGAAGCCAGCTACCTGGACCGTGGATTGGAAGCCCTGGCTAACGTCGCCGGTGTTCGGCCCGTGGGCTACCGGGCTCCGTGGTGGGAGTTGAACTGGCAGTCGCCCGCACTGCTCGCGGACCGCGGCTTCCTTTACGACTCAAGCCTGCTCGACGGCGATGCCCCCTACCGCATGTCAGTGGCCGAGGACGATCCGCGGGACATCGTGGAAATTCCCGTTGACTGGGCCCTGGATGATTGGGAGCAGTACGCGTTCTACCCCGGAGTCACGGGAAGCGGGGTCATCGAAAGTCCGGCCAAGGCTTTGGAAATGTGGACTCTTGAGGCCCAGGCGCACCACGCCCAGGGCAGCTGCTTCGTCCTGACCAACCACCCGTTCATCTCCGGCCGGCCGTCCAG
Organism: Paenarthrobacter sp. YIM B13468; assembly: GCF_042788025.1. Classification (NCBI taxonomy): domain Bacteria; kingdom Bacillati; phylum Actinomycetota; class Actinomycetes; order Micrococcales; family Micrococcaceae; genus Paenarthrobacter; species Paenarthrobacter sp. YIM B13468. Next base: position 22,079 of record NZ_JBHZPI010000036.1, on the reverse strand, counting down.
GGCTGTCGCATTGGAGCAGCTGATCGAACGGGTGAAAGACCTCGACGGTATGTGGGTCACCACTCTTGCCGAGATCGCGCAGCACACGAAGGATACGGTTCAGGAAATCCACACCCACGCGCGGATCGACGTCCCCTTGTTCCCGGGAGCCGGCGCTTCATTCCGTCCGGCCCAGGTGCGGGTACCCACCCTCCGCTAGTCCCGCCGAGATGGCAAAAGATGACAATCCCACGGCCCGGGATTGTCATCTTTTGCCATCCCAGCGCCGGAGTTTAACCATTCACCGCGTTGATCCAAACTCCGATGACCCACGTGCTCGCAGCCGCACATGCGAGCCCGAACTCCACAAGAATGCCTATGCCCGTGGCCTTGAGCGCGGCGCCGCTTGAGCGGACAGCTGTACGGAAGTCACGGGTCCGCTGGACCTCGCTCAGCAGGAGCCCGACGGCGAACCCCACCACCAGCCCAACCACCGGAATCACGAACATTCCCACCACGCCAAGAACTATCCCAACCACAACAGACCTGTTGGGAATCCCATGCTGTTTGAGTTTTCGCCCCGTGAGTACGGCGCTGGCAGCCATCCCGGCCACCACAAACACCATGCCGATCGCGAAGATCACCCAGCCGAGGGTTCCCGCGCCACCCCAAATGGCCCACGCGAGCAGGCTCGCACCAATGAGGATGCTGCCCGGGAGGACAGGGATGATGGTCCCGGCGACCCCAACCGCAATGGCCAGGCCGCACAGGATGGTCACAACGAGTTCGGCGTTCATGGCCCCAGTCTAGGTGCGGACCCTCCGCCCCCACTTGCAACGCGGGGTCACCTACGGCCCATCCCACGGGGCAACATGGGCCGTAGGTGACCCCGCGTTGCTCCTTAACGAACAGCGACGGCGACGCTCCCCGGCATGGGAGGCGTCGCCGTCGTCGTTTGTTCTTGCGTTAGTAACCGCTACTCAGCCACTGCGGCGGCAACAGCCGCGGTGACAGCCGGTGCCACGCGGGCATCCAGCGGGCTCGGCACGATGTAATCCGCGGAAAGGTCTTCCGCCGCCAGCTCAGCGATGGCGTTGGCGGCAGCGATCTTCATGGCGGGCGTGATGCGGCGGGCCTTGGCGTCGAGTGCGCCGCGGAAGATGCCGGGGAAGGCCAGCACGTTGTTGATCTGGTTCGGGAAGTCGCTCCGGCCGGTGGCGACAACAGCCGCGTACTTCTGGGCAACCTCGGGGAGAACTTCCGGGTCCGGGTTGGACAGCGCGAACACGATCGACTGATCGTTCATGAGCTTCAGGTGTTCTTCGTCCAGCTTGGAGGAGGACACACCGACAAAAACATCGGCACCCGTCAGACCCTCGCCCGGACCACCGCTGATGCCGCGCGGGTTGGTCCGCTGGGCCATGCGGGCCTTGACACTGCTGGGATCAGCTACGAGGTCAGCACGCTCAGCGTTGACCACACCCTTGGAATCGAGCAGGATGACGTCCTTGATGCCAACGGCAAGAAGAATCTCGGCAATGGCGATGCCGGCGGCACCCGCGCCGGAGACAACCACTTTGAGGCCCGCGAGTTCGCGCTTGGTCACCTTGGCAGCGTTGGTCAGGGCTGCGAGAACCACGACGGCGGTGCCGTGCTGGTCATCGTGCATGACCGGGCAGTCGAGTGCTTCGATGAGGCGCTCTTCGAGTTCGAAGCAACGGGGCGCTGAGATGTCTTCAAGGTTCACTGCACCGAAGCTCGGGCGGAGGCGGACCAGGGTCTCGATGATCTCGTCCACGTTGGTGGTGTTGAGGACCAGCGGGATGGAATCGAGGTCGCCGAAGGACTTGAAGAGGGCAGACTTACCCTCCATGACGGGCAGGGAGGCGCTGGCGCCAATGTTGCCCAGGCCCAGGACGGCGGTGCCGTCGCTGACCACAACTACCAGGCGCTCAGCCCAGGTGTGGGTGCGGGCAAGCTCGGGGTTGGCGTGGATTGCGCGGCTGACCTGGGCGACGCCCGGGGTGTACGCGATGGAAAGGTCACGCTTGTTGTTCAGGGGAACGGTGCTGGAAATCGTCAGCTTGCCGCCCTCGTGTGCTGCGAAGATCTCTTCTTCGCTCAGTACCAAGGCGTCGTTGTCAGTAGCGATTGTCTCAATGGACACGTCTTTGTCTCCTCAGGCTAGCCGTGGACCCACGGCATGGTTCGGGCAGGAACAGAACTGCTGGTTCGGACCAAGGGTGGCTGGCCCGGAAGGTGCATCTGCAGGTATGGGCTGCTAGCCGCTTCGGTGTTTCCAGCGTAAGGAAGCGCGGAGGGTACAAGATTCAATACCAAGAGAGACGATTCGAGAGTAAAACGTTTAGGCAACTCAAAAAGTGACCCAGCTCACGCGAAAAAACGCATTCTCGAGGGTCGGTGGTCTAGACCGGAAGACCTATATCGTCATTCCCCGGTCATGAGGCTGCACGCCTTCTTGAGGTCCTTCTCTGCCTCAAAGAGCGACAAGCGACGACACCGGACGGCCTGGACCAGACCACTGACCAGATGCAACAGAATCCTGGCCTTCGGGGCATCGTTTCCGGGCTCTTTGCTCAAGGAACCCACGACTTCTTCGGACAAGAGGTCGATCTCCCGCAGCAACTGGGCGGTATCGCTGTCTTTGCCTGCAGGCCGGATGAGGCAGTGCTCCACCCCGGGCTGCATAACCCTCAGGTGGAAGATCTCCATCATCAAACCCGCAAGTGCATGGCCCTTGCCTTTCCTCTGGCGCAAGCCATCCCGAAGCTCGCGCAATTGCTGCCGGTACACGGCCAACATCAGGTGCGCTGTGGAGGGGAAGTAGCGATACAGGGTGCCCAGCGGCACGTCCGCTTTAGCGGCAATGTCGGACAAACTCAACGTGTCGAATTGACGTTGGGCAAAGCCCGCCGCGGTCTTCAGGATGCGGGCATAGCGCAGCAGCTGCCGCGGCGTGGTGGGTGCGGCAGCCATACGGGGCAACCCCGTCGTCAGATCAAGGGAGTACGGTTCCAGGGAAAACGGTTCGGGCATTTCCGGCGATCTCTTGGCAGGCTGGCAAGGAAGCGGCCGGCTCAGGTCAAAGGACCCGCGGCAGGCCGATCGCACCAATGATACGTGAGCAAAATGACCGTTTCCTGAGAGCGCCCTTCTTCGAACGCATCCATGCCGTTCCCATGAAAGGGCGGGTGCCGCACATACACTGCAGGAAGATTTGGGTGAGCACATGGGAGGAAGACCACTATGGGGAATTTTCGACGCCGGATGGCAGCAGCGCTGCTGACCGCCGCTGTGGCGGCCGTGGCGCTTAGCCCCCTGCCGGCGTCGGGCGCGTCCAGCAACGGGCCGGACCCCATTGTCATTGGTGACGCGTTTGTCGGCAAGACGCTAACAACCGAAATCGGCCCATATACCTTCTACGGCTGCGGCGGCGGAAAGGGCCCTGATTTCACCGTCTACTGGACAAGAGATGGCTTCCTGGTGGCGGGCGAAACCGGGCGCAGCTATCTCCTGCAGCAGGATGACACGGGCGCCCGGATGGCCGCGCACCTGACAGCCAGCAAAACCGCATGCGGAGGCGAAACCCTCCACAGCGACGAGACCGGCCCCGTCGCTGCGCCCAACCGGGCCAACGGATTCACGGGCCGCAGCTTCGAACTCCTGGCGCGCGGAAGTGACGGCTCATTGATGCTGTATGGGCGGACAGGCGCCGCTTGGGATGCCGCCCGCACCGTGGGCTGGGGGTGGAACGTCTTCAACCTTGTCCTTTCCCCCGGCGACTTCAACGGTGACGGCAAGGGCGACGTGATCGCACGGGATTCAGCAGGCACGCTTTATCTCTATGCCGGCGACGGAACCGGTGGTTGGAAGCCGGCCCAGACCATCGGCAAGGGCTGGAACATTTTCGACTCAATCGTCAGCCCCGGTGACTTCAACGGGGACGGCAACAACGACATCCTGGCCAGGGAACCCGGCGGCGCCCTCTACTTGTACCCGGGCAATGGTTCCGGAGGCTGGCTGGCGAGGACCGCCGTCGGGCAGGGCTGGCAGGTGATGGACACCCTGCTGACGCCTGGCGACTTCAACGGCGATGGCAAGGTGGACGTGTTGGCGCGTGACCGCAGCGGGTACCTCTATTTCTATGGCAGCAATGGGGCCGGTGGCTGGACGCGGTCGTGGCTTATCGGTGTTGGTTGGAATGCCCTCAAAGCCGCGGGTGCGGCGGGTGACTTCGACAATGATGGCTTCCCGGACGTTTACGGCGTGGACCAGCAGGGCCGGCTGGTGATCTATTACAGCGATGGCCGGACGGGATGGCGCACATCCCAGGTGGTGGGTAACGGCTGGGGCGGCTTCACAGCAATCTTCTAGCTGAGTCCCAGCCGCGGTACCATTAACCGCATAAGTCTGGGGAGGACACAATGAACGCTCTATCATGCCGTGCATCAGGCGTGCGCCGAGCGGTAGCCGGGATTGCGGCCGCGCTTATTGCCGCCGTCGCCTTCGCCCCGGCACCTGCCATGGCAACCATGGACCCCACAGATCCCGTGGTTCACGGTGCGCCGTTTGTCGGCTCCACGCTCACCGTGGAGATCGATCCTGACTCTTACCGTGGCTGCGGCGCGGCCGCCGGACCGGACTACCGCATCTACTGGACCCGTGATGGGGTCCTCGCTGAGGATCACTGGGAGTGGTGGAACTACAAGCTCGGTGAAGAGGACCGCGGCAAGACAATCGCCGCGCACGTAGCGGCCAGCCAATCCGGCTGTGAGCCCTTGGAAGTTGGCAGCGCCGAGACTGTAGAGATCTCCGCCTCCAACCGGGCCAACGGCTTCACCGGGCGGGGCACCTTCGAACTGCTTGCCCGCCGCACAGATGGCACCCTCATGATGTATCCCCGCGTTGGCGGCGCCTGGGAATCCGCCAGGACCGTAGGTCCCGGCTGGAATGGTTTCGGGACCGTGGTCTCGCCGGGCGACTTCAATGGGGATGGGACCAACGACATCCTCGCAAAGGACTCAGCCGGAAACCTCTTCCTCTACGCAGGAACCGGGGATGGCGGGTTCTTCGCCGGCCGCCAAGTAGGCGCGGGATGGAATGGCTTTAACTCGATAGTGTCCCCTGGCGACTTCGATGGGGACGGCAACAACGACATCCTCGCCCGCGACTCCAGTGGCTTGCTCTACCTCTACCCCGGAAACGGCGACGGCGGCTGGCTCAACCGGTCTGTTGTAGGCAGCGGCTGGAACGTGGTCAACAAGATCATCACGCCCGGTGACTTCGACGGTGACCACAACGTGGACATCCTGGCCCGCGACACCTCAGGTGCCCTGCGCCTGTATAAGGGCAATGGAGCTGGCGGCTGGGCAGGCATGGCGGTGATCGGGCAAGGCTGGAACGGAATGTCCGCCATTGGCGCCGCCGGCGACATCGACGGCAACGGCAATGTAGACGTCTATGCAGTGGACGGATCCGGCCAGCTGCTGGCCTACTACGGCGACGGCGACGGCGGCTGGAACGGCGCCCAAACCATCGGCTGGGGCTGGGGCGGTTTTAACGCCTTGTTCTAGGGACTGGGGGATAACATGACGACTTTTTCTTCCGTGCGCCCAGCGGGTTTTGTGCATTCAGTACGGACGGGTTTTCACATACTTCTAGCCATCCTCCTGTGCTCCGCGCTGGCAATCGCAGTCCCAGCGCCCCGGGCTACAGCTGCAGGAACAACCGTCCCGCTTCCCACCGTGGTGGTCCGGACGTCAGCGGCAACGGTGGGTCCCGGGAGTGTTATCTCCTTGTCCTTCACACTGAGCGGTCCTGCGAAGGAAGTAGGTTTCACCTACGTCAATGAGGACACCTTGGAGCAGGCCACCCTCTACGGACCTACCAGCCAGCTGGCCGGGCCCTACAGCGCCCAAGCCAAAGTGCCGGTGGACGGAAGCGCCTTCCAGCGAACCGGGCGCTACAAACTCCTCAGCGTCAACATCATGCTCCCCTTGGGCCAGGGGGTTGTCCGCTACGGCCGCGACGGCAACATCCTCTTCCTCTCCCAAGGGCTGGAAGCACCGACGCAGCGGCCGGGAGCCTTGGACGGCGTTGACTTCGCCGTCAACAATCCCAACTTTCCGCTCGTGGACAATCCAAATATCAAGCCACCAAGCATCACAGGCGTGGCACGCTACGACCAAGTGCTGACCACGGACAACGGATCTTGGACCCAGCCGCCCACTGGCTTCGCCTACCAGTGGCTGCGCAACGGCCAGCCGATCCCTGGAGCCACGCAAAACACTTACCGCATCGCAGAAGCAGACCTAGACCAGACGCTGTCAGTACGGGTCACGGCCACGCGGTCAGGCTACCGGGCTGTGTCGGCTTCGTCGCTCCCGCTGACGCCCACGTCACCCATCACAGCTACCGCTCCTACGCTCCAAGGCAAGTTGCTCGTGGGCGAGAAGCTCACCGGCGTCTTTAACGAGGGCAGTGTTTCCAGCGGGACACTCGCGGGACCCGTAAGCGTCAGGTACGAATGGGTGCGCAACGGTACGGTGATCAGCGGTGCCACGACGAAGACTTACACCCTTCAGGCAGCGGACCGCGGCGCCGTCGTTGGTTTCCGGGCAGTAGTCCAAGTGGGCAATCCTGTGACGGCCACGCGTCCGTTTACGGTCTTCGGCCGCACCGTGGTTCGGAACAAACCGCACACAACAGGTTTCGACGCCGGGGCCTCCATGGACCTGTTCGCGCGGAATGCTGCGGCGAACCTGCTCCTGTACCCCACTGATGGCGCAGGCCACTGGCAAGCTGCCCGGACCATCGGCTTTGGTTGGGACATGTTCGATATCGTCTTCAACGCCGGCGACTTTGACGGAGACGGTTTCAATGACGTCATCGCAAGGGACCACGATGGCTCCTTGTTCCTGTACCCCGGCAATGGGACTGGCGGCTGGCTTCCGCGCAAGCAGATCGGCTGGCGCTGGGACGTCTTCGATTCGATCATCGCCGCAGGCGACTTCTCGGGCGATGGCACCAACGATGTCCTCGCCCGCACGCCTTTAGGCGCCTTGGTGCTCTACCCCGGCAACGGGACGGGCGGCTTTAAATCCCCCGGCGCCGTAGGCCAGGGGTGGAACGCCCTCAGCCAGGTCTTCTCGCCCGGCGACTTCGACGGCGACGGCAACCCCGATGTCCTGGGCCGTGACAGCGGTGGAAACCTGCGGCTCTACGGCGGCAACGGCAACGGCGGATGGACAACTGCCCGAGCTATTGGCACTGGCTGGAACGTCATGTCCCGCATTGGTGGGGCCGGCGACTTCAATGGAGACGGCTTCAACGACGTCTGGGCCATCGACGCCGCCGGCCAACTGAACATGTACTACGGCAGCGGCATCGGAGGCTGGAAAGGCGCCGGAGTTGTTGGCTGGGGCTGGGGTGGGTTCACGGCGGTTTTCTAAGCCGATTTTGGTTGCGTTTTCGGTGTGCTCCCGACACATATCGGTGTATTGCGACAATTCAATCTCATTTGCTTCGCCCTGCACTCCCTGGCTGTATTGTCTTCTCAACTGGCCTCGACAGGCCGCTCCGGCCTGTACTTTTGGGGGAATTCTTGGGGTCTCATTTTCTTCTGCGCTTTCATGGATCTTCCAGAACTGCGCGTTCACTGCTATCTGCCATCGTAATTGCCTTGGTGGCTCTCATCCTGACGCCTGTCGCGCCAGCGCATGCTGCCACACCGGTCCTCTCGACTTTTGTTCGCACCTCCGCTGCGACAGTCGACGCCGGAGCCCCGGTCAGATTCAACTTCACTACTTCCGTCGCGGTTAAGCGCGTTGAGGTCGGCCTACGGAGTGCCGCGGGTCCGCACACGCTGACGTGGTCATCGGCTGGAGCAACCAGCGGAACCGTGGCTGGTGTGGCTTCCCCGTCCTCATGGCCGAATGGGACGATCGAGGTGAGTTACGTCCAGGTAATCTCCACTTTGGGTACCTCCCAGATCTATTACCGCGGGGGAAGCATTTACCCGCCGGGAACAGGTACCTCACCCTTCGGTGATCCTGCTGCACGGGACTTCAAGGTCAACAATCCTTCACTCCCCTACGCAGCTCCTGTACCGGTGGCATTCACTCCCCTAAATTCGGTTTTCGCGCCCGGCCAATCCGCGGGAGTGCAGGTGAAGCTCTCCCAGCTTGCCCAGTCAGTCCGGGTGATCTACCGCGACGTTTCCGAGGTCACAAGTTTCGAGCTGGCGTGGGCAGGCAACCCTGCGCCCGGGCCCCAAACCGTCACGGCAACGGGAGCAGTCACGGCCGCGCAAGCTTCCGGTCCCTACACTCTGGAACGTGTCGAAATCTCGTACTTCGATGGACTAGCCAAAGACTCTTACCTCCGTGATGGCACGCTGGAGCGGACGTCACCTGTTCCACTTGGTACCGCTGTGCGGGCAGGACTTGCTACAGGTGATTTTGCGGTGAACAACCCCGCCAAGGTGCTGCCGAAACTCACTCCCACTGTCAACCCGAGCATCACCGGCGACATGGTCTACAACACCAAACTTGGCATCAATCCCGGAACGTGGCCTGTTGAACCGACCTTCGCTGGCTTCCAGTGGTACAGGAATGGTGCACCCATCGACTACGCCGTCAATGACACATACCAGTCCAACATGTCCTTCGACCCCGGCAACATGATCTGGGTCAAGATGACTGCGCGGGCGGCCGGATATCTGCCCGCCAGCGTGTCCACTTCGGCATTCGGGCCAATGCCCCGCCGCGTCTGGGTTGGAAATCTACGCATCACTGGTGACGCGTCCGTGGGAGGCCAGATCAGGCTGGAACACGATGCTGCCGGCGTCGATCCAGTGGGCGGGCAGCCCAACTACACCTATGTATGGAAACGGAACGGGACTCCTATTCCAGGTGCCACGTCCCGGGACTACCGGCCAACGCTTGCCGACAAGGGTGTAGTCATCACAGCGGGAGTAACGGCTCGCTTCGACGCAGGCTCGGCGGTCACCGAAGTAGTGGACCTGGTCGGACCCATAGCTGACAAGAAGAGGGGCAAGGGCTTCAACGCAGACGGCACGGGAGACATCTTCGCCCGTGATGGCGCGGGAAATCTCTGGCTGTATCCAAGCAACGGCAGTGGCGGCTGGCTGGCGGCGCAAAAAATTGGCCAGGGATGGAACGGGTTCACATCCCTTCTTTCCCCAGGTGATTTTGACGGCGACGGAAACGTCGACGTCATGGCGCGGGATGGAATTGGGCGGCTCTACTTGTACCAAGGCAACGGCCAAGGTGGCTGGCTGCGCTCGTTCCAGATAGGGCAGGGCTGGGGGACGATGAAGGACATCGTGGCCCCGGGAGACTTCAACAGCGACGGAACTGCGGACTTGATCGCGCGGGACGCCTCCAACACTTTGGTTCTGTACCCTGGCGACGGCCGGGGCGGTTTCCTGGCACCTCACGCCCTTAGCGGTGGTTGGGGAGAGTTCAACATTTTCGTCTCGCCTGACTCGCGCATCATTTTCGCCCGCGACAGCGACGCTAACCTCCGGATGTATTCCGGCTCCGGCAACGGATATTTTGCCGACAATGCGTGGACGCCCAACGCCTTCAGCGCTTATGCAGGCTACGGCTGGGGAGGCTTCAGCCGGATTGGTGCACCCGGAGATTTCGACAGCGATGGCGTCCCGGAGGTTTACGGGATACACCCCGATGGACGGCTGACCATGTTCTATGGATTGGGCCACGTCGCCCTGAAACGCCAAGCCACTATCGGTTGGGGCTGGAACGCCTTCAATACTGTCTTCTAACGCACCTCATGCTGGCATCTACTTCACATCCCCGGGGGATCAATTGATTACAACTACGGCCGCCTCGCCCCGACGCAAAACATCATTGCATCGGCTCCTGCCTCTCCTCATGGGGCTCACGATGTCCGCCGTCCTGGGACCAGGAACTGTGTTGACTAGTGCTCCAGCCGTGGCAGCTGAACAACCGGTGCCCGAGCTGACGTCCCTGAAACGCGTTTCGCCTGCCACTACCGCCCCTGGCTCCACAGTGCAGATAGGCTTCACTCTCGCCCAGCGTGCCCAGCGGGTGCTCTTCATCTACAAGGATGAATCCCTCGCGACGGAACACCGCATTGAATGGTCGGGGACGCCCGCCGCCGGCCCGCTGACTGCAACTGCATCAGCCTCCGTCACTGCGGACGCGTTCTTCCAGGGGTCACACAAACTGCAGAGCGTGATTATCAGTTACGGCTCGGAAACCCTGGCGTACTTCCGTGGCACACCCAGCAAATACAACTTTTCTGTTCCGTGGGAAAGCCTCGACTTCACCGTTAACAACCCCGGCAGTGTCCTGACGCCCAACAGCAATCTGGTTCCGCCCAGTCTTGGGATCAGAAAAGAGGCTGGGTACTCCTACTTGTCGTTCGACGTCCAGCATGGCACATGGTCCGCTCCACCTACGGCGTACACCTACGAGTGGTTCCGGGACGGAATCCGACAGTCTTCGGACGCCAGCTGGTTCCACGTTCCGGACAACCTCGCCGGTACGGGGTCCGGCCTGACCTTGAAACTCACCGCAATGGCGGCGGGCCGTCTGCCGGAAACAGTGGAAACCGCTCCCTTTTACCTGGTGGACGCCGCTGATCCGCACCTGCCAGCCAATGTCTCCGTGCGGACGCCCGTCAAGGCCGGGTTCGACCCCTCAACCATCAAAGGGCTGCCGGCAGGAGCCCAGCCGACGGTCAGCTACCAATGGCTGGTGGACGTCGCAGAGCCTATTGCCGGAGCAACCGGCGCCACCTACAGCCCCAAGCCAGGTGAGGCAGGAAAGGAGCTCGGTGTGGCTGCGGTGGTCAGCTACGCCGGAAGTGTGGTGGGTATCTTCCGCAGCTCGAGCGACCCCAGGGTAAAGTTGCATTCGCTCCTGCGTGACTTCGACGGCGACACCAGGCCTGACGTGATCACCAGGAAACCGAACGGCACACTCACCCTGTTCTCCGGAGGCGCCAGCGGAGAGTTCAAGAGCGGGAGCAAAGACATCGGCTGGGGCTGGGCCAACTTCACGTCTTTGTCATCCCCGGGCGACTTCGACGGCGATGGCGGCATGGACGTTCTGGCCCGTGATACATCCGGACAGCTATGGCTTTACCGGGGCAACGGACGCGGCGGCTGGCTGGGTTCTTCGGTCATTGGTACGGGTTGGGGTGCTTTCAGCGAGATCATTCCCGCCAGTGACTTCAACGGCGACGGAACAAGCGACATCCTGGCCCGCGATGCGCAGGGCCGGCTGTTCCTCTACCCGGGCAACGGCCGTGGCGGATGGCTCACGGCATCACAGGTCGGGCAGGGGTGGAACGTCTTCAATAGAGTGTTCACACCCGGCGACTTCAGCGGAGACGGCGTCTCCGACATTCTTGCCAGAGGAACGGACGGGAGACTGCATGCCTACTATCCCAATGGCAAGGGGGGCTGGTCTTCCTCAGGGGTATTGCTGGGCAATTACGCGTCAAGCCGCTATATGGGTCCCCTCGGTGGTTTCAATTTGTGGGAGCAGTACAACTACTTCTTTAACGTGACGGACCAAGGTGCTTTCCGCGGCGAGGAGATGAGTCCCGACCGGTACTACTACCGCCAATCGCATGAGATTGGCACCGGCTGGGGCTACCTGACCGCGGTTTTCTAAGCCGATTTTGGTTGCGTTTTCGGCTTGACTTGTCTTTTGCGCGAATTTTTGCCAGCAAATTCCCAGACTGTCGGCGACTCCATGTACTCTCAAGTCACTTACACCCGCCGGCCATCTGCGACCGGCCTAATTTGGGGGAACCATGGGGAGCACTCCTCTGCGCCGCGTGCGCAGCTGGCTGGCCGCATTTATGGGCAGCGCTATTTTGGTCGGCGGGCTGGGTTTGGCACCTGCAGCCCACGCCGATGACGCCTTCGCACCGGTACCTGTAGCGGTCTCTACGACGCCAGACGCGATCAGCGCTGGAGGGCAGGCAACATCACGTGTCACCCTTCAGGCATCCGGTCCAATCACTGACGTCTACGTCCTGTTCCGGAATACTGCAACGGGCAAATTGCACACGACGATGACGCAGGGCTCTTACAGCTCCGCTGATTCGACGTACTCCTTCGACGTCTTCTTTGCACAGGGGACCCCGCCGGGAACGTACCTTGCCCAGTACATGCAGATTCAAACCGCAGCTGGTCAGGAAGTTGGTTACTGGCGCGATGGTTCCTTGATCCACAATCCCGGCAACCTCCCCGCCTCCGGAACTGCGGCTGTGGCCTTGGACGCCCTGGACTTCAACTACGTGACTCCCGTAGACATCGATCGTCCCCACACGTCCGGCTTCTACCGTGCCGAGTATTGGGATCCGTACACGATGAGCCTGTACGTCCGGGACTCCTGGGGACGCCTCGGTTTGTTCCCCACCGGCGGAAATGGCACGTGGCAGCAGGCATATGAAGTCGGCTCGGGGTGGAATATCTTCAACGCTATGTTCGCTGCCGGCGACTTCAACAACGACGGCGAAAATGACGTTATCGCCCGTGACAGCACCGGCTCACTCTTTCTCTATCCGGCTGGCTGGCATGGTGGTTGGTACCCGAGACAACAGATCGGTTGGGGCTGGGGAATCTTCAACACCATCTTCGCGGCGGGCGACTTTAGTGGAGACGGCAACAACGACCTCCTTGCCCGCAAGTCTTCCGGTGAGCTCGTGCTGTACCCGGGCAATGGTCAAGGCGGCTTCCTTGCTGCTTCGACCATCGGCTGGGGATGGGGCGGCATGACTTCGGTGTTCTCCCCGGGTGATTTCGACGGCGACCACAAGCCTGATGTCCTGGCCCGCGACGGCGCCGGAAACCTTGTCTTCTACGGTGGCAATGGTCATGGCGGGTGGACCACCAGCCGTGTGATCGGCCAGGGCTGGAACGCCATCACCAAGCTCGGCGGTGCCGGCGACTTCGACGGCGATGGCGCCAACGACGTCTGGGGCATCGACACCTCCGGCCAGATGCGCATGTACTACGGCAATGGCTCAGGCGGGTGGAAGGGCTCCGCTGTAGTCGGCTGGGGCTGGGGCGGCTTCAACGCTGTTTTCTAAGTAGTCACCATCAACAGGACCCCGTCCGAAGGCATCCGGCGGGGTCCTTCAGAATTGTCATTCTTGTAGGGGAACCATGGAATCAGCTCTTGCTTCGTATCCAGCCGCACCCAGCCGCCGTCGTCGATTCTTGACGTTGCTGACCGCCTCCGCCGTTGCCTGTGCGGCTGCAGCCTGCACCCTGGCTGGTCCCGCGGAAGCCGCGTCAACCCAAGCGCCTACCGTAGTTGCAGCAGCTGCCCGCGAGATTTACATGGGCCAGCCGCAATTGAACGGCGACCCCAGCGTTGGAGGTCTGCTAAGGGCAGACCTGGGGGGATATGCGCCATTCGTCATACCCGAGGGTGGCACGCCGGCTTTCACGTACAGGTGGACGCGGGACGGTCAAACCATCGCAGGGGCCACCGGCTCGACCTACCGTACAACCCAAGCTGACCAGGGCCGCGTAGTAGCGGCGTTCGTCACGGTTTCCTATGATGCCGAATCGAAATTGACCCTGCAGGCCGACTATCCGTTGCGGATAGCCGCCAAACCCCGGGCCCGGGGTTTTAACGGTGACGACACCCTGGACATCTTCGCCAGGGATGCCGCCGGACGACTGTTGCTGTACCCCACCGATGGCCGCGGCAATTGGCAGTCCGCCCAGGTGCTCGGAACGGGTTGGAACATCTTCAATCTCCTGGTATCGCCGGGCGACTTCGACGGAGACGGCACGGTGGACGTCATAGGTCGCGACGGCCAGGGCCGGCTCTTCCTTTACCAGGGCAACGGCACGGGGGGCTGGAAGAAGGCCTTGCAGATTGGTCAAGGATGGCAGGCGTTCAAGACAATCTCTGCTGCAGGTGACTTCAATGGCGACGGAACCAACGATCTCCTTGCCGTGGACCAGTGGCACCAAGCTATTCTCTACCCTGGGAACGGACGCGGCGGATGGCTTCAGCCCTACGGCGTTGACACTTATTGGATCAATCAGAATCCAGTCTTCACCGTGGGACACTTCGGTGGCCAGAACAAGCTCGGAATCGTGTCCCGCGATATCTACGGAACCCTGATCCTTCACGAGTCCACCCGTAACGGATGGTTCGATGGTCACTCGAACGCCATCGGCTGGGGATTCAGCGGCTTCACCACGGTCAACTCGGCCGGTGACTTCAATGGAGACAACAAAATCGATGTCTACAGCATCGACACCGCAGGCCAACTGACCATGTACTACGGCAAAGGCTCCGACTATTTGACGAGTGGACAGCCCTCGATCCGTTGGTCGGGGCAATCCACTGTCGGCTGGGGCTGGGGCAGCTTCACCTCTGTTTTCTAGGATTTATTTCACCACCATCGCATGGCCGCATCGGCCAACTTTCTTCATGAGGAAATCTTGAACTCTCGCACTGCTCCCCGCTTCAGCGCGCCTAACCGACTTCGCCGGCTGTCTTCTTTGCTTGCTGCTTCGGCCCTGGCCGGCGCTCTCATCGCTTCGGGCCTGCCCGCGCAGGCCGCTGTTCCTCTTGTGGCCGCTCCGATGCGGCAGATCTACATGGCACCACCGGAACTCACCGGAGAACCTGCAGTCGGCGGACTTCTCAAGGCCGACCTAAGCTGGACCACACCGATGGTCGTGCCAGAAGGCGGAAGCCCTTCGCTGTCGTTCTACTGGACGCGGGACGGCCAAGTCATACCCGGCGCCACCGGTCAGACATACAGGGCCACAGCAGCTGACTATGGTCGTGTTGTGACTGCCTTCGTAACGGTCACCTACGATGTGGAGTCAACCTTGACCCTGCAGGCCCGTGAATCGCTGCGGATCGCTGCGAAGCCCCGCGCTCGTGGATTCAATGGGGACAACACCATGGATATCTTCGCCCGGGACGCGGCCGGCCGTCTCTTGCTGTACCCGACAGACGGCCGGGGACATTGGCAACCCACCCAAGTCATCGGAACCGGATGGAATGCCTTCAACCTTTTGTTGTCACCGGGTGACTTCGACGGCGACGGCACTGTTGACGTTATGGGACGGGATGCGCAGGGTCGGTTGTACCTGTACCAGGGAAACGGGTCCGGCGGTTGGAAGAAGGCAATCCAGGTCGGCCAAGGCTGGAACGGATTCACAGCCATTTTTGGAGCTGGCGACTTCAACGGTGACGGTACGAACGATCTCATCGCAAGGGACGCATCGACCAATCTAGTCCTCTACCCCGGCGACGGGCACGGCGGTTGGCTGCCTTCGTACACCATCGGTTGGGGGTGGGGCCGATATGACTCCCTGATGTCCGTTGGTCACTTCGAAGGCCGAAGCGATTTGCAGGTTGCCGCGAGGGGCCAATACGGCAACCTGATGATCTTTTCGAGCAGCCGCAACGGGTCGTTTGAACGCTACACGGGATCGACGGTCGGTTACGGCTGGGAGGCCCTCACCACGATCGGCTCTGCAGGGGACTTCAACGGTGACGACAAGGTTGACGTGTTTGGCATAGACCGCAGCGGCCAGCTCACCATGTACTACGGCAACGGCGCGGATTATCTGGCCCAGGGACTGCCTGGTAGCTACTGGGTGGGCCAATCAGCGGTCGGCTGGGGCTGGGGCAGCTTCACCGCCGTTTTCTAGGCCCAGTCCGCCTTCCAGGCCTAGGTCACACTCTTGATCTTCACCACGAACACGGCCCCAAGGAGTCCGATGACGGCGGCGGCTACGTACAGCGAGACGTAGCCGCCCCAGTACGTGACGAACGGGAAAGCGATGAGCGGGGCAACCACCTGCGGCAGCGAGTTCGCCACATTGATCACACCCAGATCCCTGCCACGGTCCAGCGCCGTTGGCAGGACCTGGGTTATCAGTGCGAAGTCCACGGCCAAATAGGCTCCAAAGCCGATGCCGAGGACGATCGCGCCCGTGATGGCGCCGCCCCACGTCGGCGCAAACCCGAGAATCAATGACGCAATGGCGATGATGACGGACGAGGCGATGACCAAAGGCTTCCGCTTGCCCATCCGATCGCTCAGTGTTCCGCCAATCACGCTGGTGACGATCACCATGACCGCATACAGGCCGGTCAGGATAAGCACTCCGAACGCGGGTTCGATGCCCTCGGTTTCCTTCACATGTACGGCATCGCTGAGGAAGAACAATAGATAGAGCGTGACCATGTGGTTGCCAATGTTCACCAGCAACCGCGTGAGCCATGCCCAGGCGAAATCGGGATAGAGCGCCGGCGAAATCCAAAAACCTTGGAAAAACCGCACAAGACTGAACGGTGGACGCGCCTGGACTGGGAGCGGCTGGTCGTCATTCTTGAACAGATACAGCACGATTCCGGCCAGCAGCGCTGCTGCACACACCAGGTAGCCGGCAGCAAAGTTTCCAGCTACGACGGCGGCAATCACCGCGCCCGCCAGGATGCCAACTGTCTGTCCCATGGCTGCCAAACCACCGACGGTGCCGCGTTGCGGCACTGGAACGCGGTCTGGGATCGCAGCGGTGATTGCCGCATAGGCGCCGTTGCATCCGGCCTGCACCAAGCACCACAGCACCGTCATGATGGCGACGTTCGGTGCTCCCGCCAGTCCTACGAGTGCTACCGCGCCCAGGATTGCTCCCACGAGGACCCACGGAACGCGACGTCCGAAGCGGGAGACGGTACGGTCGCTGAACGCCCCGAACAAGGGATTGGCCACCAAGGAAACAGCGGCGCCGCAGCCCGTGACAAGAGCCAGAATCGCTTCCTTTTGTTCTTCATCAAAGTGAGCCGCCTGCTGGCCCAACAGCACCTGAATGGGGCCGAAGAACGCCGCGTTGATGCCCACATTGATGAGTACAACGCCTGTAATCCATAGTGCCCGGACACGGTCCACAGGCTCGGCCAGGGCGGTGGCCGTACCGCCCCGCACAACGGCAGGATCCGGAATTGGACCGGGCAGGTCGGACAGGCTCATGGCAGGTTCCCCCTAGTTTCAACGTCTGGATTCAGATTAGCGCGCGTGAAGGGCATGGGATCTAAGTAGTTGTCAGTTATCCACATAGCCCACGACGTGCCGTGCCGCTCACGTGCCGTACGCGTTAGTGTGGCCTCAAACATATGGAGGAGAAGGACATGAGTGAGCAGATTAATACGGCTGATCTCTACGACGATCGCGGCGATGAATTGGAATCGGTAGCCGTCCAGTTCCAGAACCTTGGCGGTCACACGCACTTCAGCGGACAGGTACGTACCATCAGGTGCTTCGAGGACAACGCCCTGGTGAAGACAGTCCTTGGGACGCCCGGCGAAGGAGCCGTTCTGGTGGTTGACGGTCAGGGATCATTGAGGACTGCCCTGATGGGAGACATGATCGCCGAAAGTGCCGTAGCCAATGGTTGGGCCGGCGTGATCATTAACGGAGCAGTCCGGGATCGAGAAGCCCTTGCGCGCCTGCCGCTGGGCATCAAGGCGCTGGGCAGCAACCCGAAGAAGAGCGCAAAGACGGGTGTAGGTGAGGTTGATGTCCAGTTGGTGATTGACCGCGTGAGGATCCAACCCGGCGTAATGATCTACAGCGATCCCGATGGCATTCTCGTGGAACGCTGACGCTCCGGACTGGCCGTCTTACGAGGGTTGTTCAAGAAACATTCTTCTTCCGGGAATCAAACAGGCATTAGGATAGTTACTGAAAGCAACTATCCTGCTTAAAATCCACTTTTCTGCCACCTCTGGAGAAGATATGTCCAAATCTGCGCCCGTCCGGGCCGCCGGCGAGGTCCTGACGCATCGTCAGACGCTCACCGTCATGGTGGGACTCATGCTCGGCATGTTCCTGTCCTCACTGGACCAGACCATTGTGTCGACGTCCATCTACACCATCGCCAACGACCTCGACGGCTTGTCACTCCAGGCATGGGCCACTACCGCGTACCTCATCACGTCTACTGTAAGTACGCCGCTCTACGGCAAGCTGAGTGACATCTTCGGGCGCCGTCCGCTGTACTTGGCAGCCATCCTGATCTTCCTGGCCGGTTCCCTCTATGCCGGGTCCGTCCATTCCATGACGGAGCTTGCCATCGCCCGTGGCGTGCAGGGCCTGGGCGCAGGTGGCCTTTTAGCGCTGGCACTGACAATCATCGGCGACATCGTTGCTTTGAAGGACCGGGCCAAATACCAGGGCTACTTCATGTCCGTATTCGGTATCTCCTCCGTTCTCGGTCCTGTCATCGGCGGCGCTTTCGCGGGAACATCGAGCATCCTGGGCTTCGACGGCTGGCGCTGGGTATTCTTCATCAACCTTCCCATTGGCCTGGCCGCACTCACGGTGGTCTTCATGTTCCTTCACCTGCCAGCACGGCACGTGAAGCAGAAGATCGACTATTGGGGCGCCGCAGCCATCACACTGGCAATCGTTCCGCTCCTTCTTGTGGCTGAGCAGGGACGTTCCTGGGGTTGGGCATCGGGCGCATCCTGGATCTGCTACGGCCTTGGCGTCATCGGTATCGTGGCCTTCCTGCTCGCGGAGATGCGGGCCGGGGACTACGCGCTGATCCCATTGCGTCTCTTTAAGAACGCAACCTTCGGTTTGTCATCCTTGCTGAACTTCATCATCGGCATCGGCATGTTCGGCGCCATCGCTATGCTGCCCATGTACTTGCAGTTGGTGAAAGGCCTCACCCCCACCGAAGCGGGTCTGATGATGATCACCTTCACGGTGGGCATCCTGTTCGGTTCCATCAGCGCCGGGCGTACCATCTCGTCGTCGGGCGTTTACAGGATCTTCCCCATCCTGGGTACGGCAATCCTGGCCGGCGCCGCCACTGTCATGGGCCTTGTGCTCGGCGTGGACACAGGCCTTTGGGTTCCCGGACTCATTGCCGTGTTCTTCGGAGTCGGCTTGGGCTTCTGTATGCAGCCGCTCACACTTGCCATGCAGGTATCGGTGCCGCCCAAGGACATGGGCGTCGGAACCTCCACCGCGGCATTCTTCCGTTCCATGGGTGGAGCCGTGGGCACGGCCGTGTTCATCTCCATGCTGTTCAGCCTGGCCGCGGACAAGATCGCCGATGGCATGAAGTCCGCCGCTTCCAGCCCGGACTACCAAGCGGTTATGAAGGATCCGGCCGTGGCGGCAGATCCTGCCAATGCCAAGCTCTTCGACTTCTTCAAGAATGGCGCCAACAACGATTCCCTGAACGACACCAGCTGGCTGCACGCAGCCAATAGCACGCTCACCAGGCCCATCACCGAGGGCTTCGCACAGGCAATTGACACTGTGATGCTCACGGCAGCTGGCCTCATGCTCATCGCCTTCCTCATCAGCTTCGCGTTGCCGAATAAGAAGCTCATGGACCCCAAGGCGGCAGCGAAGGAATCCGTTCCCGCCCACTAGGCGGTACCGGCCCCTCGAATAGCAGGAACGGCAGGCGGTCATCGGACCGCCTGCCGTTATTGTTTTTGGAGCCATGGTCGTTCGAAGTCGGTGTCCTTCACTGCTTGGAGATCAGTAAGACTCCTGGACAAGGCGCTGGGCCTGCTCAAGGTCGTCCCGCAAGTCGCGGTCCTGAACGTCGGACGGCAAGGTGAAGCCTACCTCCATCATGGCCCGCAGCCTGGGGCTGCTGAATTCCTCCGGATGCCTGCTTTGCGCGCGGAGCGCCCGGGACGCACAAACAAGCTCGACGCCGGCGACGGTTGCCAACGCGTGCGCAGTGGACTCCAACTGTGCAGAACCGAGAGTCGCGAAGCTTGCATCTTCCTCGGCGCCCAGGGAAAGGTTCACGGTTTGCAGGCTTACCGGCTGCGCGTTGGCGCGAATACGGCCCACCGCTGCAGCGGCGACGTACTCCAGCATCATGACGCCGGACTGGCCTGCGTCATCGCCTGCAAGGAATCGGTGGAGACCTGTGAAAGCGGGATCGCTGAGACGGCTGACTCTGCCAAGCGTCGTTGTGCATGCAGCACCAAGTGCCACCTGCAGGCCGTCGATACGCCGGGCGAGCGTGGACATATGGAACAGGCCGTGGTGTGCCACGCCGTTGGTGCCGTCTTCCACGGAGCCAAAGACCATAGGATTCTCATGGCCCGCTACAGCCAAGCGCTCCAGTGTGATCCTTAGCGACTCCAGTTCCTCCCGTACCGCACCCAGCGAGTGCGGCAGCATGCGCAGACAATACGGATCCTGAATCCTTGCAGGCTTGCCTGATCCAGCTACCAATTCCCGCAGAATAGCAGCCACGTCCGCTGTTGCGTCCGATTCACTGGCCTTTGCTACCTCCGGGGCAAATGCCTCCAGATTCCCTGACATGGCCGTGAAGGAGAGCGCGCTGATCGTGGTCAGGTTCTCCATCAGGGTGGCCAGTTTCTGGTGGGCAAGGATGGCCTGCCCGATGGTCAGGGCACTGGAACTTATGAAGGGAAGCGCATCTTCTGTGGGCCAGGAAGCCAATGGCACAGGCACCGGCTTGCCATCCATCGCGGGACGCTCACCCAAGAGTGTTAGCGCAGTTCCGGCCAGAGCAGGAAGATCTGCCGTGCCAATACCGCCGAACTCCCGCACTTCCGGCAAAGTATCTGCGTTCAGCATCTCCACGACCGCTTCGGACAGAGCGGGGTTGATCCCGGAAGCGCCCGCGGCCAGTTGCGATGCTCTGACCACGAGCATGGCCCTCACCGTTTCCCGGTCAAGGGCACGTCCGGCGTCCACGGCATGGCTCCGAAGCAAGTTGAGTCCGTGCTGGTCGGCGGACGCATCCGATGTATCCAGGGTCACGGAGCGGTTGGCTCCAACACCCGTGGACCGCCCGTACACAGGCCGTGCCTGTGCCGTTGCGCGGGCTGAGCGCTGTGAGGCAGCCATGCGTTCGATCGCCGAAGGAGCTAGAACCACCTTCTGGCCGCCAACTGCAATTGCCACGACGTCAGCCAACTCTAATTGCACTCCATCGATCACGATCATGAACCGATCCTTTCATTCGCGACCAGGTGCCAGCACCCAACTGACTGGCAGTTGTGGTTGTTGTGAAGGCTCGTGGCAACCACTATTGCCAGTCAGTTGGGTTACTAGGCTTCGTTCATGGGGATGCGGACGCCGCGTTCGTTGGCGACTTCGACGGCGCGGTCGTAGCCGGCGTCGACGTGGCGGATGACGCCCATGCCGGGGTCGTTGGTCAGGAGCCGTTCGAGTTTCTCCGCGGCGAGGTCGGTGCCGTCGGCGACGGAAACCTGCCCGGCGTGCAGGGACCGGCCGATCCCGACACCGCCGCCGTGGTGGATCGACACCCAGGTAGCGCCCGAGGAGGTGTTGATCAGGGCGTTCAGCAGCGGCCAGTCAGCAATCGCGTCGGACCCGTCGGCCATGGACTCGGTCTCCCGGTAGGGCGAGGCGACGGAACCGGAGTCCAGGTGGTCACGGCCGATCACGATCGGGGCCTTGACCTTGCCCTCGGCGACGAGCTGGTTGAACAGCAGGCCGGCCTTGGCGCGTTCGCCGTACCCGAGCCAGCAAATACGTGCCGGCAGGCCCTCGAACTCCACCCGGTCCGCGGCGGCGTCGAGCCACTTGTGCAGGTGCGTGTTTTCCGGGAACAGTTCCTTGATCGCCGCATCGGTCACGGCAATGTCTTCCGGGTCCCCGGACAGCGCCACCCAGCGGAACGGGCCCAGGCCTTCACAGAACAGGGGACGGATATAGGCCGGGACGAAACCGGGGAACTCGAACGCCCGCTCGTACCCGCCCTTGCGTGCCTCATCGCGGATGGAGTTGCCGTAATCGAACACCTCGGCACCGGCGTCCTGGAACTCCACCATCGCCTGGACGTGGCGGGCCATGGACGCCTGGGCCTTCTTGGTGAACCCTTCCGGATCCGCTTCGGCTTCCGTGTGCCACTCGGCCACGGTGATGCCCTCGGGCAGGTAGGACAGCGGGTCATGTGCGCTGGTCTGGTCGGTGACGACGTCGATCGTCAATTCGCCGGCCTTGTGGCGGCGCAACAGTTCCGGGAACACCTC
>NZ_JBHZPI010000035.1:0-44620 GCF_042788025.1 Paenarthrobacter sp. YIM B13468 | reverse complement strand
CGATGGAAGGCCGCGGTGAAGGCGCCTGCGCCACCGGAGCTGAAGCCGCAGATGACCCGGCCCTTCGGGTCATCCGTGAGCCTGACCTTGGTCCGGATGACCGGAAACAGTTCCTCTACGAGGTAGCGGGCGAAGTCTCCGCTGACAGTGTCATATTCGACAGCACGGTTTGTGTTGCCGCCGTAGATCGGGTAGCCCGGTCCCGTCTCCCCAGGGTTGTGGAACAGGCCCACGGTCATTGGGATCTCGCCAGAGTGCACGAGGTTGTCCAGCACCGTAGTGGCACGGACATGCTCTCCAACGTATTCCAGGCCGTCCAAGCAGACCATCAGGTTGACCGACTCGGCCTCCTCGGCACCATGGGGCAGGTAAAGGTAGACGCTGCTAGGGACGCCGGGGTAGACGGTGTGGCTGGTCCACCGGAAGTGGTAGTACTTCCCGGCAGGAACGCCCTCCTGCGGCAGCGACTCGGATGTCAGGCGGTACCCAGCCTCGATGTCGTTTTCTGATAACTCAACAGCGGCTAGGTCCTTGCCCGGGAGCTGACTCTCATCCAACAGGGTTGCTTCAGACGACATCCCGCAATGGTCAAGATCGACAAGTTCGAGCCCCGTCCTTCCTGTCTGCGAGTGGTTCATGGTGAAATACCCTTCTTCTTCTCAAGGTGGTCGAGATCTAGTCTCGAGGTCGCGTGCGGAGACGCTGCGTCTAGTCCGCAGCACGCTGGGATGGTTCTTCGAGTGAGCTCACTAGCGCCCTTGCTCGTTGGCGGTCTCCAGCCTCGATCGCTGCCGCCAGCTCGCGGAATCGCCCGACGAAGACCTCGGGCATGGTCGATTCGGGCTGGTTTCTCAAATTTCATCAGCCATGATGTCGGTGCTGCGGAGCCGAGTCGCCCGGTCCTTGACCTGGTCGCGGAAAGTCCAGCGTAGTGTCCCTGGAAGCACCGCGCCGCGGGCCTCATACTTTGCCCTCCGGCGCCCAACACAAACTATCGAATCCTAACGGCGATACTGTAAGGCCACGTTGAGATCGTGGTTGGCTCTGCGGCCATGGCCAAGATCGGCTTACGCATCCAGCTGGCTCCCTCTGCATGCACACCCTCAGATGGTCTCCTTACGTTGAGCCCGTAGTCGACGGCTGTAAAGTTCGTGCCGTTTGAGTGGTCTTGAGTGACCTTTGCGCTGCCAATCAGGACACGAATCCAAACCCTCACTTCAGCAGCATGAGTTGATTCTGCCCCAAGTGAACTGTTTGGCTAGTGGTGGTTTAACCAATCGGCGCAGAAGGATTTGGTCCTGTTTCAGTGTCCAAACCCACTACCTGGGGTGTACCCCGCTTCACGAGGAGCAGATGTTCATATTTCTGTGAATGGTGGCGGAAGTATTTAGGCCGGTGTTGGAAGTCGTTGTTACTTGTGATCCCGAACAGCGCTTTCGATGAGGTACATGGAGAGCTCTTCGACCTGATAGCCCAGCTCTTGCGCACTCCGGACTGCACACCCGTCACCCAGGCGTTAAACGATCTCCGGCTTCGGCCATGCGGTTATAAACTCTGGAGGGAAGGCTTCCGTGCCGGACATCGCAGGCAACGCTGAAGTAGCGCCCGACCTGGAAGAGTTGATTATCAAGGCATCCTCATGTGCCACTAGTTCATCACGGTTGAAGGGAGACGTGTGCGATCTTGCCCTCGATTGCGAAGGAGACTGTTGATTCAGTTACCTGTGAACGCGATGGCGTTGAGGTCTCCTTTGCTCTGAAACGTGTTAACGGCACGTTTATGGTCTTCAGTGGCTGCGAGGACTCCTTGAGCAAGACCCTCGCGATCCAGTGCGTCTCCGAGGGTGCCGTCTACTGAGCGGTTGGTAAGTAATTTGGTCAGTCCGACGGCCAGGGGGGCTCGTTGGGAAAGCGCTGCACAGTACGCGACTGCTCGGTCGTCAAAAGACTCACCCTCCAGCACTTCTGCGACGAACCCCAACTGTTTGCCCTCATGCGCGGAAAACCTGCGCATGTTCAGCACTGCGTCCTTGGCACGGTGCAGCCCGATGGATTGGGCGAGCAGGTACGTTCCTCCCATATCCGGCATCAGCCCCAATTTAACGAACGACTGCTGGAACCAAGCCTGCGGGGCGGCCACGATGAGGTCACAGGCAAGGGCAAGATTGAAACCAGCTCCCGAGGCAATGCCGTTCACGGCAGCCACCACCGGCTTCTGCAGATTGGACAGGCCTTCGGTAATCTGGCGGCCGTACGTCAGCACCTGGTTCATCTCCGCCGGAGTGCGTTCCCCCATACCTCGAATATCGCCTCCGGAACAGAACGCGCGGCCAGCACCAGTCAGCATCAGAACCCGCACCTCAGGTTCAGAAGCCGACCGGACAATTTGCTCCACCAGGGCACGCTTGACCGGATCATCGAGCGCATTCAAAGTATCGGGTCCGTCCAACCGACAGCGGAGCACTCCCGCTGCGGGATGGTCAATTCTGAGCTCTGTCATGCCGACACTCCTAGAAAGGAGCGGCGATCTACCACGAGGGTCGGGTGGTTGTGCCATCTGACGTCGCGGTTGGAGTACCTGCGGATCCGACTGCCACTACTTAAGCAATCTGCGACGGGCAGTACCGTCGCGTTTGGACCGACCCATGTCGCCGAATGGCTAGGCGGTACCACGCCTGCAATATCGAGTGCGTGGGTATGCCGCTGCGTCGCCATCTGCATTTTGCTAGGCGTCAACGGCATCGGAATTATCGCGGGTTTCAAAGGGTGGTCGGAATGCGGGAATCTGGCAGGCAGCTTGGTACTCGATACATAGGCGCTGAACCAATTCCGCTACGGAAGGAGCATCGGCGATGAGGTCAATGCCTTGGCCGGCACTCCAGATGTCACGCCATGGTCGGGTGTTGGGCGGCAGGTGGTCATAATTACCGCGGCCGGAGGAGACCGGCAGATCCTCAGGATCTAAGCCGACTGAGGCGAGTGAGGGCTTCAACCAATTGGCCGGAACGGCAGTTACGCTGCTCGTGTAGATCAGATCAGTCGACCTCGACTCCACAAGCATCCGCCGATAGTCCGGAGGTATATTCGCCTCCTTTGTCGCAATGAAGCGAGTCCCCAGATATGCAAGATCTGCACCGAGGATCTCTGCTGACCTAATCGCGGCGCCGGTTGAAATGGCTCCGGCCAACAGGACCGTGCCATCGAATATACTCCGCACCTGCGGAATGAAGACGAATGGGCTGAGTAGCCCGGAGTGGCCACCTCCTCCGCCCACAATGCACGTCAGGCCGTCAACGCCGGCAGAGATCGCCTTCTCAGCGAAACGCATGCTCGTGACATCGTGATAGACCTTGCCACCCCACCCGTGAACAGTCTGGGTGAGTTCGGTGGGATCGCCCATGGCGCTGACGATGACCTCCACCCCGTACCGATCGCAGAGATCAAGGTTTGCTCTCATTTCATCAGCGGCCCAGCGCCGAGAGAAATTCACTGCCAGAGGACCGATGATCGCAGCAGGATATCGTTCCTTATGCTGATCAAGACCTCTACGGATCTGACGGAGCCAATCCGCGAATTGTGCGGTGTCCACGGCGTTGTGTCTAGGCAAAACGCCCATAATTCCTGACTTGCATGCCTCCCGAACCAAGTCAGGCCCGGACACCCCTGCCATGGGTGCACACACGACTGGAAGAACGAGCGAGCTACGTTGTGCTGGATCCAGTGACATGTAATCCTCTGCTCTTTCGACCAGGAACCTGGCCGGCGATCTCGATTCACACTTCTGAGATAGCAGCATACGCCAATATAGTTGCGAGTCAATAAGTAAGTTAGTTTTTGGTTAGCAACGGTAGCGCTTTACTATCACAGGCCTAAACAGTGTCTGTGGCAACTCGGCCTAAGCCGCTCCCTTTCTGGAATGCGTTGACCTTGGCAGAGATGCGTGCCGATTTTCATCTGCCAGAAGGGACAGTTGAGGACCAGCCGTGCCGGTCCGGCCAAGCCGCCCACCCGCCCGGACCGGGTTCGGTTCGGGGCGTCAAGGCCTACTCATCCAGAGCCATCCGAACCCACCTACGCGATCCTGGCATCGTCGCTGTTATCCCGCAGTCCTCCGACCAGATCGGTCACCGGAGGCGGCGAGGATTCGCTGGCGGTTGAGCCCCGGGCTTCGACAAAGAGGACTACAGGGCCGCAATTTCGTCGAACGAAACTTCAACACCTTCAAACAGTGGAGAGCCCTGGCAACCCACGACGACGCGCTCGTGCACTTACCTGCAGAGGAGGAGCTGTCCTCAGGGCAATCAGCGTCTGGCTGTCAGCATTAGGAGCTCGGGAGCCTCTCCGTGGGGTTGCGGGCTTGAGAAAACGGCCTTGTGGGGTGGCCCGGGTAACGGGCGGATGCGGGCGGCGCCGCGGTCGATGCCGCTTTGTCTTAATGCTTAGAGCCCGTCTAGGAGCGTGACGTGAAGGGCTTCCAGGGAACCGTGGAGGAACACCCGTGCTACACTCCAAGGGTGCGTGCAGAGTTCCTTCTTCTTAGCTGCCGCGGCGAGGCCTCAGACGCGATCTAGCGCAAGGCCCATCCTCGCCGCGGTGTTGGCTATGCCCGGCCAATCTTCCACCAAGATTAGAGAAAAGGCCCCACGCCATGCGCAACGCACAAAAACCCTCAGGAATGCCTATTCACCGGTACCTTCCATTCCAGGACCAGATCAGTGTCGAATTGCCTGACCGCACATGGCCCGACAAAATCATCACCAAGGCACCGCGCTGGTGCGCCGTTGATCTGCGCGACGGCAACCAGGCGCTCATCGACCCCATGAGCCCGGCCCGCAAGCTGAAAATGTTCCAGCTGCTGGTCAAGATGGGCTACAAGGAAATCGAGCTAGGGTTCCCGTCCGCCTCGCAGACCGACTTTGACTTCGTCCGTCAGCTCATCGAGGGCAAACACATCCCGGACGATGTCACCATCCAGGTCTTGACCCAAGCCCGCGAGCACCTGATCGAGCGAACCTACGAGTCCCTGGCCGGCGCGAAGCGGGCCATCGTGCACCTCTACAACGCCACCTCCGTGCTGCAGCGTCGGGTGGTGTTCAACCAGGATGAGGATGGCATTCTCGACATCGCCCTGCATGGCGCCCGTTTGTGCAAAAAGTACGAGGAAACGCTCGTTGACACGCACGTGATCTATGAATACTCACCGGAATCCTTTACTGGTACGGAACTGGAGTACGCGGTGCGGGTGTGCAATGCCGTCGCCGATGTTTTCGAGGCCTCCGCTGACAAGCAGGTCATAATCAACTTGCCTGCCACAGTGGAAATGGCCACACCCAATGTCTATGCCGATTCCATCGAGTGGATGAGCCGGCACCTGCACCCGCGCGAAGGCATCATCCTGTCCATGCACCCGCACAACGACCGAGGAACGGGCGTTGCGGCCGCCGAACTGGGATACATGGCCGGGGCCGACCGGATCGAAGGGTGTTTGTTCGGCAACGGCGAGCGCACCGGCAACGTGGACCTGGTCACCCTGGGCCTGAACCTTTTCGTCCAGGGCATCGATCCAATGATCGATTTCTCGGACATTGAAGAGGTCCGCCGGACTGTGGAGTACTGCAACCAGCTGCCGGTCCCGGAACGTACGCCTTACGGTGGCGACCTCGTTTTCACGGCATTCTCAGGCTCCCATCAGGACGCCATTAAGAAGGGTTTTGAAGCCCTCGAAAAGGACGCAACCGCTGCGGGCAAGGCTGTGGACGACTTCATCTGGCAGGTTCCATACCTGCCGGTCGATCCCAAGGACCTGGGACGCAGCTACGAGGCCGTGATCCGCGTCAACTCCCAGTCCGGCAAGGGCGGCGTGGCGTACTTGCTCAAGAACGAGCACAGCCTTGACCTGCCGCGTCGGGCGCAAATCGAGTTCTCCAGCGTCATCCAGCACCGCACCGACACCGTAGGCGGGGAAGTCAGCGGCGCGCAGCTCTGGCAGATCTTCCAGGACGAATACCTGCCCTCCGATAAGGCTGACGGGCAGTGGGGTCGCTACTGCCTGGGCGGGGTCAAGACGGAAACAGATGACGACGAGGGCATGACGCTCCGCGTCTCACTCACCGTGAACGGCGTACACGTTCAGCGCGTCGGCACGGGCAACGGCCCAATCGCTGCCCTCCTGACCATTCTCCAGGAGGATGGCGTGGACGTCCGGGTTCTGGACTACAGCGAGCACGCTCTCTCCGAGGGTGGCAACGCGTTGGCTGCAGCGTACGTGGAATGCGCCGTGGGGAAGCGCGTGCTGTGGGGCGTCGGCATCGACGCCAACACCAGCACGGCGGCGCTCAAGGCAGTCATCTCCGCCGCCAACCGCGCTGTCCGCGACGCTTAGGGCTGCAACGGCGTCCATCGACGGCGTCGGTGTTTCCGGGCGCGGCAGGACTCCCTCCCGTCGTGTCCGGAATCCTCGACCTCGGTCACTGGGTCAGGCCCAGCTTTGCGATCTGTCGGCTCCTCCATGGACGAAGACCCACAAAGCGTTCGTGCGGTTCCTCGTCATGAGAGGAACCAGCCTCGGGGAAGCGACCGCGATTCAAATTGCCTACATCGATCTGGCAGCACGAGTACCGGCCGCAAGAATCGCGAAAGCATCAAAACGCGACAACACTTTGGGCCACTACACAGGTACGCCGAAGACCGGCACAGACAAACGCACCATCGGAATCGACAGGACCCTCGTAAACCTCCTACCCCTTACTGACAGGCAACAGGTTGAACTGCTTTCACCACACGAACAGGTGGTCTGCATCAGCCACAAGGCACTGTGGCAACATGACTGGGACCATGCGGGTCATGTCACTGCCGGCCGATCTTGCTGTACGTTATACGCTTCGTACTTTGGTAAAAGACGGCATCACGATAGCTAGAACGAAAAGACCCAAATCAATGTCATCATAGCGAGGCAGCGAAGTCCCAGCCCACCATCGTTCCGGCGCAGCACGTAGGGGATGGGATTGTCGCAGCCCTCGCCCGCGAGAATTGTCTGCTTGAATGAGGAACTGGCCGAACTGGATGCGCGCATCAGTGAGGAAGTCACTGAACGCCAGCACCTCGAGTGGCCGTTGAGCATGCCCCGGTTCGGACCCGTCCTTGCTGTGGAATTCCTTGGTGACACCGGCGGAGACCTCACCGCCTTCGGGTCCGCCGGCCGACGCTACGGCCGGCGGCTCTTGCGAGTTTTTTACCTCTCCGGGCTTTTGGCGCTGAAGGTTCGAAGGGAAGAACCCATATCCAGGCGATGCTGTCACGTGCCCGGCATCGACTCGATGTCCTCTGGCGAGGCTTCGCGACGGAGCTACTTACACTCCAGCATCGGGACGGCGGCGTTCCTGGCAGCAATGATGTGGCGATCGCCTTCGTGGCTTTGTCCGAATTGGAAGCGCCCTTCGGTTGATCACAACCGTGCATACTGCTCGTTCGTCGATAGGGTACTTCTGCGCGCTATATCTGTGAATGGCCCACTCACTGCGCTTGCAAAATGCTACGCAGAAGGTCATAGTTGACCAACAAGTATTATCTTTACGACGCAGGCAAGGGCGTATGCGAGCGAGGAGCTCGTCATCATGCACTGGCCGGCTCCGCATGTGTTGGCCTTTCTGCACGACGACGATTCCCACGTTTTGTCTGCTGCAGAATTGCGAGTCGGCCGCCAAGGTTTGCATGGGTCACGATGCTCTTTCGTAACGTGTGCCTCGATCCGCTCCTTCGCACTGCTAGTTGCGACTCTCAACGCTAGGAACGACTTATGACACTGCCGCCTCGCGCAATGACCCAACCCGGTGATCTTGGTGCCCAACCTATCCGCCGCCTGTCGGCAAACGCACAGCTGACAGAAGTGCAACTGCCTGGAGCAGGCACTTTCGCTCTTATCACGCTGACCGGCGGTGAGGGCAAACCCGCTACCTTTGGGCCCGAGTCCCTGGAGGCGTTACGGGGGCTGCTTCAAGAAGTGGCGGAACGGGTGGACGCCGGACATGTGACCGGTGTTGGCATTACTGGCCAGAACCGGTTTTTTGTGGCCGGTGCAGACCTGAAGGCTTTGAAAGGCTTAGAGGACTTGGAATCAGCCCGAGCTATAGCACGCCTCGGTCATCAAGTGTTTGGCGCCCTCTCCGCTATGGACGTCCCAACCTTCGCCTTCATCAATGGCGTGGCCATAGGAGGCGGTCTGGAAGCTGCCTTGGCAGCCCGCTACCGCACAATCTCGACGGGTGCAAAGGCCATTTCTCTGCCCGAGGCGTACCTCGGCCTTGTGCCCGGCTGGGGCGGCGTGCACCGACTTCCTCGACTCATCGGGCCAGCTAGTGCCGTGAAGGTGATGATAGAGAACCCGCTGAGCAACAATAGGGTTCTTGACGGTCAGTCAGCATATGAGCTCGGCATCGCAGACGCTATATTCGACGGTCCTGATTTCCTTAGCCAGTCCCTGGCCTGGGCGGACGGTATTATCACCGACACGGCACGCAGGCAAGAACTTGACCAACGCCAGGCCTCTTTTGCAGGCTCATCGCAGGAGGAATGGGACGCGGCCGTGGCCGCGGGCCGGGCCGTCGTTGAGTCAAAGACGTCCAATGCCGCCCCTGCCCCTGCTCGCCTGCTGGAGCTCCTCGAGCTGGGCAGGAGCCTGG
The DNA here is from genome assembly GCF_042788025.1 of Paenarthrobacter sp. YIM B13468. Taxonomy (NCBI): domain Bacteria; kingdom Bacillati; phylum Actinomycetota; class Actinomycetes; order Micrococcales; family Micrococcaceae; genus Paenarthrobacter; species Paenarthrobacter sp. YIM B13468. The sequence continues at coordinate 35,943 of NZ_JBHZPI010000035.1, read as the reverse complement.
ACCAGGCACAATCTGCAGATTTAGAGGCCAACGTACTCGGTGAACTGATCCTTACACCGCAGTTTAAGGACTCCGTATACGCGTTTCTTGACGTTCTGCAGCGTCGAGCCAAGAACCCGTCCTTGGCACCAAATCAGGCGCAGGTCCGACCGATCGACAAGGTCGGCGTCGTCGGCGCGGGACTAATGGCATGCCAATTAACCCTACTGTTTGTACGGGAGTTGCGCGTCCCAGTGGTGATGACGGACCTCGACCAGGACCGTGTAGATAAAGGTGTGAGTCACGTCCACGCCCAGGCTGACAAACTGTTTGACCAGAAGCGCATTTCCTTGGACGACGCCAAAGGCATTAAAGCCCTCGTCAGCGGTTCCGTTTCGAAGACCGCTTTGTCTGACGCTGACTTCGTGATCGAAGCGGTCTTCGAAGACCTCGCCGTCAAGAAGCGAGTGCTCGCTGAGGTCGAGTCCGTCGTTTCCGAAAAGTGCGTTCTTGCTACCAATACGTCGTCGCTGCTGGTGACCGAGATGGCCGCTGACCTACTGCACCCGGAGAGAGTCATCGGATTTCACTTTTTTAATCCGGTCGCCGCCATGCCCTTGCTCGAGATCGTTCAGGCAGCCAAGACCAGCGATGAAACCCTGGCCACAGCGTTCGTCCTCGGCAAAAAGTTGAAGAAGACCTCGGTGCTCGTCCGAGATGCTACGGCATTCGTCGTGAACCGCGTGCTCCTTCGGCTGATGGCGGAGGTATTAAGGGCTTTTGACCAGGGCACCCCTGTAGACGTGGCGGACAGGGCACTCAAGCCCATGGGCTTGCCGATGACTCCATTTAGCCTTTTGTCCATGATTGGCCTTCCAGTCGCGCAGCATGTTATCGAGTCCCTCCATGACGCCTTCGGCGACCGGTTCCCCGTGTCCGCCAATGTTCAGAGACTCATCGACAACGGCATCACTTCGCTGTGGACCAATGACGCTGCCGTCGGCCCACACATACCACGGTCCACCTTGGACATTCTCGAATTTGCTGACTGTCCGGCCACTTCGGAACAATTGCTTGAGCGTGTCCAGGACGCCTTGGCTCAAGAGATCGGGCTTCTGCTCGACGAAGGAGTAGTCGGCTCGGTGGAGGACGTGGACCTATGCATGATGGCAGGCGCGGGCTGGCCGCTCCACTTAGGCGGCATCACGCCCTACCTGGACCGGACGGGCGCCTCCGAGAGGGTCAATGGGAAGCCCTTTCACCTCGACAAGCGGTGAGCTCTAGCGGCAAAGACTAACAGTCGTGCCCCCATCGTGTGTGAGGGCTCCTCACGGCGGGGGCTTTCGGCCCGCTCGCGTGCGATCGGTATGATTTATTGGTGCGACAACCAATTGCCCGATGCCGCAGAACGGGACGTTCAAGGTCGGGCCTGGGTTGCCACTACTCCGAGGAAGGCAAAGTATCGGTATTGCTGGAGCTGCGGCGCCGGCATCGAGGCCTACTCGCGTCATCGTTAGCCTTGCCCGCCAGTATCGGAGTTGCCGACCTGCTAGATTCAATCTTTGATTGTGGATCACTTAACAACTTCCGATTGCTGATAAGTAAGTCGCTACACGGGGTTGTTCCAAGGAGTGCTACATGGGTAAAGAGCAGGCAATGCAGGAAGCCGTAGGATCGCTTGCGCGGAGTGCGGCTGGTCAGGACAGGGCTGTTTTGCCGAGGCCGTCCGCGCGGGGGAGCGTGCGGGCAGGAAGTGATGGGGCGCCACCTGCGGTTCCTCGGCGCCGCACGCAGCAGGAGCGGCGTGAGGAGGCGGAGGGGCGGCTTCTGGCCGCTGCCCTGACATTACTTTCGCGTAAGGGTTGGGTTGGAATGACCTTGGCGGATGTCGGTCAGGCGGCCGGTTACAGCCGGGGACAGGCTGCTCAGCACTTCGGTAGTAAGGGCGCGCTTTTGCGGGCGTTGACCTTGCACATCACCAACTCGTTCGCCGACGAGATGCAGGCTGCGCCGACGCAACCCGAGGGGCTGCAGGCGGTACTGGGCTATGTCCGCGTCTACCTTGGGCGCAGTGATCCGAAGTGGACAAACACCCGCACATTGCTGCTTCTGCTGGCGGAGTCCTTACTGGAGAACTCGGAAACAGCCGGAGTCGTCGCCGAATACAACCGGGAGATGTTTTCGTGGTTGGAGGAGAACCTGCGGGTGGGAATTACCCGGGGCGAGGTGCGCAGCGATATCGATCCCGCGCTCGGGGCTGAGTTCGTCGTTGGCGCTATGCGGGGCCTGGCACTACAGCGTCTACTGCAGGGCCCGGTGGCAGACATACGTGGCATCAGGGATCAGGTAGTGCGATTAGTCGAACACACGTTCGCAGCACCGATCAGCCACGACCTGAACGAAGAAGCAAACAATCAACGATGACATCCGAGAGATGCCCCATCAACGGCGGTAACCTTCCCCAATAGACCCTCCGACGTCCAGCTACCGGGGACCCATGCGCGTCACCGTGATCTCGGCTGTCAGACGTAAACCTCGAGGGGCTTGCCGCGAGCGCTCCGCCCCAGACCTTGGCAATGTATTTTTGCCCAGGATCCTAACCGAAGACCAAGGTAGCTCTCTTCTTCTCGAGACAATAGTTCTTCGACTCGGTTTCTTTGCCTGCCGCTTTGTCGCTGCGCCCCCGGGACTGCAAGAACACTCCTCGGCTCTATATTCGCTCTGGAGCGTCGCACCGTCGTCGGAACCTGGCCCACCCACCGGCGCATCGGACGAGACCAAGGCGCAACGCTGGCTTTCAGGAGAACCAGGGTCGGAGCTGGAGCACCGGAGCAGGCCCTTCCTACCGTTAATCCTCTGGTGCTGGAGGAAAGCACTACACATCTTTAGAAGTCCCTACTACTTGCTTATCGATCAGCAAGTGATATGGTTGACGGCACTTGATCGATTGCCGTCCAGGCCCGGACTCTCGCTCCACTTTCGTGGGGCAGAACTGGAGTAACTATGACCGACCGCGTAATGATCGCTGGAATTGGAACGACATCTCTTGGGAAGTTCCTCGATCGACCTGGGAGGAGTCTTTCTGAAGAGGTTGCGCGAGTGGCGCTGGCGGATGCTGAAATCGGCGCTGAGCGTGTTGGTCGAGTTTTCTTCGCTAACGCCGAACTGATGAACAGCCCGAGCGGCGGATTGATCACCATGGATCACCCCATTGGGCCGCCCGGGACCGCCCAATTATCCGAACTGGCACAGCAGCTGCGCGGGGAAACGGGTGGCTACGGCCGCGGTGGTCTCCATCCTCGTCGCCTAAAGGTGCCGGGAAAAGGGTTGAGTCGATGATTCGTTATGAAGAACGCTTTCTCACCAGCTCGGGTCTGCATAGTACGGTCTTGGGATTTGGCGCTATGGAGCTGCGCGGGGCTTCGCACCGCGTGCCTCGTTTACTCGATGAGGGAGTTGCGGAATTGCTCCTAAACACTGTCCTGGACGAAGGCATCGGATTCATCGATACTTCCATCGACTATGGCGAGAGTGAGGGGCTTATAGGGCGCTATGTAGGTCATCGTCGCTCGGAGTATCTGCTTGCGTCCAAGGTGGGCTGTCCGTTGGACCACCAGCCTGACGGCCCGTCCAACGGCCCTCTAGTCCATGACTATTCGCCCGCGAATGTACGCGCAGGAATCGAGCAAAGCCTCTCGCGTCTTCGCACTGATTATTTGGACCTGGTGCAAGTCCACATAGGACCGTCTGTGGCGGTTCTTCAGCGTGACGACGTGCTGGGGACACTGGAGCGTGCCCGGGAGGAGGGCAAAGTGCGGGCGATCGGCATATCGTCGACACTTCCGAACCTCCTTGACCACATCGATCTGGGCGTATTCGAGACCTTCCAAATCCCGTACTCCGCACTCGACCGTTCTCTTGAAAACTGTCTTCCGCTGATCAACGCCACCGGTGCCGGCGTCATCGTGCGGGGAGGCACCGCGCGTGCACCGCTGGCCAAACAGACCCCCGACGGCCGGGCTGATCTCCGCTTTGACGATCTGTTCGAGGGGGACGACTTGCAAGGATTCCTCCTTCGCTTCGCGATGACGCGGCCCGAAGTGTCAACCGTGATTGTCGGGACAGCCTCTCCTGAACATGTCCGGGAGAATGCCAAGGCCGCGGCTCGAGGAAGCCTTGCCGGGGACGTATACGCAGAAGCACAGCGGCGACTGGACATTGCCGGATTCCGCACTTCGCAGCTAAGCAAACAGACCTTTTGATTACGCCCCGGAGAGACCTGGTCTTTACTACGCCAAGCGGCCCGATACAGAACAAGTCCACGGCCTCTTGGGCTCGGTCGCTCGCGCTTTACCTTCTTAGTCACTCCAACAATTCACGTTAACAGCAATGGAGAACCAACAATGGAGAAAATCATCCTCCTGGACGGTGCGCGCACCCCCATCGGCAGTTTCGGCGGCATCTTTAAGGACGTCCCCGGCCATTTGCTTGGGGCGACCGCCAGCAAGGCAGCCTTGGAACGCTCCGGTGTTCCCGGCGACGACATAGACGAAGTCGTCATGGGTTGCATTGGCCAGGTGGGGGCCGATGCTTACAACGCCCGGCGGGTTGCCGTGGCGGCAGGATTGCCGACACGGGTTCCGGCCTACAACGTAAACCGGCTCTGCGGCTCGGGCCTGCAGGCCATCTGGTCGGCAGCTATGGAAATGCAGTGGAACCAGCTTGACTTCGCCTTGGCTGGCGGCAACGAATCCATGACGCGGATGCCCTACTACGACTTCGGCGCACGCCAAGGCTACCGTCTTGGCGACCGTTCTCTAAGCGACGGCACCGTCATGATGCTCACAGACCCTTTTGACGGCACCCACATGGGGGTCACTGCCGAGAATGTAGCCAGCAAATACAATGTCTCCCGCATGGAGCAGGACGAGTTCGCTGTCGAATCTCAACGCCGCGCAGCTGCACCCGAGGCCCGGGCGGCCTTCGCTGAGGAAATTACGCCAGTCGATGTCGCCGGCCGCAGACCTTTCACAGCCGAGACGGATGAGCACCCCAAACCAGAGACAACCGTGGAGACCTTGGCGGGATTGCGTCCTGCCTTTGCCACTGGTGGAACCGTAACGGCCGGCAACGCTTCGGGCATCAACGACGGCGCCGCGGCCGTGGTCTTGACTCGCGAGTCAGTTGCTACCGAGCGGGGTTTGAAGGGCTTGGTTAGTCTCGAGGCTGTAGCCACTGCCGCCATGGAACCCGAACTCATGGGGTATGCACCTACGCTTGCGTTGAGGTCACTGTTCGAGAAGACCGGCACGACGGCAAAGGACATCGGTTCGATTGAGCTTAACGAGGCCTTCGCCTCACAAGCGGTCGCTGTCATCCGGGATGCCAAGCTCGATCCTGCCCAGGTCAATCCCTACGGTGGTGCCATTGCCTTGGGCCATCCAGTCGGTGCAACCGGGGCGATCCTGACGCTCCGTCTTGCGAAGGACATGGCGCGCCGGGACTTGGAGCTCGGAATTGTCACCATGTGCATTGGTGGAGGACAGGCACTCGCAGCACTCTTCCGGAGGATCTGATGCCCAAGCCAGTCACTTTGACAACGACCGGCGGCGTCGCACACCTGCAACTCAACCGCCCGGAGGCAGCCAACACGATCAATATGCCCTTCGCGGAGGCGCTCGGAGAGGCGGTCGACCGCATCGCTGAGGACGATGCTGTTAAGGCGGTCTTGCTGACCGGTAACGGCAAGCGGTTCTGTGCTGGTGGCGACATTTCTGCGTTCGCAGAGTCCTCAGACCGAGGCGGATTCCTCTCTAAGCTGGCGGCCACGATTGATGGGGCTGTACAGGCACTCGAAGCGCTGCAGAAGCCCGTGGTGGCGGCCGTTCAAGGCGCTGTTGCCGGTGGAGGGCTTGGCATAATGCTGGCCGCCGATGTGATAATCGCAGCGGAGGGTACAAGTTTCGTGTTTGCCTACCCTTCTATTGGCCTCACTCCGGACTGTGGCACATCCGTGAGCCTTTCTAAGGCAATGGGTCTACACCGTGCACTGGCCTTTGCGTTGTCGGGCAGGCCATTGGACACCAGTCAAGCGCTCAACCAGGGACTTGTTACAGAGGTCGCCGTCGACCCAGTGGCCCGCGCTGGTGAGGTGGCCTCGGCCTGGGCATCCGGCGCGTCCGGTGCGCTCGGCGATGTCCGAACAATGCTGCGGCAGGCCCCTGGCCTTTCGCGGGCGGCGATAGGCGAACGCGAGGCCTCGACCATCGGCCGGCGTATGGCTACCGACGAGGCTCAAGTTCTCGTCCAGTCATTCCTTGGCCGTTGACTGGCGCGTGCTACCGCTTTTCGCGTTCTGAAAGTCCCCGTCTGACCCGTTCTCGACCATCCACCTTTGAATCCGCACTAGCGCCCAAGAAAATAGTTGTTGAACAACTAGTTTTTTAGACTAACTCCCCGTAAGTTGGATTCATGAAAGCGGCAGCTATAGCCCCAAGGAAGGTTCTCCATGAAGATCGTTGTGTTGACCAAGCAGGTTCCGGATACTTGGTCTGATCGTAAGATCGACCTTGAATCCGGAATGCTGGACCGCGGTGCGTCAGAGGCCGTGCCGGACGAGATCAATGAACGGGCGCTGGAGAATGCCCTTCGGCTCAAGGATTCGCGCGAAGATACCGAAATTGTGGTGCTCGCTATGGGGCCGGAGGACGCGGGCAAGACCCTCCGGAAGCTGTTGTCAATGGGCGCTGATTCGGCGGTGTTGGTCTCGGACGGTGCCTTGGCGGGTTCCGATATGGTGCAGACAGCGCGGGTTCTGGCTGCCGCCGTCGGAAAGCTCGGATCGGTGGACCTGGTTGTCGCCGGAAACGCGGCCACGGATGGGCGAGGCGGTATGGTCCCTGCAATGGTGGCCGAGATTCTGGGGTGGCCGGTGCTGCCTTCCTTGGATGAGCTGACAATCGCCCCGGATGCCGTATCGGGTGTGGCTCAGATCGATGGCGGTGTTTTGCGCTTGTCGTCAGGTTTGCCAGCCGTAGTGTCGGTCACGGAGAAGTCCGCGGATGCGAGGTTTCCAAACTTCAGGGCGATTATGGCCGCGAAGAAGAAGCCGTTGGTCGGTTGGTCGCTGGACGATGTGGGAATCGCCGCCACTCCGGAAGTTGCATCGGTGATGGTCTCGGCGTCGGCCCGGCCTGCTAAGAAGGCTGGCCCGAAGGTTGTCGACGACGGCACTGCGGCAGCGCAGCTGGCAGAGTTCCTGGCGGCAAAGCGCCTCATCTGAACTAGGGCGATCTCTTTTTGACACAGACGTTATAAAGCTGAAGGAAAACACCATGGCAAACACCGGAAATGTTCTGGTCCTGATAGAGACGACCCGCCAAGGATCGCCGAAGTCCACTGCGGCGGGCCTGCTGAGGCTGGCGGCTGACATTGGCGATCCCGTAGCCGTGGCGGTTATTGCCCCGGGGCGATCGGGGGACCTGGTCGCTGACCTGGGGACACTGGGAGCGACCCACGTGTACCTGGTCGAATCGGAGACCGCCGGCACCGAGCTGGGATCCGCGCAGGTCGGTGCCCTTGCGGATGCGGTCCGTGAGTACGGGGCGAGCCTGGTTTTGGTTCCGGCGACGAACGATTCGAACGCTGTAGCTGGCAGACTCGCAATCGTGGCTGGCGGTTCCGTGGCCGCTGACGCAGTCGCTGTTCGTTTTGATGAGGAGAGTCAAGAGACCATTGCTTTCCATTCTGTGTTCGGAGGGGACTTCACAACTGAGTCGACAGTGGAGGGTGGTCTGATGGTGGTCACGGTGCGTCCGGGTAGTACAGAGGGCGCGGCCGAACCCGTCGCATCTCCTGAGGTCACTACGGCTGACATAGCAACGATGACGGCGAAAGGCGCCACGATCGATGAGGCCGCCGAGGCCGGGGCGAATACAGGCCGGCCGGTGTTGAGGGGTGCGAAGACCGTTGTTTCGGGCGGACGCGGTGTCGGTTCAAAGGAGGCGTTTAGCCTCGTGGAGGACCTTGCCGACGCGTTGGGGGCCGCGGTGGGGGCCTCGCGTGCTGCTGTTGATGCCGGGTACGTGCCGCAGTCTTACCAGGTTGGCCAGACTGGTGTGACGGTAACGCCGCAACTGTATGTGGCCCTGGGGATCTCGGGGGCGATCCAGCATCGGGCTGGGATGCAGACTTCCAAAACGATCGTTGCTATTAACAAGGATGAGGATGCTCCTATTTTTGACGTCGCGGATTTCGGCGTCGTCGGGGACGTGTTCACTGTGGTCCCACAGCTGATCGAGGAGATCAACAACAGGCGCCGTTGACCGCAGCCGGCAGTCCGCTCCCTGTCCAGGACCATGATCACCGGCCCGGGGGAGGCCCCCCAACCAATTTTTAAGCGAAGTTGATACCCAGTTGAAGGACCGAGATCTATGACCAGCGATGAGAACCCCGTACATGCACCGAAACGGCGTCGCATGGCTGGATACACGCCGCTAACCACCGAGCACACCGACGGGGAGTCCGTGGCCGACATAGGGGATGCCTCCACTTTCGTCGACAAGGCGCAGGTCGAGGAGATGGACCTGCCCGCGGACGAGGCGCCGCATGAACGGGTGCAGCGGGAGTCTGCAACTGAGCATGCTCCTGCACGCAAGCGCCGGATGGGCTCCGCCTCGCCGGCTGCTGAAGCGCAGGAGGTGGAGGCGCTATCGAATACTTCAGCGGATGCCGCCCAAACGGGTTTGGTCACACCGACGGCCACTGCGTCCCCTTCGACTCGTTTGGGCGGCACAAAAGGTGCGGCCGGAAGCGTCCCCCCGAACAGGTCGACCGTGGCCCGTTCGGCATGGCGGAAGCCAGCCGTGATTACGGCCGTTCTGCTGGTTCTAGGCCTTCTTGTGGTGCTTGGCGCCCGTTGGTTACGCACCCTTGACGGTGTCCAGGATTTCCTTATGGCCTATGACGGGCACGCATGGCAACCCGAAGTTGCTCCGGACGGGATCCCGCCCTGGCTGGGCTGGCAACACTTCCTCAACTTATTCTTCATCGTACTGATCATCCGCACGGGTCTCCAAGTACGTACGGAGCGAAGGCCTCCTGGCTACTGGACTGCGAAGAAGGACTCGTTCTTCTCGCCGAAGGGCAATAGCCCCAAAAAGGTCTCATTGTCCCAGTGGCTGCACCAGAGCCTTGATGTGCTCTGGGTGGCCAACGGGATGATCTTCTTCGTGCTGCTATTCGTCAGCGGGCAGTGGATGCGGATCGTACCGATGAGCTGGGACGTCTTCCCAAACATGCTCTCAGCGGCCATTCAATACGCCTCGCTGGACTGGCCTGCCGAAAACGGCTGGCTGCACTACAACGCACTGCAGGTAATGGCCTATTTCCTCACCGTGTTCGTCGCCGCCCCGTTGGCGGTCATGACAGGCGTCCGGATTTCTACCTGGTGGCCCGAGCGCGCCGAGCGCCTCACGAAGCTGTACCCGGTTGGATGGGCGCGAGCATTGCACTTTCCGGTGATGCTTTACTTCGTTGGTTTCACGGTGGTGCATGTGTTCTTGGTGTTCTTCACCGGAGCATTGCGGAACCTGAACCACATCTACGGCTCCCGGGACGTCGTGGACTGGTGGGGCCTCGCCATTTTTCTGGTCTCCGTGCTGGTCATCGCCGCAGCTTGGTTCCTGACCAGACCACTGTTCACGACACCCATCGCAGCGCGCCTGGGCAAGGTCACCAAGTAGTTTAAACACACTCGTTTCCGTCGCAGATGTGAGTGACGTTCCGAAACTGCGGCTCCTGAGTAGGGCAGAAGGCGGCGTCGGCGCCTGACCAGGCCCGTGGGCTTGTCGAGTTTCGCGGCTGGGTTTCGTTAGAACCTGGGTCCGGATTTAGTCAGAGTGCGTGTGGCTCACCGGATCTCATACGATCCCCGGGGATCAAATGCCGTGTAACCCGTGGTTTCGCGGATTCAGCACAGGCAACGGCCGGCAATATCCCGCCGTTGCCTGTGCTGATTTTGGGCTGCTGATACGCCCGAGTCTTCACCATACGTATCGTGCCGTTCAAACGTTACGACCCGGAGGCCAGGAGTGTGGTCGGCCAGCCCTAATAGATCCCTGGTGGCTTCGTTCCTGGCGGGCCGGAATCTAAACTTCGCCGGAGAACTTCAACAATCAGCTGTATGTAATCGACTATCTGTAGGCCGATTCAGCCGGAAATTTGAGCCACATTGGTGGGTCGTTGAAGGTCAAAAGAGCGCTGAGAATCAGTCCAGCTTGTTCCAGAAATCATAAGTTCGGGGGCTTGCCTGGATGTAGATCACCGGGTAGCCCGGCCCTTTCCAGAGACGGACTGCCGTGCCGGGAGATCGCCCCAGACTGGGCGTCAGGGGGTCCTGGGTAACCAAGTAGGCCGTTCAGGAGAGCTACTTCCGCGGAGGCGGCTTTATATGGTTTGCGATTCATCCATTCGAAGATGATCGCCCGGATGGCACTAGCCACGCCTTTATCGGGCAAATTCGAGGAAGCGTATGCGAGGCCTTGACAAGTGGAAGCAGGGCGTCATAGATTCGCTGTACTGAACACCGGTACGCTGTGCCGGAGAACGGCACAAGCGACTTGTAGGATTTGGGCCGGCTCAGCTCGGCCAATGCAACTAACTGCGTGTAAATGCAGTGCGGGATCATCGGCGAATCCCAGCACACAATCAACATCAATGAGGAGTGAGAATGGCTGCAAGAGACACCAACTCGTGGGAGACTGCAATTGCGAAAATCGAACCTCACGACGTGATAATCCGAGGCGAGCGGATGAGTGAGCTCATCGGCAACGCTTCATTCGCCGAGGTGGCGTACCTGATCCTGTCAGGCAAACGCGCAACCAAAGGGCAAGCGAGAGTTCTTGAAGCTCTTCTCGTTTCGGTCATGGATCACAGCATCGCGCCATCCAGCACGGTCGCCAGGCTTCTGGCATCGTACGGTGTTCCCCTTCAGGCGGCCATCGCAGGCGGCGCATTGACCTTCGGAGACATACAGGGTGGTGCTGGTCAGGAGCTGGCACGGAACCTCAGCGCTATCGTTCAGCGGGTCGCAGCAGAGGGCGATGTCACTGACGAAACGCTGCGGAACGCAGCCAAGGAGCTGGTGGCCGACAGTAGGGCGCGTCGGGCACCGCTCGACGGGTTTGGTCACCCACAGCACGACCCTGATTTCAGGACACCCATTCTGCTGGAATTGGCCAAAAAGGAGGGTGTCTTCTCTCATCACTCCGCTTTGCTCAGCTACCTCGAGGATGCGCTTGCCGAGGCAATCGGGCGTAGGGTCGGGGCCAATATCGATGGTGCTTCTGCTGCCCTCCTTCTCGATCTCGGGCTCAAGCCGGACGTGGCGCGAGCCCTGATCGTAACGCCCCGCACTGTCGGCCTCGCCGCACATTACCTGGAAGAGATTGAGCAGGGGAACACATGGCGGCACGTTCCCGCCGCGCAAGTCACGTACACTGGCGCCCTGCCAGAAGGGTCGTGATAGTGCCGTGGAGGGTACGGATACCGTCAAACCGCTGTCGGGAGTGACTGTTATTGATTTGACTCAATTGATGGCGGGGCCGTCAGCGACGATGTTGCTCGGCGACATGGGAGCTGACGTCATCAAAATTGAGCAGCTTGAGGGTGAGCTGTCTCGGCGACTCGGTACTTCGGTGAAGTCGCTCTTCTTGGCGAACAACCGAAACAAGCGGTCGATGGCGCTGGACCTCAAGCACCCTCAGGCGAGGGAGATCGTGCGCGAGCTGGTCGCGCGAAGCGACATCTTTGTTCAGGGATTCAGTCCCGGGGCAATGGATCGACTGGGCCTGGGGTACGAGGATCTCATCAAAGTTCAACCTCGCCTCGTGTATGCGTCATTGTCCGGCTTTGGAACCTCGGACACGGGGATCAGCCGGAAGGGAGTCGATGCGGTGGTCCAGGCCGAGACTGGGATCATGGCCGCAACAGGGGAACCGAACGGCTCCCCTATGAAGGTTGGCTTTCAAGTGGTTGACGCAGCAGCGGGTCTGGCGCTAGCGCAAGGGATACTGGCCTCGCTGCGGTTGCGAGACATGACCGGTGAACCCCAGTACCTGAGTACGTCGCTTTACCAAGTGAGCGCCTTTCTCCAAAGCCACTATTTCGTTGAAGCCTCCATTACGGGTTGCGAGGTGTCGAGAATAGGCAACTCCGGCGGGACGCTGGCCTATCCCACTGACCTATTCGTGACGTCCGATGGGGGATATGTCCAGATTGCCGCGTACCTGCCGGAGCAGTGGCGGCTGCTGTGCGCAACCATCGAGAGGCCCGATCTTGTGGAGGACCCGCGTTTCGCCGACGTGTCCGCGAGGGTGCAGAATCAGGCACTACTAAGGGCCGAGTTGCAGGATGCTTTCAGTACTCGTTCGAGGGATGCGTGGACCTCCCGGTTCCGCGCCTGTGGCCTCGTGGCCGGCCCTGTGCTGAGCCATGGTGAGGTCATGCGTAGTGAGGAGGCGAGCCGCACGAACTGCTTCGCCGATGGGGAGTTCGATGGCCAGGCGTACAAGAGCGTGCGCATCCCTATCACGTCCGCGCCATACGACCAGTGCCCAGTCTCACCTCCTCGATTGGGAGCCGACACCGACACCATTCTCGCGGATCTCGGTTACACCGAAGGGCAAATACTGGCGCTCAGCGAGGCGGGAACGACTCCCGCTCGCTGACCATCGATTCTCATCGGTAGGAATCCCGTCCACATAGACGTTGAAGCGGATTCAAGAGAAGAGTTGTTGAGATGAACCCCGACGAGGCTGACGATTAGAGGCCTTGGGATATTCGGGGTGAGGGTGATCAGCGTGCCGTCGCCGCAGTCGCGCGCGATGAGATTCAGTGCTGCATCGTGCAGCGTAATGCTAGGAAGGTAGATGAACATGGGTGTTCTAGAAGGTCGGGTTGCGATTGTTACCGGCGCCGGGCAGGGGCTCGGGCGCGAGCACGCGTTGCTGTTTGCCGCAGAAGGGGCTCTGGTCGTAGTGAACGACGTCGGCAGATCAACCTCCGATTCGGGCTCGAGTCTGGCTCACAGCGTGGTCGACGAAATCACGGCGTCAGGTGGGCAAGCGGTCGCGAACACCGACAGCGTTAGCGACTGGGCCGGTGCGCAGCGTTTGATCGAGACTGCAGTGAACGACTTCGGTGACCTGCACGTCGTGGTCAATAACGCAGGGATCCTTCGCGACCGGATGCTGGTAAACATGACGGAGGAAGAGTTCGACTCGGTAATCAACGTCAATCTCAAGGGGACGTTTGCGGTGAGTCACTTCGCTGCGAAGTACTGGCGCGAGCAATCGAAACTTGGGCTTGACGCTGATCGAGCCATCATCAACACCTCGTCGGGGGCAGGGATGCAACCAGGTATAGGGCAGACGAACTACGCTGCCGCGAAGGCGGGTATCGCAGCAATGACGCAGGTCGCGTCGAAGGAACTGGGTCGGATCGGTGTGCGGGTCAACGGCATCGCGCCGTTCGCGCGGACTCAAACCACCCAGGCGACGCCTGGGCTAGTCGAACGCCTCGCCGAAGCCGAGTCGCGCAACGGCTTCGATCCATATCATCCCGGGAACGTATCACCCCTGGTGACCTATCTCGCTTCGAGCCAATGCCCCATGACGGGCCACATGTTCCGCGTCGTTGGCGACTTCATCGGTGTGTATGAGGGGTGGCACCTCGTCGACTCCTTCGAGAACGGGACGCGATGGGAAGTTACTGGCGTAGCACAGGCGCTGGCCGGCGTTCCCTCCGAACCTGTGACAGACGCACCCAAGATGCCTTCCTAGGTTGGTGCATGAGATCGCGAGGCGCCAACCGTGGCGCGTTTCCTGTCGAGAGAACTCCCCGAAAGAGGACAGACAAAAGGTGATTGCAGTGCCAGAGCCGCACGTCTTCCTTACCCGTCCGCTGTCCGAACGGGTCATGCGGGGCGCCCGGGAGTCAATACCCGCCGAACTCCGAGTGCATGCCGACATTGACGGCCCCCCATCTCGGGAGTCTCTCCTGGGGGGCTCCCGCGGCGCTTCAGGCATCATCACAATGCTGACCGAGAAAATCGACGAGGAAGTGCTGGAGGCAGCAGGGCCACAGCTTCGGGTCGTCGCCAATGTCGCCGTCGGCTTCGACAACATTGATGTGGAAGCTGCAGCTCGAAGAGGGGTCATCGTCACCAACACACCGGGGGTGCTTGACGAGGCCACCGCTGACCTCACACTCGCGCTGGTCCTGTCGACCGCGAGACGGGTGGTCGAGGCGGACAGGTTTGTGCGCACAGGACGGCCGTGGATCTGGGGTCCGCAAAGTTTTGTGGGTCTCGACCTCAGCGGCGGCGCCACCTTGGGTATAGTAGGCCTCGGCCGCATCGGGATGGCGACAGCGCGTCGCGCTCATGCTTTCGGCATGAAAATCCTCGCCACCGGCAGCCGAGCCACTTCGCAGGAAGCTGTCAGGCTCGGGGTTGAGGCGGTAAATCTCGAACAGCTCCTCGCACGCAGCGACGTGGTCTCCCTGCATTGTCCCCTGACTCGGGAGACCCGGCACCTCATAGGAGCCGAGGAGCTCGCCACGATGAGGAAGGGAAGCTATCTCATCAACACCGCTCGCGGTCCTCTTGTCGATGAGGAGTTGCTCGCCGATGCCCTTGAGAGCGGCCATCTGGCGGGGGCAGGTCTCGACGTGCATGAGTATGAGCCGCAGGTCAATGAGCGACTGCGTCGGATGGAGCAGGTTGTGGTTCTGCCGCATATCGGGAGCGCCGGCGCTGCGACCCGCGACGCCATGGGGACCATGGCGGTGAAAAACGTCGCTGAGGTGCTTCTCGGACGAGCACCCCTGACTGCGGTTGCTTTGTAAGAGCGAGAACGTGCTACGTGTCATGATCCTCCTGCCCTCGTCCATCATTGCGGCGATGACGTTCGGTGGATGTTGGAGCACGCGGCGTTCCTGTCAGTCCGAAGTTTAGTTGGCCCCCGGGCCGGGCTCCGTTGCGCTCCCGGCCCGGGGGGCCATTTTTGCGCGTCATTGGAAGCCCGCTGAATCAAGTGTGGGGGTCCTGCCCTGATAGGTGCCAGAGGCTGCTGTGGGATCGTGACATGCACGCACAACGCAGGCGATGACCACGCCATGACTACGAGCCGTCGAGTGAACGAGGCCCGTTAACAGTCGACTACGAATCGGTGTTTTTCGCCGATCCTTTGCGGCGCGATGGCAAAGCCAAGCATGGGACCCCTGGCGGACCTCTAGGCGCAGCCGGAACCAGCGATCGGAGCGGTCCCCGGCACGCTGGTCGTCAACAACGAGGCTGTATTCTCCGCCGGGGGCCTGGAGGCACGTGAGGTCCCTGCCAATGGCCACCTTACTTCGAGGCCACAGCGCTCGTGATGCCCTCACTGCTGGGGCGGGCAGGGAGGTTGCGAGATATTTCGTTCGCACTGGTGATCGCCCGATCTGCCATCCCGTTTCGAAGCTGGCGACCACCCGCCGGTGGGCCGACCCCACCCCGGCCGGGGACCACTGCGTCGCTCGATCTGTCCAAGGCCCGGGCGACTGGGTATAAGTGCCCCTGCCGGCCTGCGCTCCTCTCGCGACGGGAAGAGGGGCGAGCAGATCGAATACGGAGTACTCACCGACGGCCGGCCGGACTCCGTCCGCGTTGTCCCCGGCAACATCCGCGACTGCAGAGCCTTCGAGGACCTAGCCGCGGACTTCAAGAACCGATACAGGCTCGGCGAGATGTTCAGGGCGGGGACCGTGGCATGATCACCACCGCCAGGATAAAACAGCTCAAAGAACTCGGCGGTATCGGCTGAGAGACCGCGCTGCGCCCTCACGGCACTGGCCGCCGTCGACGGACCGCTGCAGATGTCTCTGTTCGACGAGACGGACATGGCAGAGATCTCCCATCCCGGCTGTCTCGGTAAACGCCCTCATCGCCTGCCGCAACCGCGCCCTGGCGCAAGAACGGGCCCGCAAGCGTGGCGAAGTGCGCATCGCCACCGACGGAGACTGGCAAATTCACCGCCGCCGCCGAAGCCGGGCGCATCAGGACGCCCGGAAGATCGGACTCCGTCCTGGCGAAGTCATCGGCAAATAACAAAATGGAAAAGCACTACTGCTCACCTTCACCGAAGACTTCCTTCACCTCCGCCTGCGACGTGGAACGGATCGCCGCCGAAGTGACCCTGGGCGGGGTCTCTATCATCCGGACCACCGTCAACACAACCCGGATGGACGCAGGCAAGGTGAACGCCGGCTTCGACCTTCTCACCAAGCCCGACACCCATCCAGCGCCCGGCCTTCGAACTCGTAGGCCGGCCCATCCCGACCACCATCAGAGGCAAGTGGCCCGACAAACAACCATCGGAACCAGTGAAATCCCCGCCTAAGCGGGGATTTCACGCGTCACGAAAGACGTAACTTCGGGTTATGGTCACGCCATTTCTCCCGGACTGCGGGCGGCGGCCCGGTGCCGCCGTCGGAGACTATCACTGCGGCACCCGGATTCTTCCGTACCACCGATGCGCAGCCGTTCGGGCAGGGCCAGCGTTTCGTGCAGGCAGCCCTTCGCCCGTTCTTTAACCGAACTGGTTCGATGCCCAGCCCTTAGCGGGCGTGCCAGTCGGCTTCGAGCACTCGCAGCGGTTACCGCCGCGGATACTCGCCCTCCCGACCGTTCCGACCTGAACGAGGATCAGATTCCAGTGCTCGTTCGTGCAGGGGCGTTACTGTCGCTCGGATTCATGGATGGGGCTACCGACCTTCCCAGCCACGCTGCAATTACGAATAGGGCGCCCCCTAACGCGAAGATCATCGATACCCCTATTGTGCTTGACGCGGCCGATGAGCCGACGAGTGCGATCGCGATCACCGGTCCCAGGCCTGCAGCCAGGGCACCGCTGGATTCCTTGCCGACGCCTATACCTGTGACGCGAGTATTCGTGGCGAACTGGCGCGCCATAAAGGGACTCGTCGCGACAGACAGCAGAGGGGCTAGGAAGCCCGTGCCCAGGATCAGCGCTACCCAGATCCAAATTGGTGTCTTGGTATCCAGCAGCCAGAAGAACGGCACGGAGTAAGCAATCACCAAGAGGCCGCCGACGGCGAGAACCCATCGGATGGGAACTGCGTCGCACAGTCTTCCACATATGGGTGTCCAAAAGATGGCGAAGAGGCTTGCCAGGGTGACCCCGAAGGTGCTTACAGATGCTCCGATGCCCTGGAACTCTGTCAAGTAGGACAGCCCGAAGGTCTTCCATAGCGTAGCAACAAGGGCGTACCCCCCGTAGACGATGAACACGATGAGCACGCCCCTCCAGTCCGACCGGAAAAGATCAGCCAGCACACGGAACCACCCACGCCGCGTCTGCTCCGGACGCAAGTCCAAGAACTCCGGGGTCTCGGGAAGCTTGAGGCGAATGATGTAACCTACGCCGGCCAATGCAAAACTGAGAACGAACGGGATGCGCCAGCCCCACGAGTAGAAGAAGTCATTGCCGATCAATGCCAGTCCGGCGACAACCAACGATGCAGCGAAGACCCCCAGGTTGACGCCAAGCGTCGGTAGGGATCCTAGCCTGCCCCGTTTGTTAGGGGCCGCAAACTCATAAGACACCGCGATAGCGGAACTGAACTCGGCGCCAGCGCCGACTCCCTGCACGATCCGAAGCAGGACAAGTAAGATCGGAGCCGCTATGCCGATCGTTGCGTAAGAGGGAATCAAACCCATGAGCCCGGTTGAGGCGCCCATCAGGATCAAGCTCCAGGACAGCACGGTCTTCCTACCGAACTTGTCTCCGATGATCCCGAATATCAACCCCGCGAAAGGTCGTGCGAGATATCCGACGCCGAACGTTGCCAGCGACGCGATCGTGCTGGCGACGGAATCTGTGGAAGGAAAAAATGTTGGACCAATGACAAGTGCGGCCATGGCTGAGTAGAGAAAGAAGTCGAAGTACTCGAGAGCGGTGCCCATGACAATGGCCGCGCCGACGCGCTTCTGGGATACCGGCCGCGCAGGTTGATTAGCAGTAACGTCCATAAATTTGCCTTCCGTCGTTGGTAAGGTCGGTGGCCCTTCCGTCGTTGGAAGGGTCATCGCGTAAACGCGTTCCGCCTGATGGCACAGTGGGCCAAAATGGAGTAGGGTTCATGATGATCATCACAATGAGTCCGTGTCAAGGACTTCTGAGAGTCATCGCTGACAGGCTCGGTTCAGGGATCCCATAAAATCCCGATGCGAGCCAGCAGCCAAGGAATTCCTATGTCGGGCCTCATGAAGGTTTCTTGCCGGCTCCCATTGGGAGGCCGCTATACATGGCGGTGCCGTTCATGTTTCCGCTGGTGAGGACCGGGTGCGACGCCGGGTCCCGCAAGGCTCGCGCTTCTGTTGACAAGGCGACAAACTGCCATGGATGATGGACGTACCGACAGGCGGCATTGCGTTTCGCCTGATGGCACGACTTCCGGCTCAACCCCAGGTGTAGCAAAGAATTTCGAGCGCATTTGTTCGAGAGCGCCCAACAGCCACAAGCGCGAGCGCTTAGGGGAAAGGTTGCAGCGGGAAAGCGTCATTGGGCGAGTCGGGTGCTGGCCGAGCGTGAAGGCACAGGTCAGTCGACACAGAGGTCGGGCTGGACATACAGGGCGACACAGCAGACATTTGGAACGAGGCACAAAATGGTTTCGAAGGATATCCCGAGTGAGGAGGCAGCGCCTCTGTGGGTGGACTCTGAGCGAGGGACCCAGCTTATTGGGTGGACTTGCCACAAGTGCGGCCAGGGGGGCGTTCCCCGCCAGCGCTTCGGGTGCGAGCGATGCGGAGCTTCTGGCGATGAGATCCGTGAGACGAGGTTCGAGGCACGCGGGGTCTTGCGGAGCTTTGCCGAGGTTCACCGGCACGCCAAGTGGCCGGTTCCATTCGTTATGGGAGAGATCAGCCTAGCCGAAGGGCCGACGATCCATGCGTTCCTGGACGACGAGGTTGAATGGCATCCCGGCGCGACGGTCGTCGGCCAAGGCGGCGACCGTCTGCGTGATTCCTATGTCGTCTTCACGCTAGGAGAACGCTGATGGTTCTGATTACTGATCTCCGTCCAGTACATGTTGTCGGCATCGGTCTGCACCCCTACCAATACCCGACCGAAACGTCGTACATCGAGCTGGGCCTGCAGGCCGTCAGGGAAGCTCTCGTCGACGCGGGGATTACGTGGCCGGCCGTCGAAGCCGCGTTCGTCGGGACCGCCAGACTAGGCATGGCGGCGGGGGTTCCCATGCTGCGGTACCTCGGGATGACGGGCCTTCGAGTTTCCCAGGTCGAGAACGCCTCGGCTACAGGCTCTACGGCATTCCGGCAAGCCGTCGCAGAAGTGGCAAGCGGTTTGGCCGATGTGGCTATCGCCATCGGAGTCGACAAGCCGATCGGAAGGATTGCTGCTCCGGATACCGGGATCACACCGATCTCGCCGGTCCAGGATGTCCCGTTTGCACGCTACGCGCTGTTGACTGAACGTTATCTGGCAGAGGCGGGGTACACCAAGGAGCAGATCGGTCTTGTTGCCGTCAAGAACCATAACAATGGCGCTCTCAACCCATATGCACAGCGTAGAAAGAGGCGGACACTCGAGGAGGTGGTCCGTCCTCCCTATGTCGCAGGATCGCTCAACAGTTTGCAGATCACCCCCATCGGTGAGGGGGCGGCGGCCGTGATCGTCATGTCCGATGAGGCGATGAGGCGCTACAAAGTCGATCAGCACCGTTCGGTCCGCGTTGCAGCATCTTCGACAGTGAGCGATCAGGCGTTCGACGGCGCAAATGCCGACGTTGCGTTGACCCAAGCCGCGACCCAGGCGGCTTACGAGGAATGGGGCGGGGATCCTACGGATCTGGATGTCGTCGAGGTGCACGATGCGTTCGCGATCGAAGAGTTGTTGTTCGTCGAGGCGATGGGACTGTGCCCGCCAGGGCAGGGTGCTGCCGAACTCGCCAAAGGATCGTTCGACATCGGCGGCCGACACGCTGTCAGCCCCTCTGGCGGCCTGCTCGCGATGGGCCATCCCCTCGGCCCGACGGGCCTGGGGCAGATAGCCGAGATCACGAGGCAACTGCGCGGAGAAGCAGGAGACAGGCAACAGCCGGATGCAAGGGTCGGGCTGGCGCACATGGTCGGGATCGGCCCCGTGTGCGTCGTGCACATCCTGCAGCGATGAGCTGCGCCAACAAGCACTTGTAAAGAAAAGCGGTTGCTTTTGCAACATAATCACCGAGCAAGTACTCGTTCGGTGACCGAGGAAGGAATGTCGATGACCACGGAAACGAATGACGTATCGGATGAGCTCCTAACAGAGCGACGAGGGTCGGTGTTGTGGCTGACCCTCAACCGGCCGAAGGCACTGAATGCCGTAACGGCAACCATGCTGGATGCTCTCGTCGCTGCTATTGAAGAGGGCGATCGCGATCCAGGGGTACGCGCGATGGTGCTTACCGGCAGCGGCCGAGGTTTTTGCGCGGGCGCGGACCTGAAGGACAGCGCCAAGCGGACTCCCGAAGAGGGCGCGAGGTTCGTCAAAAAGATCGGCGAGCTCACCAGCTTCATCGAGGCGACCGGCACCCCGGTAATCGCTGCAATCAACGGCATCGCCGTAGCCGGTGGTCTGGAACTCGTTCTCTCCTGCGACATTGTGGTGGCAGCGGAGTCGGCGGTTATCGGTGATTCCCACTCGAACTTCGCGATGTTCCCAGGTGCCGGAGTCACCGTTCGGCTTCCCCGGAAAATCGGACTTAACAATTCCAAGTACTTGATGTTCACCGGGCAGACGCAGACGGCGCGTGAGTGGATGGAGTACGGTCTGGTGAACCAGGTCGTCGCAGATGACGAACTCGTGGGCTCGGTTGAGCGCCTCGCCGAGACGATTTCTGCGAAGAGTCCGCTGGTGCTCGCGCGCATGAAGCAGGCGCTGAACGACTCACTCGACCACCCTGTGTCGACTGGTCTGCGCTACGAGCGTGCGCTGTCTGCCGCGCACAGCTATTCCTTCGACCGCGTAGAGGGACTGTCCGCCTTCCGGGAGAAGCGCGTTCCCCAGTTTGAGGGCAGGTAAGGACGGTGTCCATGCCGCCGAAATCTCAAGCCGGGCACCGATTTACCTCCCGACCGGACGAGACACATGCCCCACATCAGCCCATTCAATCCGAGGAGGTGCCGTTGTCCGCCTCCAGAGTTGCAGCGCAGATCGACGACCCTGGCAGTGTCCTGGCCGCTATCGAGACGCGATTCGCATGTCGGGCGTTCGACCCCAACCGTCCGATTGATCGCGAGGTCATTGAGGAAATTCTGCGCGTCGCCAGTAGGTCTGCATCCGGGACGAACACACAGCCATGGAAGGTTTACGTATTGCAGGGGCAGCCCCGCGATGACCTGGTGGCCGAGGTATTGGCAGCGGATAATGCTGTTAGTGACGATCCTAATCTCGTAGCTGCCTACCGTGATGACCCCGATTTCTACCCCAGCGAGTGGGTGTCGCCCTATATCGACCGCAAGCGGCAGAACGGATGGAGCCTATACGGCTTGCTTGGGATTTCGCGGGGGGAAAAGGACAAAATGCGCGCGCAGCGACAGCGCAACTATCACTTTTTCGACGCGCCAGTAGGACTGATCTTCACAATGGACCGAGTTATGGGGCGCGGCTCATTCCTTGACTATGGCATGTTCATGCAGAACATCATGCTTTTGGCGAGAGCACACGGATTGCACACATGCCCGCAGGCTGCATGGAATTACTATGGCAAGGTCGTCCTTCCCTTCTTGGACGCAGGACCGGACGAAACCCTGGTCTGCGGCATGGCACTTGGTTACGCGGACCAGGAAATGATTGTTAACACTCTCCAGACTCCGAGAGAGCCCTTGGAGGTCTTTACCAGGTGGGTTGAGTCATCGGGGGAGCGGATCGTCACTGGTCATCAGTTCGGCGAGAGACCGTGACCTACCCTCGGGCGCGAAAAATAGGTCGCCAACCACGTGAGCTCAGATCAGGAGCCGGTATTGCAACGAGTGGGGTACACCTGCCCGGTACTTCCCACAGCGACCAGAAAGAAGGAATGAACGATGGACGATGAAACGCGCGAGATGCTTCATCAAGCTCTGGCGGAGATCTTCGCTGATGAACCGTCTGATTTATGGGGCTCTCTCCAAGCTACCGGTGTGGATAAGGCTCTGGTGCCCGAGAGTAAGGGAGGCATCGGTGTGAACTGGGCGATTGCTTGCGAACTCTTGGAGATCGCAGGCAATAACGCAGCTGCTGTGCCGCTTGCCGAGACAATGATCGGCCACTGGCTGATTGACCTGGCTGGTGCCCAGGAGACGGATCAGCCTACGATCGCATTTGCTTCTACGGATGCACCGGTCCAGCTGAGTCGCTCAGGGGATGTGTGGCGGGTAGAGGGCACTCTCAGACGAGTCCCGTGGGGTAGCACGTCTACGCATGTAGTGTTTATGAGCGACGGCCCTTCGCCTCAGCTCGTCGTGGTAGACCGCCAGGCGTCGGGTGTCTCTGTCACATCTGGTCGGAATCTAGCGGGGGATCCGCGCGATGATATCCGACTCGAAGGCGTCATACCTGCCGAGGTAGTGCCTGCGCCGTTCGAGCCCAGATCGCTGCTGGTAATTGCTGCTATCGCCCGCAGTGCATTGATGGCGGGCGCTCTGGAACGTACCTTGTCTTTGTCCGTGGAATACGCAAACATGCGAGTGCAGTTTGGACGGCCGATCGGCAAGTTCCAAGCCATTCAGCAGAACGTTTCTGTTCTCGCGACGCAGGCCGCAGCCGCGCGGGCAGCCACGGAAGGTGGTAGTGAGGCGATCGACGAATGGCTTGCGAGTGAAGACGAGTCGCTCTTTCACAGCGTTGCTGCGCTGAGCGCGAAGATCCGTGCCGGGGAAGCTGCCGGAGCGGGCGCCGCAATCGCACACCAGGTGTTCGGGGCAATCGGATTCACCGAAGAACTCAATTTGCAACTGTTCACCAAACAACTCTGGTCCTGGCGCGACGAGTTCGGCAATGAAGCCTACTGGGCTGACGAACTAGGACGACAGATCCTCGGCGAAGAACTCGAGACCACCCTCTGGCGCACACTGGCGCCCATGGGTGCCGGCATCACAGTAGGAGAGTCGAAATGAACGCTCTGACCTTCCCATCCCCTCAACTCTCTGAGACGGGCGAACGGCTACGAGCGGAGGTGCGAGAATTTCTTGACGGTTTCGAGTGGCCCGTCGACCGTGACGCGGCCACTGCCTTCGGAGGCTACGACCCTCAATTCAGCGAGGCGCTCGGCGCGCGTGGGTGGATCGGCATGGGCTTTCCCGTGGAGTATGGCGGGGGTGGATACGGCCTCGTTGAACGCTACGTCGTACTCGAGGAATTGCTCGCGGCACGCGCTCCGATCACCGCGCACTCAGTAGCAGACAGGCAAAGCGGCTTTCTGCTATTGCGGTATGGCAGCGAACAACAGCGCCGGGAAATCCTTCCCCGCATAGCCGCAGGCAAGGCGTACTTCTGCATCGGGATGAGTGAGCCCGATTCCGGGTCGGACCTTGCTTCGGTTCGAACCCGCGCCAACCGAGTCGACGGCGGTTGGCTTGTGAATGGAACGAAGATCTGGACGACGAATGCACACCGCAGCCACTACATGATCCTGTTCTGCCGCACCGCGCCGGCGGGCGAGAAGCGGCACGAGGGCTTGAGCCAGTTCTTGGTCGATATGAAGACACCCGGTATCGTGTGTCGGCCAATCACCGACATCGCCGGGGGTAAACACTTCAACGAGGTGCACTTTCAGGATGTTTTCCTTCCCGACGACGCGATCATTGGGACCGAGGGCGATGGCTGGAATCAGGTCACCAGTGAGTTGGCTTTCGAACGAAGCGGTCCGGAGCGATTCCTTTCGCATCTCCGCGCGCTGGAGGAGTTCGTTAGGGTCTTAAAGCAGTATCCTTCTGCAGAAGGTACGAGGGTAGTCGGGCGGATTGTGTCCCATCTTGGGACGCTGCGTCGGATGTCGAGGTCGGTGGCGTCGATGATCGCCGATGGCAAAGATCCTGCGCTCCATGCGGCGCTGGTGAAAGACCTGGGCACCTGCTTCGAACAAGAGATTCCCGAAGTCCTTCGGTTGGCCTTGCAGACGGAGCCTGACTCGGACGCCTCGAACGCTTACCAGGCAGTGTTGGCACATGTGATACTCAACTCGCCTTCCAGCACGATCCGCGGCGGTACGAAAGAAGTGCTCCGAAGCATTGTCGCGCGAGGTCTGGGACTGCGGTGAGCACGGTGACGAATGGGGCAATTCGCGCGAGAATGCCGATGACCAGGCGGGCAACCGGTCGGCAGGCGTTGCGAACGCGGATGACCGTCGTGAACAGAATCGACGTCGTGACCGTTTACGACGGTGTGACCACCTCACCTCTCCGATGAGCCGCATCGTCTTGGCTTAGGACAGCTTCAAGGGCTCGCTGGATGCGTCCGCGGTCGCGCAGACGCTCGCAGAGGGCTGGAGGCAGCACGATCCGTACGCCGAGATCGCGCTGAGTCCCGAATGCCGACGGCGGAGAAGACACGGTCGCCTGCTTCGCGCTAACGGAGCCAGCCGCCCGGCGGATGCCCGTCGGGGTGCGTGGGCCGGACGGCCTACCGTGAACGGCGGAGTGGTTGCTGCTGCCCGCGACCGACCGCGATCCCGGAGGGGGGGCACGGTCGAGCTCGCGAATACCGCTGGGATCGAACTGTTAGGTGAACGGCGGTTTCCCGAAGATGCCGACACCACCGGATTCGGCCAGGCCATCGCCGCGGCTCTCGACCACGGGGTCTCCCGGCTGGTGCTCGGCATCGGGTCGAGTGCCTCGACCGACGGGGGACTTTGGATGCTGCGGGGGTTGGGCGGGACGTTCACAGATGCCGCCGGCCTGCCGGTGGTTTCGGGCGTGCGGGGGCTTGCAGCCATCGCCTCGGCCGACCTCACGGTATTGCGACCGTTGCCCGACGGCGGAGCTTCGGTGATCACGGACGTGACCAATCCACTGCTCGGTTCGTTAGGTGCTGCCGCAGTCTTCGGACCTCAAAAGGGGATGGATGCCGCTGGCGTACAGTGTGCCGACGAGGGACTGCGGCGTCTCGTCGACCTGCTCGGCGGCGAACCCGGTTCCGGTGCCGCCGGCGGCACCGGTTATGCGTTGCGCCTGTGGGGTGCGCGGCTCGCACCCGGTGCCGAGGCGATCGCTGGGCTCGTCCGGCTGCGAGAGGCGGTCGCCGACGCCGACCTGGTGGTAACGGGAGAAGGGCAGTTCGACTCGCAGTCCCTGTCGGGGAAGGTACCAGTGCGGTCGCCGCGATTGCTCGTTCGGCGGGGGTGGCGGTGGCCATCGTAGCGGGACAAATCGCACCGGGTGCCGACTCCTCGGACTTCTCACACGCGCTCTCGATGACCGATCTAGCCGGCGGTCCGGAGCGGTCGATGGCCGAATCCGCGCGCTGGTTGTGCCGTGCCGGCGCGCTGCTCTCCGAGACAGTGTCCCTGCCGACCTGACATGGCTGCTCCGATTAAGCGCCGAGCAGCATACCCAGTGGAACACCGCGGGCAAGCGAGGGCCGCACCTCCGCCACACCACCGCGACGATTACGCCACACCACAGGCTCTCGGCTGTGCACATCACCAACGAGGCGCTCATAGGCGTGGCGGACTTGGGTGTGAATGCCGAGGCGCTGTGATGGCAATCAAACACGTGGGTTTCACCTGGTTATCGCCGCTAATTTATCGACCGACGGCACAGCGGGCGTTCTGCCATGGATGATCGCCAAGTTCATCGCCATGCCGCAGCTCATGTCGTTGTCGAGTATTGATGTCACTGATTCTGCGGTATCTCGGGCACCCGTGTGGGTTTGATCAAGATCGAGCGGCACTGCGCCGGCTGAACCTTCCGGTACCCATGGCTCCTGACACCCATTAGGGGTCACCGATCGCGTCCGGCCCGATGTCGCACCTGCGCTCCGGTTTGCCCGTGAGGCGTCCACGCACGCGCAGCTTTACTACGTCTCACTAGGCAGGAGTCAAGGCTTATCAGCCTTCTCCCAGGCCATGGGCGATGGAGCGTGCGGCCCCCACCACCAGTGCCCCGTATTTCTCTTCTAGTTCGGCCGAAATGCGATGAACCGGCGTAGAAATGCCGATTCCTGCTACACCCACCCCGGCGACCACGATAGGCGCTGCAACGGCGTGAACGCCTTCTCGCCACTGCTGTTCATTCACTGCGTAACCCGTCTTGCGAGCTTGATCGATGACGGCCAGAAGTGCGTTTGCGTCAGTGATCGTGTGCGCATTATAGGCAGTCAATCCACGAGCGAGGAGTTCATGGATCTGGTCATCTGACCAGGTTGACATCAGAGCACGGCCATTAGCAGAGACCGCAATTGGTAGCAACATGCCGAGGCCGATGTGGGCTCGCACCCCTTGAGGACTCTCGAGGGACTCCAGGACGAAAACCGAATCTCCTTTCACGGTGGCAAGGTGGACGGTCTCTCGAGTCTCCTCCCAGAGCTGCTGCATGACTGGAAGTGCGATCGCGCGAAGATCGTTGCCCGCGTGATGGCGTTGGCCCAGCTGGAACATCTTGGGAGTCAAGGTCCAACGAACACCTAGATCTCGGACTTCGAAGGCCCAGCCAGCCTCCTGCAGAGTGCGGAGCATTCGTTGCACAGACGACTTAGGGAGATCTAGATCTCTGGCCATTTCTGAGACGCCCGCCGCCACCCCGGGCTCAGCGAGTCGCTCCAAGACCCGAAGCGCCGTCAGCACGCTTCTCACACCTGCGCCGTCCATTCCGATTCCCCTTCGCCGCCACGAAGAGCGATGTGCCCTCGGACTACTTTACTGTTGTCAACTGCAAGATACGTGATCCCCTTGGGGCCGACCGACCCCTTCTCCCAATCTAGCTGGTGTCTCGGGAGTGCGCCCACGTGGAGTTTACAGGTTGCGGGTCGTACTCCTTTTGCTGAGCCTACGTTATTTGAGGATCAGTGGATCCGTCGGGTGGTAGCAAGCCGTGAGGCGCCGAGAGCCGTTGCGAATAGGTGATGATCCGGATGATCATGCGGCGCCTCACGGCGGCCCGGGTCTGCGGTTCAGGTCGCGATTCTTCGAGAGCGCTGACCGGATGCCGTGGTCCCGGCGTATGCGTTGGATCGTGTTCTGCCTGCTGCGATGCCCTTATGAACGAGTTCGTCGGCGATAAACCGGTACCTGAAGCCGGGTCGTAGGTGCGACTAAGCATCGTGGTGACACTTATTGCTCGACGCATTGTTCGGAAACTTTCCAATGTTCAGCGAGGGCCGCCCAGGATGATCATGAGACATGACTCACACTGTCAGGGATAGCGCCACCTTTACGACGAAGGTCAGCTGAATTCTATGTTTTCGCGAAGTTTGCCAAATCCCGGCGGTAGTGGACGTCGGAAAGATCCGCATTACACACCGAAGTGCCAAGAGCTTTGAAGGGTACACAGCACTGGCCCTGAACTAAAAGATGACCGTCACGAGATGGTTGGACCGAATGGTTGAGTGTGAATGCGCGCGACCACGGATGACAGTAGGAGAAGGTAGCATGCAAGACCTGAAGCAAGATCGGAAGATAGGAAAGGTGCGCCGCGGTAGACGGCTCGCAGCGGGCTTGATCGCCGTGGCGCTTGGAGTGGCGGCCCTCACCGCGTGCAGCAGCAGCGGCAGCTCCTCGTCAGGGTCGGCGTCCGACACACTCACTGTCGCACTTCCTATCGATTCGCCCACGAGCTTTGAGCTCACGCAGCAATGTTCGAGCCCGATGTTCCAGCTGGCCTACGAACCGCTAATTCGAATCACCAAGGACGGCGGTTACGAGCCCGGCATTGCTGCGTCCTGGGAGTACTCTAGCGACAACACGGTCTTCACGATGAAGATCCGCAGCGGGGTCAAGTTTGCCGACGGAACAGACGTCACGCGTGATTCGGTGCTGAACACGCTGAACTACTACAAGTCGGTGCCCGGGCTCAATGACGGCTTCATTAAGCCGTGGAAAATCGCAGCGGTCGATACGGACTCCGTCGCGATCACGTCGCCTGCGCCGTTCACCGGTATGGAGTCGATCCTGTCGGACAGCGGCAACTGCAACAACGGCATGATCATCAGCGCAGCTGGGCTCGCCAACCCCGACAAACTGAAGACCGCGACGTTCGGCGCGGGTCCCTACGTCTACGACGCAGCGCAAAGCCAGAACGGCGACCACT
Organism: Paenarthrobacter sp. YIM B13468; assembly: GCF_042788025.1. Taxonomy (NCBI): domain Bacteria; kingdom Bacillati; phylum Actinomycetota; class Actinomycetes; order Micrococcales; family Micrococcaceae; genus Paenarthrobacter; species Paenarthrobacter sp. YIM B13468. The sequence goes on along the minus strand of NZ_JBHZPI010000035.1, from coordinate 7,613 downwards.
ACACGTACACGCCGAACCCGCTGTACTATGACAAATCGCGCCAGAACTACAAAAAAATCATTCTGCGTGTGATGACAGACCAGAACACGGCGATGAACGCGCTGGCCTCCGGCCAGATCCAAGTGAACATGACCGGTGGTGCCCAACTGGCCGATCAGGCCAAGTCGAAGGGTTTCGATAGCACCGTAGGACGAGTGCAAGCAACCGCCATCATGCTCTGGGACAGGGCAGGCGAGCTCACCCCCGAACTCGGCGATGTCCGGGTGCGGCGAGCGATGGCACTGGCCTTGGATCGCGACTCGATCGCCAAGGCAGTCGGAACCGCGATCACTACCCAGGACCAGTTCATCGGCGCCGGTTTCCCTGGCCACGACGACAACCTGCCCTCGAAGTACACGTACGACGTCGACCAGGCTAAGAAGCTGTTGGCCGACGCCGGCTACCCCGACGGTTTCTCGATGACTCTCGAAGTGAACAGCGACGACCCTGACGCGACTATCGCAGTGAACGCCGCAGTGGCGCAACTCGCCAAGATCGGCATCAAACTCGACCTGAAGTCGCTCCCGAACTCGTCCTTCTTCACGGACTTCGCGGCCAAGAAATACTCCGCCGGCGCTGTTTCGTACGGGCTGTACGGCACACTTCCCAACGAAGCGTACCGGCTGTACAAGCTGCCTTACTCTGCCGTATGGAATCCGTTCGCTTCGACCGATCCGGATATTGACAAGGCGTACGATGCGCTGAACGCCTCCACGAAAGATACCTTCGAGGCGAACGCGAAGCAGTTCAACGACACGATGACGGCTAAGGTCTGGTATGTCCCGATTGTGGCGGTTCCCCAATTCATTTACTCCAAGGGCATCGACGTTGGAAAGCGTGATCCCATGGGTCAATTCGCCATCTCGGCCTGGGCTGCGAAGAAGTAGTTTGTCTGTCGCTGCGGCTCCTACCACCGGGGGCCGCAGCGTCACTTCAGCCGGGAGCACCTCGACTCGCGTCGAAGAGCTCGCGCCTGATGTGATAATCAAGGAGAGATTATGCTAAGTGTCGTCATACGACGATTGATCGTGGCGGTTCCGCTGATGGGAGTGATCTCACTCATCGTCTTCGTGCTGAGTTCGCTTGCGGGGGGGAGCGTCGGGCAGGCCATCCTCGGCCCTACCGCTTCCGCGGAGTCTGTGGCTGCGCTCAACGCGAAGCTCGGCGCCGACAGGCCAGTACTTGTGCAGTACGTTGATTGGCTAGGCCACGCGATCACCGGCGACTTGGGTTCGTCAGTCGTCTCTGGTGTGCCAGTGGCCGATACCATCGCATCTCGCATCCCGGTGACGATGTCGCTGGCCGTGGGGGCCTTGCTCCTCGTCATCATTCTAGGTGTGACGTCTGGCGCGATCGCTGCCATTCGCGGCGGCATCACCGGACGGTTGGCGGAAGTGCTCGCCGTCCTCGGTCGAGGCCTCCCCAGCTTCTGGCTCGCCCTGATCGCCGTTCTCGTATTCGGCGTGAATCTCGCCTGGTTACCCGTCTCCGGATACGTGCCCTTTGCCGACTCCCCATCGGGATGGATCCAATCGCTGATTCTCCCAGTGCTCGTCCTCGGCGTGTCGGAAATCGCGTTGGTCGCGGTCGTGACGCGGGCCGAGATGTTGAGCGCAATGCGAAGTGACTACGTTCGTAGCCTCCGGGCGAACGGCTACCCGTGGAAGCGGATCGTGTTCAAGCACGTAGCCAAGAATGCCGCTGCACCTGTGCTGACCATGGTCAGCCTGGTGTTCGTCAGCCTGATCGGCGGCACCATCCTCATGGAGCAGATCTTCGGCATGCCCGGTCTCGGCACGCTGATGGTGAGCGCCACCACCAAGCACGACCTGCAAGTCATCCAAGGTCTGGCGGTCTTCTACACGGCTATGGTCGTAGTCGTATTCCTCTTGACCGACATCGCTTCAGGATATCTAAACGCGAAGGCGAGGGCGCGATGAGCGCAGTCATTGAAGGTGCAGCAATACAAGAACAGTCTCGTAGGGCGGCCGAACGCGGGGCCGGTTTCCTCGGGCGTCTCGTCAGACAACCGATAGTCGTCACATGCAGCCTCGTTCTGATCGTGATCGTCTTGGCCTGCGTATTCGCCCAGTGGGTCTCGCCTTACGAACCTCTCGACCAGGATTTGCAGAACACGGCCGCAGGGCCAAGCGCGAGCCACCTCCTCGGAACTGACCAGCTCGGCCGTGACATCCTGTCAAGGATGCTCCACGGTGGCCAAGTCACCCTGCTGGGAATCGTTCAGGCAGTGGTGGTGTGCGCCGTTATCGGACTGTTCCTCGGTCTTACGGCAGGCACACTCGGGGGGTGGGTCGAAACTGTCGCCATGCGACTGTGCGACCTGATGCTCGCTGTACCTGGATTGGTGATGCTGCTGGTCATTCTCGGCATCTACGGAAACAACGAAGCCGCGGCCATGATCACGTTGGGCGTGATCATGGCTCCGACACTGGCCCGAGTGGTGTATTCCGCGACGATAGCCGTTCGTGAGGAGCTCTACGTCGCCAGCGCGCGGGTGGCCGGGCTGACGAGTCTCCAGATCATGCGCCGACACATCCTCTCGGGCGTGACAGGGCCGGCGCTGACGCAGATCAGTATTGTGGCCGCTGTGGCGTGCATCGCCGAAGCAGGCATCGGCTTCCTCGGACTCGGCGTTGCGCCTCCCGCCCCAAGCTGGGGAAACATGGTGACAGACGCCCAGAACATGATGCCTATAAGTGCATGGATGCTCGTACCGACCGGTGGCATCATCGCCGTCGTCACTCTGAGCCTCACCCTTCTAGGAAACGGGATCCGCGATGCCTACATGGGCCGGTCGAGCGGTTCCTCGAAAGCTTTCAGCTGGCGCGCGCTCGCTGTGAAGGTCTCTCAAACCGCGACTCCGGCAGGCGGAGGAGCAGCATCCCTGGGGCAGGAGTCGATCTTGAGCGTGAAGGGCCTGACGGTCAAATTGCCGCGGGGCTCGAGCGAAGTCACGATCGTCGAAGACGTCAACTTCGAGGTGGCGCCGGGAGAGGCAGTCGCGATCGTAGGCGAGTCCGGTTGTGGAAAGTCGGTGACCATCTCGGGAGTGCTTCGTGTGCTTCCTATGGGCGCTCGCATGGCAGCCGCCTCGATCTCGTTCAAAGGCGCGGAATTGACCTCGCTAAGTGAGCGCGAGATGAACGCTTACCGGGGCAGAGGAATCGGGTTCATCTCGCAGGAGCCTATCTCCAGCTTGAACCCGGCATTCACTGTCGGCCATCAGCTGGAAGAGGCGGTCAGGTTGCACCGGGGTGTCGGCAAGGGCAAGGCACGCCAGATAGCCAGGGAACTCATGGCCCGTGTGCGTCTGCCTGAGCCCGATGCGGTCGCCAAGAAATATCCGCATGAACTCTCGGGCGGTATGGCACAACGCATCGCCATCGCTCGGGCACTAGCCGGCGAACCAGAACTCCTGATCGCTGATGAGCCCACAACTGCTCTCGATGTCTCAGTGCAGTGTGAGATTCTCGATCTGCTCAGAGACTTGCGCGAGCAGACAGGGATGGCGCTCATCCTGGTTACCCACGACTGGGGAGTCGTCGCAGAGGCCTGTGATCGCGCGCTCGTAATGTATGCCGGGCAGGTCGTCGAGGGCGCGGATGTGCGGTCGATCATCGCCCATCCTGCGCACCCTTACACTCGGGCACTGCTGCAGTCATCGTCAGTCGGTATTGCTCCACGTCAACTCCTGCCGGTCATCTCTGGCAGCGTGCCCCCGCCGGGGTTCTGGCCGCACGGGTGCCGGTTCGCCAGCCGGTGTGAGCTGGCGGAGGACGCCTGTCGCACAGGGCCTATTCCGATGGTGCCCCTCGACGAAGGCTCCGCTGCACGATGTATCCGTACCGACGTGGACGAATTGGTGAGAACATGAGCTCGTTGCTAGAAGTCCAAGACCTGACGGTGATGTACCGCGGACGAGGTCGCCGGAAAGACAAGGTGGCTCTCGAGGGAGTCAGTGTCAGCCTTAACGAGGGAGAGACCCTCGGACTGGTCGGGGAATCCGGTTCGGGCAAGTCGACTCTGGGAAACACGGTGCTCGGGCTCGTCAAGCCCGAGCGAGGGAGAATTTCCTTCGACGGTAACGACATCGCTGGTCTCACCGGCACAGCGCGTCGCAAGCTGAGCACCCAGATCCAGGCCGTCTTCCAGGATCCGTACACCTCGTTCAACCCGCATCGAACGATCGAACAGAGCATGGGCGAGACGCTGGCGAATTCGCCGCCGATGTCGCGGAGGGAGACTCGGGCGCGGGTCCTCTCCATGCTGGAACGTGTCGGCCTGGATAGCACGGCGCTGTCGAAGTTCCCCGCTCAATTCTCTGGCGGACAGCGACAGCGCATTTCGATCGCGCGAGCGCTCCTCCCCGAGCCGAGGCTCGTCGTTTGTGACGAGTCGGTCTCCGCACTCGACCTGTCGGTGCAAGCTCAGATCCTCAACCTGCTCCTGGAACTACAACGCGAGCGTGGCGTGGCCTACCTGTTCATCACCCACGACCTTTCTGTCGTACGACACATGAGCACGCGCATTGCTGTACTCGAACATGGCAAACTCATCGAGCAGGGCGACGCTGCGGGAGTCACGGACGAACCTTCTCAGCCGTACACGCGTCGACTCATTTCGGCGTCGTTGAGTGCCGATGCTGAGTTGCAACGCGATCGCCGATCTACCCGTCGGGCCATGACACGGCTTGCTGCGGATGCGACCGGTGACCGCAGCAAGCTGGCTGACGAGGTGCTCCGAACACTTGAACATCAAGCTGTGACTGAGGTGTTCGCCCAACCTGTTCCTCAGTCCCGGGCGTTGGCGCTTCCGCTTTCTCGGGGCCTGGCGGGAGTCGCCGACGTCGACGGCGTCACCGCGCTAAGGGCTGCTGTTCTCGAGCTGGCGCCCCGAACCGCGGCGGCCATGACCCCGGCAGCCATGTTAGCTTTCGTCCAAGAGGCGCGAGCGAGAAAGTGCAGTGCACTGGTCTCCCGTGGCCAGTCCGGCGTGCTTTACGGGCTAATCAGAGATCTGGCGGTTGCAATCGAAACAGGCGATCGAGTACGCGCACTTGAGCTCGTCGGTTCATTCGACGAGCCGCTCGAGCCGAGCCCTCATCACAACGGAGCCAGAGTCGGGGGACACACGATCGAAAGCCAAGCATGAACGACGAATTGTCGCCGTGATCTCGTGAGTAACCGCCCAGCTGTCCGTGATTGTATAGTTCGACGTTCCCGTAGGGATGAGCGCCGGTGTTCTCCCTCGGGGTGGCGGGCACGACCATCAGGAGAGGGGCCGTAGCCAGCCTTGGTCGCCCGCACAGGCCGTACAACAAGTCCGGAGTTGGGGTCGCGGACTGGGAGTTCCGACAGTTATGGGGCTCGTTGCATTGTCCTCGCATGCTAAATCTGCGGCGTGGTTGGGTGCCAAAAAAGAAGACCTCCGAGTGAAGCGGGGCCTGTCCAGGCTCCGCTTCACTCGGAGGTCTTCAATGTCCCAGGCTGACGCCGAAAGGCAGGCTCCGTCTGGCACATGAATGGTCGATGCAAAGTAGCCGCTGCGTCGCGCGGATGACCGGTGCCGGTCACGACCGCGGCTCGGTGGGTTGCCCCCAACACTTGTGTTGCGCCGGTCCTAATCCTGTGTGGGGGAATCGAGGAGGCTGTTGGAGGCCTGGGTATCAACGAGGTACTGAGCCTCTTCCTTGGTTTCCACGTTGGGCAACGAGCCGTTGAGGGTCTTCCTGCTTGTTTCCTTGAGGAAAAGGATGGAAAAGCCGAAGAGCGTTGGAACGCGAGGCGTCGGGAACTACTCAGACAGTCAAGAAGCGTAGCTCGACGAAAAGAGGGTTGTACAGACTCTGATGAAGAGTGTCCCGAGTTGCGAGCCTCAAATTTGGCCGGAACCCATCATCATGAACGCTGGACCCGGAAGCAGCCGCCTTCTTGATGCGGTTACGCCCACCAACTGATCAGGTTGGCTGTTAGCCCTTGATGCTCTTCTGTAGAGTGCCCGATCCGGCTGTTTCAGGCTGCCGATGCTGACTCTCTAGCCCGATTTGCAGGCCCGCATCGCCTTCATCAACCTGCTAGATTCAATCTTTGATTGAGAATCCAATTACGAGTTTCTGAGTGTTGGCCAGTAGGTTTTGCGCTAGCTTGTTTTTCAAGGAGTAGAGCATGGGTAGTACGCGGGACGCGCAGGAAGCTGCCGGGTGGCTTTCACGCAGTGCGGCCGGTCATGACAAGGCCGTGTTGGAGGGAAGGACTCGGCAGAGTGGGGGTCCAGCGGTCGGGGTTGAGCAGTCTGCGGTTCCTCGGCGCCGCACGCAGCAGGAGCGGCGTGAGGAGGCGGAGGGGCGGCTTCTGGCTGCCGCCCTGACGTTACTTTCGCGTAAGGGTTGGGTTGGAATGACTTTGGCGGATGTCGGTCAGGCGGCCGGTTACAGTCGGGGACAGGCTGGTCATCACTTCGGTAGTAAGGGTGCGCTGTTGCGGGCGTTGACCTTGCATATTAATCGCTCGTTCGCCGACGAGATGCAGGCTGCGCCGACGCAACCCGAGGGGCTGCAGGCGGTACTGGGCTATGTCCGCGTCTACCTTGGGCGCAGTGATCCGAAGTGGACAAACACCCGTTCATTGCTGCTTCTGTTGGCGGAGTCCTTACTGGAGAACTCGGAAACGGCCGGAGTCGTCGCCGAATACAATCGGGAGATGTTTTCGTGGTTGGAGGAGAACCTGCGGGTGGGAATTGCCCGGGGCGAGGTGCGCAGCGATATCGATCCCGCGCTCGGGGCTGAGTTCGTCGTTGGCGCTATGCGGGGCCTGGCGTTACAGCGTCTATTGCAGGGGCCTGTGGCAGACATACGTGGAATCAGGGATCAGGTAGTGCGATTAGTCGAACACACGTTCGCAGCGCCGATCAGCCACGACCTGAACGAAGAAGCAAGCAATCAACGATGACATCCGAGAGATGCTCCATCAAACGTCTAGCTGCCGGGGGCCGATGCGCGTCGGCGTGATCTCGGCTGTTAGGCGTAAACCTCCAGGGGCTCGCCGATGAGAAGCCGAACCCGAGTCGCTCGCCGCAGCGGAGATTGCCGAGGGCAGTCACGCCATGGGTGCTGACGCCTAAGGTCGCTCCTTATCCCCTGGCGCCTTGCATCGACACACTGCCGCTCGACAGTGGTTGCTCGTTTTGTCGCCGTGCACCCCACCGGCGAACGACTCTTCGGCATTGTGAGTCGCCGGTTATGCTGTCGCTCCTCCCCAAGAACGGGATGGGCGCGAGCATGGCACTTTCCAGTGATGCTCTACTTCGTTGATTACGGTGGTGCACGTGTTCTTCACCGGAGCATTGCGGAACCTGAACCACATCAAAGGCTCCCGTGACGTTGGGGACTGCTGGGGCCTCGCCACTTTGCTGGTCGCCGTGCTGGTCATTGCCGCGGCGACGTCAACCACATGGGGTCCTGGTCTTCAGGGCCATGCTTTCTGTCAGCGCTGGTCGAATAGTGAGCCATTTCGTGGGTTGAAAACTGAGCCACGTTGACGTGGTTATTCTTCCGT
>NZ_JBHZPI010000034.1:0-45023 GCF_042788025.1 Paenarthrobacter sp. YIM B13468 | reverse complement strand
AAACCTACGTAGGAATCAACCTCCCCGAACCAAACAAACAACCAACCCACTGACTCCACACAGCTTGACAGCCTGCGCCTTTCTGCGGATCCTCTCTCACATCCAATGGCCTTTCGGCTGACGTTCTCTCACATCCAACGGCCTTTCGCCTGACGTTCTCTCACATCCAACGGCCTTTCGCCTGACGTTCTCTCACATCCCGTCGCGTTTGGCACGGTCCTCTATCACGTCCGTCGCGTCGGCTGAATAGCTGTCCCGTACTAAAGGCTCGACGTCGGCACCCACCCCGGGTGCCGACGTCGGGCCTTTCTTCGTGAAAGTGAGAGAGCGTTCCGAAATGGGCCACACGATGTGAGAGAAGATCCGGGGAAAAGGGTTTGGATATGAGAGAGGATCGCGGTATTTCGGCGCTCAGTGCAACCGTGTATCGCCCATTGCAACAAGCGTAATCAGAGTCGCGCCCACCGTAGCCGCCCAGAAGCCGTCGAATTAGTTTCAAAAACACTCTTGACCGTGATGCGGCACACACGTAGTCTGATGCAACAGCGTTGCTTCTAATGCAACCCCAATTTTCTTGGTGGACACATGAGTAATGAACTTTCCTCTGTGGCAGCCGCGGGAGACCGGTCCAATGGCGGACGCAGTACCTCTCCCGAGTCAGGCCCCAATCACACAGTCAGCAAGGACACGCGCCGACGCGTCGTCACTGCAAGCTTCATCGGTAACTTCGTCGAGTGGTTCGACTACGCCGTCTATGGATACCTGGCCGGTATCATCTCCACGGTCTTCTTCCCCGAATCCGATCGTCAAACGGCTCTGCTTGCAACGTTCGGTGTTTTCGCCGTCAGTTTCTTCGTAAGGCCGCTTGGCGGATTCATCTGGGGCCATATCGGAGACAGGCTGGGCCGGAAGCAGGCGTTGTCGCTCTCGATCGTCCTGATGTCCGTGGCCACATTCTGCATCGCACTGATCCCCGGGTACGCCACTATCGGCGTCATGGCGCCGATCCTGCTATTGCTCGTCAGGGTTGTCCAAGGTTTCTCTGCTGCAGGCGAGTACGCCGGCGCGTCCGCCTTCCTGGTGGAGTACGCGCCGTCGAATCGCCGCGGGCTCTATGCCGCCGTCGTACCTGCCAGCACCGCAGCGGGACTCTTGCTGGGATCCTTGCTGGCCGCCCTGCTGAGTTCAGTCCTGACCGCAGAGCAGCTCAACGAATGGGGTTGGCGCCTGCCATTCCTGTTGGCGGCGCCTATGGGCTTAATAGGCAGATACATCCGGACCAAGCTCGAGGACACCCCTGCCTTCCGTGAACTGTCCGAGAAGGAGACTGTGAAGGCGCCGGCGCTGGCGATGTTCAAGACCTACCGGAAACAGCTCGTGATCGCTACGGGCGCAGTGCTGCTGAACGCGGTGGGCTTCTACGTGATCCTCAGTTACATGCCAACTTACCTGTCGGTTGAACTGGGCTTTGGGGCGGCGGAATCGTTCCTCGCTACAACGATCGCCCTGGCCAGTTACATCGGCTTCATCTTCCTGACCGGTATTGCGTCGGACAAATTCGGCCGCAAGCGCATGCTTATCACGGCATCTGTTCTGTTTGTGGTGCTGACCGTCCCTGCGTTTATGCTCCTGGATACGCGAAACTTCCTGGTCATCGTCCTCGTCCAGATCCTGCTGGGCGGAATGCTCACCCTCAACGACGGCACCCTGCCGAGCTTCCTGGCCGAACTCTTCCCAACGAAGGTCCGCTACACGGGATTCGCCGTCAGCTTCAATCTTTCCAACGCGTTGTTCGGCGGCACTGCTCCGTTCATGGCAACCCTCCTCATCGGCATGACCCACAACCAACTGGCCCCAGGCTGGTACCTCGTGGCTGCCGCCCTTGTTTCCCTCATCGCAGTCCTGTTCGCCGCCGAGACTTCCAAGAAGCCACTGCAGCAGGACTGAAACCAACCACCCATTGAAAGGAACCACCATGACCATCACCGAGAACGAGCCCATCAACGACGTAGCCAAGCTCGAGCGTCTCAAGGTCCTAAACAACGGCGAGAAGGTCTCCCTGACCTTCTCCGACGCAGAGTTTGAGCGTCGCCTTGCCGGACTTCGCAGGATCATGGCCGAGAAAGACCTCGACGCCGTCATCCTCACCAGCTACCACTCCATCAAGTACTACTCCGATTTCCTCTTCACCTACTTCGGCCGCTCCTACGGCATGGTGGTCACCAAGGATGACACGGTCACCATTACGGCAAATATCGACGCCGGTATGCCTTGGCGCCGCAGCTTCGGCGACAACCTCGTGTACACGGATTGGCGCCGTGACAACTACATCCACGCCATCCACGAAGTCCTGCGCACCCGCGGCATCAACCCCCGCCGCCTCGGCGTCGAAGACGACTCCCTGCCGCTGGACAACCGCAACAAGATCCAGGCCGCATTCTCCGGAGCAACGCTGGTGGATGTCGCCCAGGCTGCGATGCGCCAGCGAATGATCAAGTCGGACGAAGAAATCGCAGTCATCAAGCACGGCGCCCGCATCGGCGATCTTGGCGGCGAGGCCATCCGCAACGCCATCACGGCTGGAATCACGGAGTACGAGGTCGCCCTGATCGGCACCGAAGCCATGGTCCACGAAATTGCCCGGACCTTCCCGGACTCAGAAATCCGTGACACGTGGGTCTGGTTCCAGTCCGGCATCAACACCGACGGCGCCCACAACTGGGCAACCACGCGCAAGATCCAGGAACACGACATCCTGTCATTGAACTGCTTCCCGATGACCAGCGGTTACTACACGGCACTGGAGCGCACCCTGTTCTATGGCGAACCGGACGCGCGCTCATTGGAGCTGTGGAACATCAACGTGGAGGTTCACAAGCGCGGCCTGGAACTCATCAAGCCCGGCGCAGTCTGCAGGGACATCGCCGCCGAGCTCAACGAGATCTACGTTGGTCACGGGCTCCTGGCCAACCGCACGTTCGGCTATGGCCACTCGTTCGGCGTCTTGAGCCACTACTACGGACGCGAAGCAGGCCTTGAACTTCGCGAAGACATCGACACCGTGCTGGAACCGGGCATGGTGGTTTCCATGGAACCGATGATCACCGTCCTGGACGGCCAACCAGGCGCGGGCGGCTACCGCGAGCACGACATCCTTGTGGTGGGCGAAGACGGTGCGGAGAACATCACCAAGTTCCCCTTCGGCCCTGAGTACAACATCATCGGAGCCTAGGTGGCGCGGCCGGTGGACGCAGTGCACGGCGTCCACCGGCCCAGCCCTGTCCGTGTCCGCCACCTTCGGCCAAATATAGTGAACCCATGACTCCCACGGAATCCAACGACGTTTCAGGCAACGGCGAAGCCAAAGGTACCTCGGTCATTGTCAACGCCATCGCGGTCCTGCGGAGTTTCAGTGCCGAAGAGCCGCTATTGGGGGTCACTGAAATCGCAGGGCGAATTGGCCTGCACAAGAGCACAGTTTCCCGCATCCTGGCCACGTTGGAGCAGGAGCACTTGGTGGAGCGCGACGTCGATTCGCGCAGGTTCCGCTTGGGGCTGGGAATGATCGCCATGGCGGGCCCACTCCTGGCGGAACTCGAAGAGCGGCGCGTGGCGTATCCGGTGCTACGCGAATTGACCGAACGGACGGGGGAGACCAGCGCGCTCATGGTCTGGAACGGCACCGAATCCATGAGTGTGGAGCAGATTCCCAGTCGGCACCAGGTCAAGCATTTGGCTCCGTTGGGTGTCCGCTACAACGAGGCACTCAGTTCTTCTGTTCAGGTCTTCCTGGCCGCGGAGGACGAGGATCGCGTTCGCAATCTACTCCGGAGCGGCGCGATCACTCTTCCTGGCCTCGATGAGGAAGCCATGGAGGCGTACTTGCGGCGGCTGGAGGACTCCACGAAGCGCGGCTGGGCAGTGAACTTTGGCGAGACGTCCATCGAGGAAGTGGGTGTGGCCTCGCCTGTCTATGACCACAGGGGAAACATTGTGGCGTCCGTGCTCATCCCCGCACCAAAGTTCCGGGTCTCGCAGGACACGCTTACCAGTCTCGGCGAAGCTTGTGCCGACGCCGCGGCCAAGGTCACAACACGCCTTGGTGGCCGCGCCCCGCGCTGAGGCCCCCGCGCTGAGCCTCCCCCGCGCTGTGCCATCTCGCGAAAGCAGAACGGCGACCGTCCCCGCGAAGGGGACGACCGCCGTCGTTCGTTGAACCGACGTCCGCGAGGTTACATCCTCCGCCGTGCCGTCGTTGTCTCGTCCATGGCATCCCTGCCCAGCCAAGCACCGAGGCCGATCATGGCCACGCCAAGAACGAAGTGCAGCCAGTTGTCAGCGGTGTTGAACGGAACAAAGTTGGCGCCGGTTTCCTGGTTGATGATCAGGCCGTAGATCCAAAGAACGAGATATACGGCGCCGCCACCAATGAGGAACAGGCGAGCCATACGAGCTGTCCTGGCCATGGCCAAACCGGCTACGCCAAACAGCAGATGGACGATGTTGTGGAGAATGGATACTTGGAATACTCCAAGCAGCATGGCGCCGGATTCATGTCCCGCGAAGGTCATGGCGCCGTAATTGGTGGTGATACCCGGGATGAAGCCCAGGACACCCACCAGCAGAAATACAATGCCAACGCCCATGGCGGTGTTGTGAAGCGTCAACCCCATCGCATGATGGTGTTCGGTGGGGTGCGAAGCGGTGGTCATGAAGTCCTCCCTTTCACGCTGTTAAACGGCTCTTCTCATGGAGAACCGTCCCGCGGCAAGGGGTGTCGGAAAACCTTGCCGACGCCGCCATAATACTCCTGAAATGCCTCCAATTGCAGGGGAATGGCCAGTCAGCTGACAGTTAGCATGGGTTCATGAGCCAGGCTCCCAACGGCGATTTCCAATCGATCTTCCATGACACCCGGGATCTCACTCCCTTCCGCGATGGATACGTTCGCACACCCGTCCGCGGATTGGCCGACGGCGTGGGTGAAGTGCTGTCCGGTGTCCTGACTGGCCGGGATCCTGCCCGCCTTTCTGTGCTGGGCGATGTTCCCCGGTTGAAGCGCCTGTCCACCAAGCAGGCCAAGGCAATGCATGAGGCCGTCTTCACTTCTAGCGAGCCTGATCGGCTTATCTCCCTGGGTCGCGTCTACCCGGGGTGGGCGGGCTTGTGTTACGTGATGGCGGGACTATTGGCGTACAAGCACGGCGGTTATCTGCGGGCCTCCGAGTTGCTGCGGCGCGGCTTAACAACAAGGATCGACGACGACGCGAGCCAGTTCTCGGCCCTCTACCTCGGGCAGGTGGTCACCAGGGTTGAGGTGGCCGAACGCATTGAAGTTCCGGTTTTGTTCAGCGAGGAGTCCGTGTTCCTCGCGCTGGCCCATTGCCTTCGGGAGATGGGAATGATCGAGTCCGCGTTGGAAGCAGTGGTGGGTTTGCCGCCGTCGTTGCCTTCAGCCCTGGCACGCTGCACCGCAGCGTTTGCGCTGGACCGGCACAGGGACGTAGTGATGTGTACGGAGGGGTTGTTGAATACGGATGATCTCTCGGCAGCCTTGCTTCTGATCCGGGCTAGGTCGCAACGGGCTCGTGGCGATTTTGAATCGGCCCAGGCGGCGCTGAAGGAGGTCCTTCGCCGTAGGAAGACCAGCCTGGCCTTGCGAAATGACGCCCTGACCGATCGCGCCCTTCTCGCCTTGGACCAGGGGCGGCGCACGCTGACTCCGCGTTCGAAACGCCCCGCCCCGCCAGCAGAGCTGGAAGCCTTGGAAGTGATCCGCAAGGACGCCGAGATGCGTCGTTTGTGGGAGAACGACTTCAGGGAACTCAGCGGGGAATAAAGACCATTGTGGAGGAGCTGATGCAAGCGTAGCCTTGTAATCAACCAAGTGATTGATAAAGCATTTGGTTGACAACGAAAGGTCGCGCAGGGTTATGGATTCAGACGCTCTGGACAAGGCGTTCATGGCTCTTGCTGATCCCGTCAGACGGGGAATTGTTGCCCGGCTGTCCCGGGGAGACGCAACGGTCAATGAATTGGCGGAGCCCTTTGCGATCACCAAGCAGGCAGTTTCAAAACACATCCAGGTCCTGGAGCACGCAGGGCTGGTGACCCGGTCCCGTGACGCCCAACGCAGGCCGGTGCACTTGGATTCAGCCGCCCTCGAAGAGCTGACGGCATGGATAGACCAATATCGACTGATCGCCGAGCGTCGCTTCCGGCTGCTCGACGAAATCCTGGCCGAGTCCGGCCCCGGGGTCCTCCCAGGGCCACAACAACAAGATGAAGAGGAATTGAAATGAGCAATCCAACGGCAATCACTGCTGATGACGGCGTTCCGTTCGTCGATACTGTCCGCGAATTCGATGCACCGGTCAGCGCAGTGTTCAAGGCACACGTGGACCCGGATCTCCTGGCCAAGTGGCTTGGTCCGCGGGACGCGAGACTGAATGTCACCGAATACAACGCCACCACGGGCGGTAGCTGGCACTACGAAAGTGGCCACGAAAACGCGATGTACGGATTCCGTGGGGTCTTTCACACCGTAGACACCGACGAGCTGATCATCATGACCTTCGAATTCGACGGCGCCCCGGGCCAAGTGGGCATCAGCACCACCAGGTTCGAGGAAATTGACGGTCGCACCAGGATCGTCGTCCACGAGGTCTACCCATCGGTGGAAGCGCGTGACATGGCCCTCGCCACAGGCATGAATTACGGCGTGATCGAAGGGTACGAGCGACTGGATGAGGTACTTGCCGCCTAAGCCCGGCTCGCCACGAGGGGAAGGAGTTGCTCCGTCAACAACACTGCTCCCAGCCCAATCATGATGATTCCGCTGGCCAGCGTCACCACGCGCGCGGCGCCTGGACGTGAAGCGAGCAGCCTCCGCGAGGTCAACGCGACCCCGGTGTACACAAGCCCGGCGAGGATCACGAACGTTAGTCCCAGCAACCCGGACTGAACAGGAACAGGCAGTGCGGCTTCGGGGCTGACGAATTGCGGCACCAGCGCCACAAAGAACAGCAGGCCTTTGGGGTTGATGCCACTGGTGCCCATGCCTTGGAAGAACGTCCGGACCTGGTTTCCGGACTGCACGACGGCGCCTTCCGCACTAAAACTCGCACCTCGCCATGACCGGATGGTGGTGAAGCCGAGCCACAGCAGGTATGCAGCACCGGCAATCGTGAGCCAGCCCAGCAGGCCGGGTACTCCCGCCAGCAGGGCTGCCAGTCCGGCCGCCATCAGCACCGTGTGAATCACATATCCGCTGCAGAGTCCCGCTACGGCCGGCACGAAACTATGCTTCCTGAGTCCAGCTGAAATCGAGTAGGCCCAATCGACGCCGGGGGTGCAAGCCAAGGTGACTGACACAAGCAGGAAGGCGAAGAACAATTGCGGGTTCACGGTCTCTCCAGAGTTTTCGTTGGTAGGAAAACTCTAGGGAAAATCGCCTGATAAGTGTTCCCTGATTTATCCCAGAAACTGGGTATCTGGGTAAGATCATTGCGTGATTGACCACATTGACAGAAGTATTTTGCGCCACCTCCAAGAGGATGGTCGAATGACCGCCACTGCCTTGGCATCGAAGGTCGGATTAACAGTGGCTCCGTGCCATCGAAGACTCCGGGACCTGGAGTCTTCCGGGGTCATTCGGGGCTACCGTGCGGACATTGATCCAGCAGCGGTGGGGCTTGGTTTCGAGGCAATCGTGTTCGTCACGCTCCGTCAGGTGGAACGCACCATCATGGCGGAGTTCGAGGAACGTGTGGCTTCAAGCCCCAACATCGTTGAGGCGCAGCGGCTGTTCGGCTCTCCCGACTATTTGTTGAAGGTCATCGCGGCGGACCTTCCTGCCTACCAGCGCTTCTACGACGACGAACTCGCGGCCCTTCCGGCTGTTGAGCGTCTCACGTCCACCCTGGTGATGAAGAATCTGAAAACCAACGTAGGTCCACCGGTCTGATGGCAACACAGCGGATGGACTGCCTGTGAAACCGGCAGAGCGGCGACTCCGCAAAGTAAGCTTGGCCGCCGTCGCTGGGCGCGCTTGGACTTCTCCACTACCTGCGGCCGGGGAGCGGGTGTTTCCGCTGTATTCGTAAGGCCCCGCGTGCGGGCGTCCTAGCTAATACCAGTACCGGCGCCCAGCCAAGATGGGGCGATTGAGCGCGCCGAGAATAAGCAGGATGAGGCCGATGGCCAGCACAATCCAGCCTATGGTGACGAGGATGCCAATGTTGAGTAACCAGCCGGCAATCAGAAGAACAAGTCCCAGGACGATCATTTCTTTCCTTTCGCGTTGTCGAGCAGACTAGTCATTAAATAAGCACCCTGACTAAATCAAGATTACCTGAACCGGCAGGAAATGGGGATGCTGCTTTGTTTGCCGAGGCGGCAGGTGCCTTGGACAGGGTGGTGCGCTTCAGGCCGGTCTATTCCGTGATTTCGTGGATGCTTGCTCCCTTTGTCCTGGAGCGTGACAGCATGCTCGATCTTGGCTGGATCGACCACGGACGTGTTTGAAGGAGGTGCCATTCGCGTCGGTGCTGCACTTGAACGAAGGCTGTAGCTTTAGAGCCATGGAATGGTACGAGAACCGGCGGCAATTGCCACCGCCCTCAACGCACCAAGAGGTATGGTCGCCTGCCGCCCATCGCAGGGTTCATCCTCGACGCAGTAGCGCTTTTAGGCTGGGTTCTGCTGGTGCTGATCGTCGTCCAGCCTTGGGATTTCTCCGTCCCACCGCAGAAATGACTTCCAAAACTACCTGATAAGGAGACCAGCTACTAGGGCGATAGCCAAGGCTGCGATGACAGCAAGCGTGAAATACTTCATCGCTTCCATGGAGCTCTTTTTCACGGTGGCGCCGGCCAAAGGCAACGTCTCCTGCCACGCCTTGATTGCTTCGAGCCCCCGGTAGTAGGCGTATTCCATGGCGACACCTCCAGCGACGCCGGCGGCTGCTCCTATACCGTCCGCGGCGCTCATGGCCGCACCAGCAGAACCCAACCGACCCAGGTTGCTGTCATTACCGGAGTTCCCGCCTGAGGCCGTGCCAAGTTCAGCCAACTGTGCCCTGGAAGGACTGGGAGACATTGATGCTCCAACGCCGACAATGTCGTGTTGTTGGCCATGAGCCTGCACCACCATGGTTCCCCAACTGGTGAAGCGGACCGAAGCATGGCTTACCGGCAGAGCGAATATCGTCCGCAGCTCAGCGTTCTGCATACTCAAGACGCCGGAGGGATCCAGGCTCAAAATGACGGGAACTGTCGCAGCTCCATTCACCTTGCTCTTTCGCCAGTAAAGCAGCGACTTGACGGGTTGAACCGGGGATTGTGTCTGGGGACTATCCATGCTCTCCAGAATAGGGTCAGAGGTCTGGAGCCCGGACGCGCCCCACCGTGAACCCCTGGTTCAAAGGAATATGGTTGCAGTGATCCCCCCGCCATCGTGCATTTCACCGTGCGGGTCATACGTGCATCGTCCAAGTCGGCAACTGCAAGGAACGCGTAAGCACGTTTCGTGGGTACGGTGATCGACCGATGCTTACGGGCGCACTGGAGTTCAAATGGAAGAATTCGAGGATGACAAAGGCTGCTGCGACTATCCCTGGCCGACTTCGGCCCACCCTTGACGCCTTGGTGTCCGCGTGCAGGCACGACAACAGGGTGCGCTCAGCCTGGCTCGAAGGCTCGATCGCGCAAGGTGTGGCCGACGACTGGAGCGACATTGACCTGCATCTGTTGGTCGAGGAGTCGGAAGCGTTCGACGCACAAGTCTGGTTGAGCGCGATCGTTCCGCTTGTTCTGGCTGACGCGATCCCCGGGGTGCCAGGAGCGTTGATATGCCTCACGCCCGACTGGATCCACATCGACCTCGTTCTCCACTCAACCACTGAGAATCTGCCGGATTGCCAGCGTGAGGTGCTTTTGAATCGGGACGAGGAAAGGGTTACGAGCACGGTCGGGACCCTGGCCGGTCCTGCCGACCCCTACTTCCCTGAACAGCAAGTTCGGATCTTCCTGTACTTCATGGGGACAGCCATCGCTGCCCATCACCGCGACGACCTGATAGCCCTGCTCCATGTAACTACGATGATGCGAGATCGGCTCCTGATTCAGTTGATGCTTGCGGAAAACGGGGTAGAGGCAGAAGCGGGAGCCAAGAGGACTACGCGGCGTTTGAATGCCGAACAGATGGACTGTCTTCGTTCCCTGCCCTCCACCGCGGTCAGCGAGGCATCCTTGCTCCAGGCGCTGAAAGTGATCGCAGCCGAGTACCTAGGGCGGGCACATCGGCTGGCGCGCAATTGCCACGCTGTGTGGCCAGATGAGCTCGAACTCGCGACCAAGCGCTTGTGGGCCCGCGAGCTCGGCTTCATCCTCTAGCGGCTAGCCGAGCGTCTTTCCCTAAGTTGAACCAGTCCCATCCTTCCGCTGCAGGCATGTCCCTGTGAGGGATCCTTCACCGGGGAGCACCGCCGCAGTCCTGCAGTGGCTGGAGTGGGCAACCTTGTACCGGCACGAGCAAGCAGCCGCCGCCCAAAGTGAATTGAGCTGAGAGGATAGGGACCATGCGAGGAACTGTGTGGGCGTGGGCCAGTGCCCTGATTGGGGCTGCAATTCTGGTGTTGATCTTCTTCTACGGCACCGAATACGGAACATGGGTCGACGAGGCTGGCCCCCTTAGCGTTGAGCCCCCAACCTTCATCCTTCCGTTCGCCATCGGCGGACTTGGCTTTGTGCTCCTGATCGGTGGCGTCATCGCGGGCTCAACCGGAATGCTGAGCGCCGAACGTTCCGGCCGCAAAGCTAAACACTAACGCTAGCGGTCGCAACAGGGGCAATGCGCTCCTACTCCGTTGTAGAGCTCAGAAGTTAGAGCCTGTGCCCGCCAAGGGATCCTTGGGTTCTTGCGGACATCAGTCATGTGCGTGCCCAAGCAGGACCGGCGTGACGGCCTGATCCAAGACTGCCCACGACTGACTCGCTCAATCGTTCTTGGTCCCGGCCAGGGGAAACTGATCGCAACGGAGGTCAGGGCATGGCCACGAGGCATGCGGACCCAGGGTGGGCGCGTCGTCCCGCCGCTTCCGGTAGGGCTTCTTTTTGGGGAGCCATAATTGCCACATGGCTATAAGTACGGGCGGCATTGTTGAAGATTGGGGTCCGCCGCGCTTGGCGCTCGAGGAGGTTCGAAAGCAGGTGGCGAACTTCGCCCCTCGCCAATCGGACCAGGATTACGTCGTCGACATTGCATTTCGTTCATGGCACCTAAACAGAGAGCCCGAGTTCACCGGCGTTCAACCCGCCATGGTCGGGCGCAAGCAGCGGCGCTTTATTATCTGGCATTCAGTCCCCAAAGGATTGAATACTGCTGCAGCCGTTCGTACTTGGCTGGCCAGCGCGCTTCCTGAGACGACGCGGCTAGTCCGTGAGTATCTCCCTCAGAAGTCGAAGTCCTACCCTTCTGAGCAACTCGCAGCCGAGATCGACGGGTTGCGGGAGATGTTGCTAAGAACGGACTAGGTCGACCATTCCAGAAGTACATTCATGCGTACCTGCAGTTTCCGCCCTCGTGCACTGCAGTGCTGCAGGAGGGAATGGAGCGTCCGGTGAGGCATCGGCTTACGGCCGGTCGTTGTCGAGTTGATAGCACCGGGCAGGAAGTAGACAGGTAGCGCTAGAATCGCAGGTCCTTCTTCATACACTCTGGCCGCGAGTAGCATCTGGGCGATGAGCCGCCAGGAAGGTTCGTCGGGGACTGGCTCCCCCAGGTTTGCGAAGTAACCATCCATGTCACGCGTCCAAGCTGACAACGCCTCCAGGAAGCTTTCGAGGTCGTTATTCTCCCAGTTTCCAGGATCTTGTCTTAGTGAGTTTGCCTTTTCCTTCGATGGAGACTTCGAATCTGTCTCTGCTTCTATTTGCCCGAATCCAATAGGTGTTCCGGTCATGATCACGTCTCCCGGGAGCAGCGTAAATCCGTGCGATATGGCGGAGACCAGTTCGTAGACGTTGTGAACCATGAGCGCTGTAGTGGCGTTTTGCGCAGTTGGCCGTGGAACTGGACTTGAACAGGCAGGGCTGTGATGTCGAGATTGGTTTCGATCCAGGGACCTAGGGGTGAGGAGGTGTCGAAGCCTTTGGCCCTGGTCCATTGCCCGTCAGCGTTTTGGACGTCCTTGGCGGTGAGGTCGTTCCCGCAGGTAAAACCAAAGATGAAGTCCTTGGCGTCGTCAGGTTCCACTTCATTACAAGGCTCGCCTATGACGACGCAGAGCTCGGCTTCGAACGTTACGTGTGTAGGGAACTTCGGTAGTACGACGTCCTCGCCCGGCCCGACGACTGCGGTGTAGGGCTTCATGAAGAGCTAGCGGGTGACCTCGGTCGGCTGCTTGCTTGTCCAGGTCTTCCGCGGTGACGGCAAAGTTCTTGACGGCCCAGATGATCTTGCTGCGGGCCGTGATGGGTGCGAGCAGACGGACGTCGGCCAGGTTGTAGGTCTTGTTGGTGAGGCTGATGCCGTCAAGAAGCGGATCCCCGATGGCGGTGATTTTCTCGTGGCCGGGCTGGCCGGAATCGGGCGATGCGCATGGATGTCCTATGCGTCAGGGCCGGGCGGCTCGGGTGTGGTGCATCGGCGCCCCGCTGGATTGGCGGGGGATCAGGGTGGGCGTTGCACGCCGGATTCGCGGTTCTGTGCCGGGATTGACGATGAGATCTATGGCCGTGGCGGCGATCTGGTCCAGCGGGACGCTGACCGAACTGAGGGGTGTGGGCAGGCGCGCGGACAGCGGCGTGTCGTTGTAGCCAACCAGAGCGAGAGCATCGGGGATGGTGATGCCGTTGTGCTGGGCGGCTGCCATGATACCCATCGCGATGTTGTCGTTTGCGGCAAAGATGGCCGTTGGTCGGTTTCCGGGTCCTGCGGCGAGGAGGGTTTGTCCTGCGGTGTAGCCGTTTTCGATGCCGTACCCGGCGGCGACCATCCATTCCTCCCTTATTGAGATGCCTGCTTCCTCAAGTGCCCTCCGGGCACCTGCCAAGCGTGCCGTTCCGGTAGAAGTGAAGTCTGGGCCGGTGATTACGGCGATATCCTGGTGGCCCAAGTCAACCAAGTGCCGGACGGCGAGGTAGCCGCCGACCTCATCATCACCGATTGCGGACGGGCTTTCCCCGTCGGTACGAAGGACAAGCGCGTGTGCCACCTTGCGGTGACGCAGGAGTTTTGGCAGTTCATCGCCGAGCCGGGCGGTGGCGAGGATCAGCCCATCGACGTTCCGGTCCAGCAGTGTCTCGGCTGCACGGCGCTCATCTTCGGGATCATCGCCGCTGCTGGCCACCATGGCAAAGTAACCGCGCGCCGCTGCGGCGCGTTCCACCGCTTCGAACATCAGCGCCATGACCGTATCGCTAAGACGCGGTACCAGCACTCCGAGGGTGCGGGTTTCTCCCCGGCGAAGGCTGGAGGCAAACGAATTCCTGCGGTATCCGAGCTCCTCGGCGACTTTCCGCACATGGGCCGCGGCGGCCGACCGTGAGGTGGTGCGCTCGTCCAAGGCGCGGCTGGCCGTGGAGATGCTCACGCCGCTGGCTGCAGCGACGTCTTTGAGCGTGACGATAGCTCCAGGGGCCGGCTCCATTGCGGTTCTCCTCTTCAGCAGGGGCGTTATGGACACTCTATTCCTTCTTCTTGCAAACGTTCTCTTGACAGTGAGCTGCGACACGTGCAAACTTGAAAACGTTCCCGCAAACGTTTTCATTATAGCGGAACTACTGACCATCAAAGAAGACAAGAAGGTAGCTGCAAATGGCACTCGATCTCCGCGGACTCAGCCCCGCACCTGTCACCCCATTCACCGAAGATGGCGCTGTCGACTTCGCTGCGATCCAGCGTCTGGGTTCGTGGCTCGGATCGATTGAGGGCGTGAAGAGCCTCGTCGTCCTGGGGCATGCCGGCGAAGGTACGTTCCTCACCGAGGAAGAGCAGTTGGACGTTATCCGCGCATTCGTCGCATCCACCGACGGCCGCGTACCGGTCGTGGCCGGCATCACCAAGGAGGGCAACAAGACCGCGGCCCTCGAGGCCAAGAAGGCCGTCGAGGCCGGTGCATCCGCTGGCCTCGTTTACCCCTCGCATGGGTGGCTGCGCTTCGGATACCAAAAAGGCGCACCCCAGTCGCGTTACAAGGAGATCTACGAAGAGTCCGGCCTGCCGCTGATCCTCTTCCAGTACCCGGACAACACAAAAGCAACCTACGACCTCGACACTCAGCTGGAGATCGCAGGCCAGGAAGGCGTCTTTGCAACGAAGAACGGTGTCCGGAACATGCGCCGTTGGTACACCGAGATCCCCGCGCTGCGCGCCGCATACCCCGAGCTGCAGATCCTGTCCTGCCATGATGAGTACCTGCTGCCGACCATGTTCGATGTCGACGGTCTGCTCGTTGGCTACGGCAACATCGCCCCTGAGCTGCTCGTCGAACTGATCGAGGCCGGCAAGGCCCAGGACTACCCGCGTGCCCACGCCATTCATGAGCGGCTCCTCCCGGTGACCCGGAACGTTTACCACCGCGGCTCCCACATGGAGGGTACCGTCGCCTTGAAGTGGGGCCTCGTGAACCGCGGCATCCTGGACCACGCCACCGTGCGCACCCCGCTCCTGCCCCTGCCGGAGGGCGCCGATACGGAAATCGCAGCCGCCTTCGCCGAAGCCAACATCGGCAAGGTCACCACGGCCGCTGCCGTCTGATCCCGAGTTGCCCCACGGGGCAACGAGAGGTCCTAATGGGCGGCGGGTCCCTCGGCCCGCCGCCCGTGCCCCAGCTTTTGCTCTCCACCCCGGGCAATGACGCCCCCAGCAATGTCGCTGTATAAGGAGGACTCGCCGATGCGCGAGCAGAATAAGACCATCACCCGTTCAGCTCACAGGGAAGAACAGATGGCAACCCAGCAAGGAAACCAGCCAGCTACCGCTCCGAAGCGTCGCACTTTCCTGGGCTACCTGGCCCTGATGGGCCCGGCCTTCGTCGTCGGCGCCTGGCAGTTCGGCCCCGGCAACCTCACCACCGCTGTACAAGCCGGCAGCCGCTTCGACTACAGCCTCGTCTGGGTCATCGCAGTATCCACCGTCATGATGATTTTCTTCACCGACATGAGCGTCCGGCTCGGCATCGTCACACCGACTTCCTTGATCACCTCCATCAAAGACCACCTGGGCAAATGGGTCGGCGTGCTGGCCGGTTTCGGGGTCTTCGGCATCACCTTGATGTTCTCCGTCGGCAACGCCGTGGGCTCCGGCCTCGGCCTGTCCTTGGTCTTTGGAGGCTCTCCGGTTCTCTGGACGATCGTCTGCACAATCGCCGTAGGCATTGTCCTAGCCTTCAAAAACGTCTACGGCGTGGTTGAAAAAGCCCTTCTGGTAATCGTCGTGCTCATGGGGCTGGCCTTCATCGCCAGCACTGTTGTGGCACAACCGGACTGGTATCGCGCCCTCGAAGGCGCTGTTCCGACCCTGCCGGCAGGAAGTGAAATTCTGGTCGTCGCACTGGTCGGCACCAACTTCTCCATCAATGCCGCGTTCTACACCGCCTACGGCATCAAAGAACACAAGCGCACCCGAGCCGATTACCGCGACATCACTCTCGCGGACACCATCCCCGGTATCGTCGCACCCGGCATCATGACCGCACTGGTGATCATGGTTGCCGCCGCGGTCCTCGGCAGGACCGGCGGCGAAGCAGGCACGATCAATGCCCTCGCCTCCATCTTCACGCCCCTCGCCGGTCCCGTGGGATCCATGGTCTTCGCTCTCGGACTCTCCGGTGCGGCGTTCTCCTCCATGATCGCCAACGCCACTGCCGGCGGCACGATGGTCTCGGACGCGCTCGGCCGCGGCGCGAAAGCCGGGTCCCCCATGGCCCGGATCTTCACGGGCATGATCCTGGCCTTCGGCCTGATCAGCACTCTGTTGTTCCAGTCCTCTCCCGTTGGCCTGATCGTCATCGCCCAGTCCCTCACAGTCCTCATCGCACCCCTGCTGGGCGTCCTCATAGTCGTCATGGCCAACAAGGCCTCCGTCATGGGAGACCTGCGCAACAAATGGTGGCAGAACCTCTTCGCCGCCATCGGCATGATAGCCATCATCGCCTCCTCTATCCGCCTCATCACCACACTCATCGGCTAAGACGCCCCCACCAAAAGTAGTGCCCCTGAGAACTACAGGGGCACTACTTTTGTTGCTACCTAAACGCTGCGGCGATCAGGGGGCAGATCTATGGCGTGCGATTCAAACGGATCGCGCGGAAGCCGGTGGTTCACCGAACACGAAAGGCTTCCGACCCGGTCTCCACCGGTTATGCGGCATGGCCGACGCAGTAGTAAGTGCCGGCGACGACTGCGGTTGTTTTAGGTGTTGGTTCCGTGGTTCGCAATAGGCGGGACATAGACTCCCTTTCATGCGCGTGTTCGACATCACCTTCAACTACAAGGTCGACAGCCCTCCAGGAAAGGACCCGGATTCCCATAGTCCGCTGCTCAAGGCTGACCATCAGTTGCTCTGGACTAAGGAGCTATGCGACGGGGAGCTGTTCAACGTGCAGGTCCCGGCGGACCCAAAGGAGCGTCGTAAGAACTACCTAATGTTCGAGCAGACCCCCGACAAAAGGTTCACGTTCGGGAGTGATGCCGTCACGAACTCCTACACCAAGTGGGGGAAGCCGAGGAAGTTGGTTGAAGCTAAGGCCGAGTTGAGCGAGGAGCAGCAGCACCGCTATTTCAACCCGCCGTACACGATCGGCAGTGCCATGATCTGGCCCGTCAGGAAAATACACCGGCCCACCCTGAACACCGCCAGGGGAATGAGACTACGGATCGCGGACCGGATGGACCTAACTCTGGAATGCATCCGGCGCCACTACGCTGCCGAGCCAGGCAGTCCCCTCGCCGATGTCACCACTAAGTACGCGGACTTCTTCAAACTCTTCTGCACGTTCAAGCAGTTCGTGGAGTTCTTCCACTTCCAGGACCTCGTGACGCCGGAGGGAAAGATCGACTTCTTCCTAGAGGGGGACGAGAACTTCAACCGTCCCGGAGTCCCGACGACGAAGGACGAGTACATCAGAGTGCGGGAAGCCTCGCTGAAGTTCATAGCGCTGCGGGGCAACCGGATGGCCGACTGGGTCGAGAAGAACCACCCCGACATTAAGGTCCGCTGGCGGTAAACAACGCTTACCCAGCCGCTGACGACGTTGCGAGGAAGAGGCGCAGACCCCGGACACTCAGGCGATCCCACTAACGGGCCGATGCGGCAGCCCGACGGTGCATCGTGTCTAGACCCTCACCCGATATTGTTGCGGAAACCGAAAAGGATCCTGTGGACCACAGCGGTAAGTGGCGCGGTTTCCGCAGCACTTTATGGCTGGCGGACGCACGCAAGCGGATCCACACCTGGACACCTGGGCAGGTGCACGAGCACAGTCGAAGTGTTCCCGATTCCTCGTATATGGTCGCGAAGAGTGAAGCGCCCGCCACTGTTCCCCCAGAAGTTGTAAGCCATTGATCTGCCCTCATCCTAGGTGGGTGCCGTAGGTGCTCCCTATGTGCATAACTTCGATACATCCAGGGGCCTACGCTGGGTCCTCTTTCAGCAGCCCGGTAGTCCGGTAAGGAATCACTTCGCGCAGGAACATGCTGGTGGACGTACGCACGATTCCCGGGCAGAGCCTGATTTCCTCCGAGACGCGGTACAGGTCATCCGGGCTCTTGGCTACCACCCTGATGATGAGGTCGGTATCGCCCGCGGGAGCGTGGCATTCGAGTACCTCAGGGATCTCCCGTAGCGCGGCAATGGCTTCATTGAGGTGGCTTTGATCGAGTTCGGCGCTGACAGCAGCGGCCACACCCCGGCCAAGTGACGAGGGCAGCACGCGGCTGCTGTTGGGGCGCAATGCTCCCGATGCCGTCATCCGCTCCAGTCGGGACTGGACGGTGCCGCGTGCCAGGTGCAGCTTCTGGGCCAGAACCATGATGGGGACGCGGGGATCCTCATCAAGTGCGGCAATGATCCTGCGGTCCGTCGCGTCGAGTTCCTGCAAAATGACCACTTCCTGACTGCGATTTCAACTCTGATTAGTCAGATCGACTACTCAATGCCATGTCTATTGCACCTACTGTATGCGTACTGCTGAAATGGTGACAACGAAGCAGGGCGAGGCTACCGCCGGATCCCGCAGGCAGCAGGCACCTGGAACACCACCCGGACCCCTGTACAGGTTTCCCGCAAGGAAGCAGCCGCTGATTGACTCTTGTTCACAGCATTGTCATTCTGCACCCGCCTGTCCTAACGGGCAGCACAGCAAGAGCCCCTGAGCCACCGGATCGTTGCGGTAGCTGAGGGGCTCTTGTGGTGTGCGGGCACATAGGCTTGGACCATGACGTCTGCAGGCCGCTTCGCCCCGAGCCCTTCCGGGGAACTGCATGTAGGCAATCTCCGGACGGCGATCCTCGCCTGGCTCTTCGCCAAATCGACTAGCCGCGACTTCCTGCTCCGCGTTGAGGACCTGGACCGGGCCCGGTCCGGCGCGGAGGCTGAGCAGCTCCGCGACCTGGAGGCCGTCGGCGTCAGTTGGGACGCCGCCGTCGTACGTCAGACTGAGCGCGGGCCGCTGTACGAGGACGCAATTGGGCGCCTTACTGCCGAGGGCCGCACCTACGAATGCTTCTGCACCCGCCGGGAAATCCAGGAAGCGCCGTCTGCGCCGCACTCTCCACAAGGCGCGTATCCGGGCACGTGCCGCACGCTGTCCGAGGCCGAGCGCGAGATCCGCCGGGCGTCGCGTCCGGCCGCGATCCGCCTCCGATCGGAGGTCGCTGAGTGGGCTGTGGAGGACCAGTTGCATGGCAACTATGTGGGCGCGGTGGACGACTTTGTGCTGCGCCGCAACGATGGCGTCACGGCCTACAACCTGGCAGTCGTAGTAGACGATGCCGCCCAGGGAATCGACCAGGTGGTCAGGGGCGATGACCTCCTTCCGTCCACTCCGCGCCAGGCTTATCTAGCCACCCTGTTGGGCTTGCCAGTGCCGGAATATGCCCACGTTCCGCTGGTTGTAAACCACGACGGCGTGAGGCTGGCGAAGCGCGACGGTGCGGTAACCTTGCGCGACCTCGCCGCCGTCGGAGTAACAGCGGTGAGGGTGCGCGATCTCCTCCTCGAGTCGTTGGGATTACCGGCTGGTTCCTTGCAGTATGCCGTGCCGGAATTCGACCCCCGAAGGCTGCCGATGCAGCCCTGGGTGTGGAAAACGCCCAGGGGCTGAGTACAGGCCAAGTAGGCTGTCTGGATGCATTCACAGGTGATCGCCCCAGGTTTCGAATCCGTAGCCGAGCTCTTCCATAGTTTCCTCGAACGAGACCCTGAATATTCCGCCCAACTGGCGGCGTACCATCGGGGCGTCAAAGTGCTGGACATCAGCGGCGGGCCCCACATTCGTTCGGATTCGGTGACAGGTGTTTTCTCGTGCTCCAAAGGCATGGCAGGCCTTGTCATGGCTCTGCTCGTTCAAGACGGCGAACTGGATCTCGACGCGGAAGTGGCCAAATACTGGCCGGAGTTCGGTGTTGAAGGGAAGGCCTCCATCACTGTTTCCCAACTCCTTTCGCACCAGGCCGGGCTATTGGGCGTCGAGGGAGGCGTGCGCCTTGAGGAAGTCAACAACTCCGGACTCGCTGCTGCGAAGCTCGCCAAACTTCCGCCCCTGTGGAAGCCCGGCGCGGCATTCGGTTACCACGCCCTGACAATTGGCATTTTCATGGAGGAGCTGTGCCGTCGAATCACGGGATCCACTCTCCAGGAGGTCTTCGAACAGCGGATTCGATCCGTGACGGGTGCCCACTTCTACCTTGGCCTACCGGATGCTGAGGAAGACCGCTTCGCACCTTTCCGCTGGGCCGCCGACCCCACCTTGCCCTGGGTAGACCCCGCCAGCCACTTCGGTTTGGCGGCCAATGCTGCAGAGGGCGACATCCTGGATCTTCCGAACATCCGCGAGGTCCGCGCCGCGGGTATGAGTTCGGTAGCGGGCGTTTCCAGCGCTGAGGGGATGGCCAGGATCTACGCTGCAGCGGTGACGGGGTTGGCGGCAGGCGGTCAGGCCGCCGTCGCACCCTTCCTGACGGAGGAGACCATCCGCAGGGTTTCCGCTGAGCAGGTGTTTGGGATCGATCGCGTCTTCGGCGAGACCGGTTGCTTTGCCACTGTTTTCATGAAGTCGCACAGCCGCATGCCGTTCGGCAGCTACCGCGCGTTCGGGCACGACGGCGCCAGCGCGTCTTTGGGGTTCGCGGACCCGGTGTATGAACTTGGCTTTGGATACGTCCCGCAACAGGCCGAGCCCGGAGGAATTGGATGCCGCAATCTCCTGCTCAGTTCAGCCGTCCGGGAGGCAATTGCAGGGCTTTCGTAGTCCCGCCAGTGCCCTTTCGACCAGCCCTCAGGCTGGTCAGGAGCCCGCTGTCTGTGAGAGTTGCGCGGCTGGAACCCCCGCTGCCATGCCGGCCCACAGGGTGTCAGTGGTGGCAGCGACAACGTCCTCAACACTGTTGCCGTCCAGCTGCTTGCCTGCCGCCAGGAGCGCGGCGCCATGCAAGCTCACGAAGCACACCATGGCCAGGGTTTCCGTGTCGCCCGGGGCCAGGGCTCCACTATCCTGTGCCTCCGAAATGAGGGCGCGGGCCACGTGGATCCCTTGCTCGCCGATGTCCCGCAACTCAGTGCTGGAACCGGGGTGATGCTTGGTGGAGTACATGACGGTCAGGAGCGCCGGGTGGGAGACCGCGAAGTCCACATAGGCGTTGGCCATGCTTGCAAAGCGCTGACGAAGGTCATCTCCACTGCCGGCCGCAACTATGCGCTGGTTCATCATCTCAAAGCCAGCCAATGCCAAGGCATCGATGAGGGATTGCTTGTCGCGGAAGTGTTTGGCCGGCGCCCCATGGCTGACGTTGAGGTCCCGGGCCAACTGCCTCAGGGAGAGGCCGTCGACGCCGGCTTGCTCAATGGTTTCCATGGCACGCTCCAGCAGAGCCTCTCGCAGCTTGCCGTGGTGGTAGGGCTGATCCGTCATATCGATAGTCTAGCGGAGAAGTAGTCATTGACAACAATGTAGTCAGTGCCTACGATGTTGGCATTGACTACATTGAGCGGGCTTCACCGGAGCCGGCGCTTACAGATTGGAATTGCCATGACCATGACCTATTCGGGTACGACTGCATTGATCACCGGCGCCAGCTCCGGGCTTGGCGCTGAATTCGCAAGCCGCTTGGCCGCTCGAGGTTCCAACCTGGTCCTCGTAGCCCGCCGCGCAGACCGTCTTGAAGAACTGGCCAGGAAATTGCGGGCCGAGCACGGCGTAGCCGTTACCGTGCTTCCCATGGACCTGGGCCGTGCTGGTGTGGGCAAGGAACTCTTGGAGGAAATGGCCACGCGCGGAATCACCGTGGACACCCTAATCAACAATGCAGGCTTTGGAACCCGCGCTCCGTTGGTTGAGGAAGACCCGGAAGTCATCGCTTCCGAGATCGCACTCAATGTGGCTGCATTGGTGGATATCACCCGGGCATTCATGCCGGGCATGCTCTCCTCGGGCAAGGGCGCCCCGGTGAATGTCGCCAGCACCGCAGCGTTCCAGCCCATCCCCGGAATGGCCGTATACGGGGCAACCAAGGCGTTCGTCCTCAGCTTTACCGAGGCCGTTGCCCACGAGGCCAAGAGCTCGGGACTTCGTGTGCTTGCCCTCTGCCCGGGCGCCACCCGCACCGAGTTCTTCGATGTCCTCGGCAGCGAATCCGCGGCAGTCGGACGGATGCAGACCTCAGCGCAGGTTGTGGAAACAGCCCTCAAAGCGCTGGGCCGCCCCGGAACTCCGGCAAGCGTTGTGTCCGGTTGGGCCAACCGGATCGCAGCAGGTCTCGCGCAGCGCTTGCCCAGGGCGCTCGTAGTGGGCATCGCCGCCCGCGCTGTGCAGGAGTAGTGCCAGGGCAGGACTAGTGCACGGCAGCGCGGCGGGGTAGTGCCAGCACTTGGGTAGGCGCCGTGCGGGACTTTACGGATAGCCTGAAGAAAGGTCCGATCCCTGTTCGGTGCCTACATCAATCCGGAGGCCAGCATGACCGAACCACGCTTCACCGTTGAGACGGCGAAGATACTCGCCGAGGTGGCCCACAACCGCCAAAAGGACAAACTCAAGCGCCCTTATCGGGAGCATGTCTTGGCGGTGGGGGACGCGCTCGCCGACTTCGACGAGGACATCCAGATTGCGGGCTACCTTCACGACATCGCCGAGGATACTCCCATCACGCGGCAAGCCCTGTTGGATATGGGGGTCTCCGAGCGCGCCCTCGCAATCATCGAACGTGTCACGCGCCGCTTCCACGATGACCCTGACGATTATGAAGCAGGGATCCGGTTTGTGGCCGAAGACCACGATGCCACCTTGGTCAAAATTGCCGATAATGCCCACAATTCCCTCCCGGAGCGAGTCCAAGCGCTGGCAGAGAAATGGCCCGACAAGCCGCCCACGACCCGCTATGCCGACGCCCGTCCGGTGCTCTACACGGCCGTGCCGCGGGAAGAAGTGGAGTTGATCCTGCAAAGGGTCAACCCGTACCTGCTCCCGGAGCTTGACGAAATCGTTCCTGACTAACCGCGGGGTCAGCCCTCCATGAGGCGCCGACGATGCTTGAGCTCCTTGGTCCATTCCTTGGTTTGCCTCGCCGCGAAGGGAGAGGCGCCGCCGTCGAGGTCGATGATCAACGAGCCGGTTGCTTTGAGGGCGATGTCCACGGAATGTTGTGCCGCCCGTTCGGTCAGTCCAAGCTTCGCGGCCCAGGCGAGGAAGTGCTTGCGGGAGATACCCGTCTTCTTCCCGCCGACGGCCAGCGCCAGCGTCTTGTCGCCGTAAACCACCGTGGAGGGAATGTCGTAGACCGGGGCGATGGTGAATTCGCGCGCGCCAAGAACGCCAGGCGCCTCCACCATGGAAACGTTCTTGGCGTGCAGATCCCCGTTCCCTGTCAGCCAGGCAAACGCGAGTTGGATGACCAGATTCCGGAGTGCCGGAAGGCGTGCAGGGCAATGCCCGGCCAGTGCCGCACAGACTTCGCTGAACGGAACGCTGTACTTGTCCGCGGGGTACAGCCCCAGGATCTGGGCCCCGTCCTCCACCGCCAGTCGCAGAGGCGAGCCGTCAGCAGCGGTGATCCGATCAAAACGCTCCACCAAAAGGCCCGCCCTGCCGCCGACGTCGTGCACCAACTGCACGTTGCTTACAGGAATCCGCAGCCGACGCGCATAACGGAACATCAGGAACTCGTTTTCCACCACGGAGGGGAACTCCGGGGCGTTGAGCTTAAGGATGTATCGCTTGCCCGCCTGCGCCACGGGCAGTGAAATCATCCCCGCAGATAACTTGTCCTGCACACCCGCCAGCGCTACGGGATCGATCAATCCGGAATCGCCCAGCAACGCATCGAAGTCCAGCGGCAGTTTTGAATCAAGCACGACGGCGGCACCCCCTTCCGCCAGTGCCTCGCCGTGGGGGACCGTCTGGACATCGCCCACTGCGTCGCCGCCCGCTGCCATGAGGAGAGCGAGTTCGTCGTCGGCGCTCGCCTTGACGCTGCGTCGCAGCGAGTTGAGCCGCCGCCCCTCAGGCAGCAGTCCGGTGAAGTAGGGCGGTACTGCGCCGCTGGGTGTAAAAACAGGCGCGGCACTCACAGGGAGCGTCGTTGCCACGGCGGGTAGGCCGGCGTCGAGGTACTTCGGAAGGTAGCTGAACTTGGTGCCGCCCTCATGCCGTTCGAGGCGCGCCGCAAGGATGCCTTGTTTGTAGACGTCGGCGATGCGGTGGAAGGTCATTGTGCTGTCTCAGAGGCTGCCTCAGAAGCGGTAGGCCTGCCGGCTTGGCGGAGCGAAAGCTCCAGGCCGAGGGTGTCCAGCACCGCCAAAAGGGGCTCAAGCTGGACTGTGCTCTTGCCAGTTTCCACGAACCGGACGAACCGTTCGGAGACGCCCGCGAGATCGGCGAGGTCCTGTTGGCTCAGGCTCAACGAGGCACGGCGGGCGCGTACTTCAGAGCCCAGAGTTGCCATGAGGCTGTTGGCTGGCATGAGGCCCTCCCACTTCGCGAATCGGTACGAACGTGCCGATTCCCTTAGTGTGCCCCCATAAGGAGTGAGAAAACAAGGCGCTCCATCGAAAAACCGGCACGAACGTACCGGCTCTCTTAGTGCCCATTAGCCCGCCGCGGCCTCCAGCCGACGCAGCGCCGCTGCCCGTCCCTTGTGGCCAGAGCGTTCGTCCAGGGCGATGGAGACGCCCAGGGCCAGGACCATGACCAGCATGCACAGTGGTACGGAAACGCCCGCTGCGGCCAACGCCACGCTTCCCGCGAGGACGGCCGCCACCATGCCGGTGCTCCACAGGACGTGCTTGTCCGGCCCCAGCATTGCCGTATAGAGCAGTGTCAGTGAGACCTTGAATATTGCCACCGGCACCGCGATCCAGGCGATCGTTGCCGCCGCGCTGATGTGAGCTTCATGGTCTATGAAGTAAGCCGCCACGTGGAGTCCGGCCCCCGTGGCAGCGATGGCGGCGAAGATGATCATGTGGCCGTAGCCGAACAGGTAGGAACGATGCCGCTGCAGGTGCAGCGACTTCCCTGACGGGAGGATGAAGTAGATCCACCACATGCCGAATGCCAAACCGGTTCCTCCAAGGCCCACCACGGCAGCTTCGAGGGACCAGCCGTGAAGCGCCACGATTGCTCGGAGAGTTTCGATGGCTCCGATGAGGCATTCGCCCAAGGCAATGATCGCCAGCAGCCCGTATCGTTCGGCAATGTGGTGTGCATGCCACGGTGTTGACGCTTTCCGCTCCGCAAGCTTGGGCACGGACATCTCCAGGACGAACAGCGGCGCAGCAAGCAGGAACGTAGTGAGGACATCGGTATCGACCACCAACGCCAAAATCCAGCCCACCTGAACCACCGCCAGGTACCGGGCGTAGCGCAGGCAAATTTCCCTGCGCCCGGGATCCTGGCGGGCCGCCCGCAGCCACTGGAACACCAGCGCCAGCCTCATCACGATGTAACCGATCAGGATCGCAACATTGTTGACGTGATCGCCCTCCAGCAGGGAATGGAACATCGGTTCGATGCCCATCGCCAGAATGAGGACGCCCAGCATCTGGACCATGGTGACTACCCTGAACACCCAGTCGTCGGTGTCGTAGGCGCTTGCGAACCACGTGAAGTTCACCCAAGCCCAGATAACGGCAAACATGGCGTAGCAGAAACCAAGAAGACCCGCTCCAAAGTGCGCTTCAGCTACATTGTGGGCCAACTGATTGGCAGCAACGCTGAACGCTATGACAAACGTCAGGTCGAAGAACAGCTCCAGTGGAGTGGCCGTGCGGTGCTTCTCGTGGGGATCGCGGCCGCCCATGCGGGACAAGGCATGGCGAAGGGGATTCGTGGACATGGGTCAAAGATTACCGGTGCCACACCCGCACACCGAGTTCGCGGGAAAACGCCCACATCGCCCGGAACCTTGCGGCGAGCTCACACCGTTCCAGCGAGCTCGGGGCGGACGGGGACTACACGCGCCCCAGCACATCGATGTCTTCGAGGAACTCTTGGTACACCTCGTCGCTCACAGTTGTGCGGGTATCGGCGATGGCGTCGAGGTAGTCCTGTGTAACCGGGCCCTTCCGTCCGTTCGACGAGACTGTGGACGCCGCGCCCGAAGTAGCGGCGTCGTCGTACACGGCCTTTTCCAAGGCGCGCTGGGAGGCGCTGCGTGCTGCGAACTCGATGTCCGCCGGCGAGAAGCCTTGGGTGCGTTCCACCAACTGGGCAATGTCGACGTCGTCCACCACGGTGGCGGGGATGAACCGCTGCCACATTGCCTCGCGGGCGTGGACGTCCGGCAGGCCAATGGGTATGACGTAATCGAACCGGCCGTGGCGCAGGAACGCGGTGTCCAGGGCGCGGATGAAGTTGGTGGCGCAGACCAGGAGTCGGCCGGGCTGTTCCCGGAATGCAGGGATGATCTTGAGGAGCTCGTTGGTGACGCCCTGCAGCGGCGACGGCGGATCGCCCGCCCGCTGCGAGGCGATCTCTTCCACTTCGTCGATGAACACTACGGCGTGTTCCAGCTCGGCGATTTCAAGGAACGTTTCCCGCAGCGCCCCGGCCAGGCCCTTGGGGTCAGACGCAAGGCGGGACGGGAACACCTCCACGAACGGCCACTCGAGCCGGGACGCGATGGCCTTGGCGAACGTGGTCTTGCCGGTACCTGGGGGACCAAAAAGCACGACGGCGCGCGGCGGCACTACACCGTACTCGTCGGCGAGGTCGGCCTCAGCCAGCGGGAGAACCAGACGGCGTTCCAACAGTTCCTTCTCGCGCTTCATGCCCGCCACGTTTTCCCACAGGTCACGGGCCAGGATCCGGCCACCCAACAGACTTAGAGGTTCCAGCTCTTGGCGTTGCACAGGGATGGTCCGTTCGAAGTAGCGCAGGTTCTTCTTCACCACGAAGCCGCGG
The DNA here is from genome assembly GCF_042788025.1 of Paenarthrobacter sp. YIM B13468. NCBI lineage: Bacteria > Bacillati > Actinomycetota > Actinomycetes > Micrococcales > Micrococcaceae > Paenarthrobacter > Paenarthrobacter sp. YIM B13468. The sequence goes on along the minus strand of NZ_JBHZPI010000034.1, from coordinate 18,409 downwards.
CCCAGGAACGCTTCCACCCGGGTCTCGGTTTCCGGCATGAGCGCGGACAGCTTGTTGAGGCCGTGCGGAGCCATGCGGTTCTCGACGGCGGACAGCAGCGAAGTGCCGATGCCCTTGCCACGGAACTCCGTTAGCGTGGCGAGGAAAACGACCCAGCCTTGGTCATGCGCTGCCCGTCCGACCGCGGCGCCAACCACCTGATCGCCCTGGACCGCCACCACTGCATGATCCTTTTCGCACGAGGCAAGGACCTCAGAGAGTGCGTACACGGGCTCTACACCATCAGCCTTGAGTGACTCCCAGAGGTGCAGGATCCCATCAAGATCGGACGAGTGGAAGTCCCTGATACGCCAGTTGGTCATGGGGTTTCTCCTGGGTGTGCTTGGTGGATCGCCGTTGATTCCTTGGAGTTGAGCATAGGGGAAGCATCCGCACTGGGACGTTGCAGGTCCGTTGCGTTACGGAGGAAACCCACGACGGCGGCCTGTCGGCACCGGGTTTCGTCCCGGCGTCGTTTCCCGCACCTAAGATAAGCGCAACACCTAGCTGGACCACGCCGGAAGAGGGGGATCCGTGGGTTTGTTTTCCAGGACGGCCATGGCCGGTGGCAGCATGGCGGGGCTGCTGTGTGCGCTGCTGATTGGTGGGGGACTGGCACCCGCCGCAGAGGCGGTGGACGCGGACGAGCTCGTCATCAACGGCCCCAGCATTGTTGGTGGCGTGCTGTACGTCTCAGGCGATTACGACTACTTCATCGCATGCGACCCGAATCTGCGGGTGGACTACTCGATCCAGTGGCTGCGGAACGGCGAACCCGTGGAATCGTCGCCCGGGTATTCCCCACAGCTCCATGCCCTGACAGCTGATGATCTGGGAAGCAAGTTCTCCGCGGTGCTCACCGGCGTCCCGGAATGTCCACCTGTTCGAGTCGACGATCCGCGGGTAATACGCAAGGAGCCAGCACGGGCAGAAGGATTTACCGGCCGTAAGGTCTTTGAATTGGACGCCCGTCGGTCTGACGGCGTCATGCTTTCCTACCAGGGACAAGACGCGAATCAAGGCTGGAAACAGGTTCAGCGCGTAGGGTCGGGCTGGGGATCGTTTACCAGAATCATCACTCCTGGCGATTTCACTGTTGATGGCCGGAACGACATCCTGGCGACTGACTCCTGGGGAGCGCTTCTTCTTTACGAGGGATACAGTGATGGCGCATTCACCACCCAGTACCGCAGTCAGATTGGCTCGGGGTGGAACACCATGGACAAAGTCATCGGGCCGGGGGATTTTGACGGCAACGGATTGAACGACCTTTTGGCCACTCAACCCAACGGCGATCTTTACCTTTACCCGAGAGTTGGACGAGGCTCATGGAGTCCCAAGGTAAAAGTCGGCCAAGGGTGGGCTGGCATGGACACTCTTTTCGCGCCGGGTGATTTCGACGGTGATGGCAACGTCGATGTCATGGCCAAGGACAAAGAAGGCCGGCTGTTCCTGTATGGCGGCAATGGTCTTGGCGGATGGGCCAGCGCCCGACAGATCGGCCAAGACTGGAACGCCCTGACCAAGATCGGGAGCGTTGGTGACTTCAACCGCGACGGGTTCAACGACGTCCATGGCGTCAACGCAGCGGGGGACCTGGTGATGTACTACGGTGACGGCCGCGGTGGCTGGAAAGGCGTCGAGACAGTGGGTTGGGGATGGAGTGGTTTCAATGGGCTTTACTAGAGGGCTGCGCCGGACCCACGCTGCTGGGCTGTTGACGTTGTTGATGTCGGTGCCGGCGTTGGTCCCGGCTGCCGGGGCAATCGATGCGGACGATGTTCGGATCACTGGCCAAACCATCGTTGGCGCCACTCTGTCCCTGGAGGCAGCTCATTTCTTTTTTGAAGGCTGCAGCGGCAGTTGGAAACCGAACCACACCGTCCAATGGCTCAGGGATGGTGTGCCTGTTTCCATAGGTCCGCCGTACAACGAATACCTCTATGAGGTGAAGACTGTTGATCTCGGTCACCGCATTTCCGCCATAGCTACGGCATCCCCCGTAAATTGTGCCGGCCGAACGCTGACCACGCCAGAAACCGACGTCATTCGGAAGGAGCCCCCTCGGGCAGAGGGTTTCACGGGCCGGGGCGCCTTCGAACTCATGGCCCGCAGGCATGATGGAACGCTGATGTTGTATCTCGGCCAGGACAATTCGAAAGGCTGGAAGGAAGTGCGGCAGGTGGGTCCGGGGTGGGCCGGGTTCACGAAAATCATCGCGGCCGGCGACTTCGGGAGCGACGGCATCAACGACCTCCTGACATCCAACAGTGACGGCTGGATGTTCCAGTTCAATGGAACCGGTGACGGCGGCCTCCAAACGTACGAGGATCCCGGGATCGACTTTGGTTTTGGGCCTGGATGGACTGCCTTCGACAAAGCGATCGGGCCGGGCGACTTCGATGGGGACGGACTGAATGACCTGCTCGTCAGTGAACCCAACGGCGAGCTTTACCTTTATGCTTCAGGGTTCGAGCGTGAAATCAAGCCCGGAGTCCAGATCGGCCGCGGTTGGGATGTGATGGATTTGCTTATTGGTCCAGGTGACTGGGACGGCGACGGGAACGTGGATGTCCTGGCCAAGGATAAGTTGGGCCGGCTCTACCTGTATGGCGGGAATGGCCACGGCGGGTGGACCACCGCGCGCCAGATCGGCCAGGGGTGGAACGCCTTGAGCATGGTTGGCAGTGCCGGTGATTTCAATCGTGACGGCTTCAACGATGTCCACGGCGTGAACGCTGCCGGTGATTTGTTGATGTACTACGGCGACGGGCGTGGCGGCTGGAAAGGTGTCGAGACCGTGGGTTGGGGCTGGAACATTTTCAACGGGCTCTACTGAGGGGGAGGGCGGCCATGTCACCAAAGAACTCGATCGTCAAAAGCATTGTGGCGTTGTTGTTCGGTCCTGCGCTCGCTATTTCGGGGTTCGTGCCGGCCGCCCACGCTGCTGACGCGTCTGGCGTGAAGATCTCCGGTGCACCTATTGTCGGCTCGGGGCTGTTCGTTCAGGGTGCCCAGGACTACTTTTCGGGCTGCGGAGGGAACGGGGATCCTGGTTACTCCGTCCAATGGCTCCGCGACGGAAGGCCCGTAGACGGGAACCCACTCTATGACCCGAAACTCTACGTCCTGGAGAAAGACGACATCGGCGGGCGGATCTCGGCGATAGTCAACGCTTCGCCCGGCAAGTGCCCCGGCCAGGAACTGGTCACGGAAGCAACACCGGCCGTAGCGCAGGGACCGGTGCGTGCGGCTGGCTTCACCGGCCGTGGGGTCTTTGAACTGATCGGCCGCAACAACGACGGCGCACTCATTTTGTACCTCGGGAAGGACAACGTCAAAGGGTGGAAGGAATCCCGCTATGTAGGTCCGGGGTGGGGCTTCTTCACCACGATCATCGCCCCGGGCGACGTCACCCACGACGGCATCGCCGACCTCATGGCGGAGAAGAGTTCTACGATGCTCTACCGCTACCCGGGAACGGGCGACGGAGGGTTCCATACGCTGTACCCGCAAGCCACCTGGGAGTGGCAGCCGACCGTTCTTGCGATTGGACCAGGGGACTTCGACGGGGACGGAATGAACGATCTCCTCAGCGCAGAGACGAACGGCGACCTTTACATCTACCCGTCCAAGCCCTTCGGCAGCTGGAATCCACGCGTGAAAGTCGGCCAAGGCTGGGACGTCATGGACCTGCTCATCGGGCCTGGTGACTGGGACGGCGACGGGAACGTGGACGTCCTGGCGAAAGACAAAGCCGGACGCCTGTATTCATATGGCGGCGACGGCCACGGTGGCTGGACCACGGTGCGTCAGATCGGCCAGGGGTGGAACGCCTTGAGCATGGTTGGCAGTGCGGGTGATTTCAATCGTGATGGCTTCAACGATGTCCATGGCGTCAACTCTGCCGGTGATCTGCTGATGTACTACGGCGACGGCCACGGTGGGTGGAAGGGCGTCGAGACCGTGGGTTGGGGCTGGAATATCTTCAACGGGCTCTACTGACCCGACGTTCAAAGCCAGCCCTAACCAAAGCGGCCATTACTAAAGCACCCCCTACTGAACGGGCCTTAGCCGCAGACCCTGCATGCCGCCGTCGACGGCCAGGGAGGTTCCCGACGTCGAGCCGGACAGCGGGCTCGCGAGGTAGGCGACGGCGCCTGCAACCTCGGCCGGGTCCACCATCCTGCCATGCGGCTGACGAGCGTTAAGCGCTGCCCGTTCGGCAGAAGGATCAGCGGCGGAATCCAGGAGGCGTCCCACCCAGGGTGTGTCCACAGTGCCTGGGTTTACGCAGTTCACGCGGATGCCCTCGCGAACGTGGTCGGCAGCCATGGCAAGCGTCAAGGAGAGCACGGCGCCCTTGGACGCCGAGTACAGCGCCCGCTGGGGTAGCCCCGCGGTTGCGGCAATCGAGCACGTGTTCACGATGGCCGCGGACGGCGACTCGCGCAGGTACGGCAGGGCCGCACGGCTGACGCGCGCAATTCCTACGACGTTGATGTTCAGGACCCGGAGCCACTCGTCGTCGTCGTTTGCGGCGATGTCACCTTGGGCGCCTATGCCGGCGTTGTTGACCACGATGTCCAGGCGGCCAAACTGCTTGGCAACGGTCTCGACGGCGGTTCGCACCGAGGCGTCATCGGCCACGTTACATTCCACGCCGAAGTGCGGGCTCGCTTCCGGTGCCAGGTCCAGGACGGCAACCCGTGCGCCACCGGCGGCGAGCCGCTCTGCGATGGCTGCTCCAATGCCGGAGGCTCCGCCGGTTACGAGTGCTGCCAGGCCTTCGAATTCCTGGCCCATAGGGGTTGCCATCAGGCGCTGATGTGGGCAGGGATGGCGGAAACGGTGCCGGCCTGCGCGCGGTAGTATTCCTGGCGTTGCCGGCCCAAGCCGTCGATCTCGAGTTCCACAACGTCGCCGGGCTGGATATAGGGGAACCGACCGGAGAGGGCCACGCCTTCGGGTGTGCCGGTGATGATGACATCGCCTGGCTCCAGAACCATGTACTGGCTGAGGTGGTGGACGATCGTGGCGGGATCGAAAATCATGTCCGAAGTGTTCGAGTCCTGGCGGGCTTCGCCGTTGACCAGGGTCCTCAGCCGGAGGTTGTTGGCATCAACGTCAGCTGCGGGTACAAGCCATGGGCCCAGGGGAGTGGAGGCGGGGAGCGACTTGCCCTTGGTCCACTGTCCGGCGGCTCCGGGGATCTGGTAGTCGCGCTCGGACAGGTCGTTGGCCACTGCGTAGCCCGCGATGCATGCTTCGGCGTCGTCCAGGGAGGAAAGGTAGGACGCTTCCTTGCCGATCACGATTGCCAATTCCACTTCCCAGTCGTACTTTTCCGACGACGGCGGGATGGGCGCGGCGTCGAAAGGTCCGCTGATGGTGTTGGACGGCTTCAGGAAAACCACTGGGACCTCGGGCGGCGTTGCCCCGGATTCGGCGGCGTGCGCGGTGTAGTTGAGGCCAATTGCCACCACGGATCCTGGGCGCGCAACGGGAGCACCCACGCGCAAGCCCTCCGCGGAAATCTCAGATAGTTCCCCGGATTGGAGGGCTGCGCGGGTCCGGGTGAAACCGTCTGAGGCGAGGAAAACGCCGTCGATGTCTTTGGTCAGCGGCGTGAGATCGAAGTACTTCTCTGTGCCGTCGGCGTCCTGGGCGATGACGGCCGGTTGTTCGTTTCCGGCCGTACCCAGCCTGGCGAATTTCAAGGTCATGGCTTCCTCCGTGCGTTTGGGACTAACATCCGAGCTCTAGTGTGCTGTTTCACTACATAATACGGAAATGTGACCCATTGACAAGGTAGACATCGGATGTTTAGCTCTACCTAAGATCAACCGACAGCTGCCAAGCAAGGAGCGCAATGAGCGTCATCACCGCAGTGGACACTTTCGATATCCGCTTCCCCACCTCACAGGACCTCGACGGCTCTGATGCCATGAACCCGGACCCCGACTATTCAGCCGCATACCTGATCATTCGCACCGATGCCGGTGACGGTCATGAAGGCCACGGATTCGTGTTCACGATCGGGCGCGGAAACGAGGTTGAGACGGCAGCCCTCGACGCACTTCGGGACCATATTCTGGGCCGCAACGTGGAAGACCTCCTGGCAGACATGGGCGCCACCTGGAAGCTGATGGCCCACGATTCCCAACTCCGCTGGCTTGGCCCGGAGAAGGGCGTCATGCATATGGCCATAGGCGCGGTGGTGAACGCCCTCTGGGATCTGAAGGCCAAGAGGGCCGGCTTGCCGCTCTGGGAACTGCTCGCAGACATGAGTCCCGAGGAACTCGTGGCATTGGTGGACTTCAGATACCTCACCGACGCCCTCACGCCGGATGAAGCGCTGGCGATCCTCCGGGCAGCGGAGCCGGGCAGGGAAGTACGCAAAGTGGCGCTGCGCGCTGAAGGCTACCCCGCTTACACCACGACGCCGGGCTGGCTGGGTTACAGCGACGAGAAACTGACTCGCCTGGCCAAGGAAGCCGTGGCCGATGGGTTTGCGCAGATCAAGCTCAAGGTGGGCGCCTCCTTGGAGGACGATATCCGCCGCGTTGGAATTGCCCGTGCGGCGGTGGGGCCGGACATCAGGATTGCGGTGGACGCCAACCAGCGCTGGGATGTCCAGGAAGCAATCGACTGGATGGCCCACCTGGCTCCCTATGACATCGCCTGGATCGAGGAACCCACCAGCCCCGATGACGTCCTGGGGCACGCGGCCATTGCCCGAGGGGTGGACCCTATCCCTGTGGCTACAGGGGAGCACGTCCAGAACCGGGTGGTGTTCAAGCAAATGCTCCAAGCTGGTTCCCTCCAAGTCCTGCAGATTGATGCAGCCCGGGTTGCAGGGGTCAACGAGAACATCGCCATCCTGCTCCTTGCTGCCAAATTCGGTGTGCCGGTGTGCCCTCATGCCGGTGGCGTGGGCCTGTGCGAGGCCGTCCAGCACTTGTCCATGTTCGACTTCGTTGCCGTTTCAGGGACAAAGGAAGGCAGGACGATCGAGTTCGTGGACCATCTGCACCAGCACTTCACCACACCCGTGGACGTCCGAAGCGGCGCCTACTGGCCGCCGTCGGCTCCTGGTGCGGGCAACGAAATGGTGCGTGAAACACTGGCCGAATACGCCTTCCCCGACGGACCCGTCTGGGCCGGGACGGGCGCGGCAGGAAACGCACCCGATCCGAGCAGGAAGGTATCCCGTTGATCCAGCACGCACCTTGGTTCGAAGAGTCACGCTTTGGCATGTTTGTCCATTGGGGCCTCTACGCCCTACCGGCACGCCATGAGTGGGTGATGAACCGGGAAGAAACCACGGTGGAGGAGTACTCCAAGTACTTCCGGCGCTTTGACCCCGATCTCTACGACCCAAACGAGTGGGCGCGGGCCGCGCGCAGGGCCGGCATGAAGTACGTGGTCCTCACTACCAAGCATCACGACGGTTTCTGCCTGTGGGACTCAGCCCTAACTGACTACAAAGCCACCAACACGCCAGTCGGCCGTGACCTGATCGCACCCTATGTGGACGCGCTTCGGGCTGAAGGGCTCAAAGTCGGTTTCTACCATTCGCTGATCGACTGGCACCACCCCGACTTCACCATCGATGGCGTGCACCCGCAACGCAACGCTACCGACGTCGAAAGCCTCAACGCAGGGCGCGATATGGGACGCTACCGCGAGTACCTGCATGGCCAGGTTCGTGAGCTCCTCAGTAACTACGGCACCATCGACTACCTGTTCTTCGATTTCTCCCACGCAGAAACCGGACACGCAGAGTTCTGGGGCGGCAAGGGCGCCAAGGACTGGGACTCCGAAACCCTGCTTGCCATGGTGCGGGAACTCCAGCCGGGCATCGTGGTCAACGATCGCCTCGGTATCCCCGGAGACTTTGTCACTCCCGAGCAATACCAGCCAGCAGGTCCCATGATGGTGGATGGCGCACCGGTCAGTTGGGAGGCCTGCCAGACGTTGAACGGCAGCTGGGGTTACGACCGTGACAACCTCAACTACAAGTCCGTGGACCTGCTCATCCGAATGCTGGTGGATGGCGTCTCCAAGGGCGGAAACCTGCTGCTCAACGTAGGCCCAACAGGCCGCGGCAGCATCGACCCCCGGGCTCTCGCCTCCCTCGAGGGGATCGGCGCATGGATGCAACTGCACTCCCGGTCTATATACGGTGCAGGAACATCACAGTTCACAGCACCTCGAGATACCCGCTACACCCAGCGTGGGGGCCGGCTGTACGTACACCTCTTTGCCTGGCCCTTTGAATACGTCCATCTCCCGGACCTGGCAGGCAAGGTGGAGTATGCCCAACTCCTCAACGACGCTTCCGAGGTCTTCCTCCAAGAGGTGGACCCCGGGCAGCAAGCCATGAACATGACACCCGGCGGCCAGCCGGCGGGCACCCTGACCATCAAGCTCCCGGTCCAGCGGCCCGACGTCGCTGTACCCGTGCTGGAACTGTTCCTGAAGCCGGAGGATGTCAATGACTGAAAGCATCGCCCTCCACACCCGTCTCAAGCCTGGAACCGAAGAGGCATACGCCCATGCCCACGCGAACATCCCGCCCGAACTCGTTGAAGCCCTCAAAGGAGCCGGCGTACGGAATTGGCGGATCTGGCGCAGCGGGCTGGACCTTTTCCACGTGGTGGACGTCGAAGACTACCAAGCCATGCGGCGTGCGCTCGCGGATCATCCGGCAAATATCCCTTGGCAGGCTCGGATGGCCAAACTCCTTGAGGTTCAGGACGATTACTCCGGGAACGATTCGGGTATCCAGAAAGTATGGGAACTGCCATGAACTCCGAACCACTCAACCTCGGCAAGCTCGGATTCGGCGGCGCCGGCATCGGGAACCTGTACAAGGCCATCCCTGATGGGGAAGCCTTGGCCACTGTCCTGGCAGCCTGGGATTCAGGGGTTCGCTATTTCGACACCGCACCCCACTACGGCCTGGGCTTGTCCGAGCAGAGATTGGGCGCTGTCCTCCGGGACAAACCACGGGAAGAGTTCATCATCTCCACCAAGGTGGGCCGCTTGCTGGAAGCCAACCCGGATGCCGGCTCGGCAGCAGCCGGCTCGGCAACGGCTGGCTCGGTAACCGACGACGAGGGCTTCGACGTCCCCGCCACCAGCAGGCGCGTTTGGGATTTCACCGAAGCCGGCATCCGACGCAGCATAGAGGATTCCCTAGAACGCCTGGGCCTAGATCATGTGGATATCGCGTACCTCCACGATCCCGATGTCCACGATCTCCACAAGGGCATCTCCCAGGCCCTTCCAGCGCTGGAGAAACTGCGCCAGGAAGGGGTGGTCAAAGCCATCGGTGTCGGCACCAACTCCGCGGAGGCAGCCTTGGAATGTGTCGAGGCCGCGAACCTGGACCTCGTCATGCTCGCAGGACGCTACACGTTGCTTGAGCAGCCCAGCGTCCCGCTGCTTGACCGGTGCGTGGAGCACCGCACCGGCGTCGTGAATGTTGGCGTCTACAACTCCGGGCTGCTGGCCCGTCCCGAAGTCCCTGACGACGCGCATTACAACTACGACCGCGCCCCGCGTGCAGTGGTTGAGCGTGCTCGGGCACTTGCGGCGGTCTGCCGGGATTTCGGTGTTGAACTTCCGACGGCGGCACTCCAGTTTCCGTTGCGGCATCCGGCTGTGGTGAATGTGACTGTCGGGGCGAGCAGACCCGAACAAGTCACCTCGAACGCGAACCGTATGCAGGAATCGGTGCCGGAAGAACTGTGGGATGCGTTGGAGGGTCTGGGGCGTGATTGACGCACATCTGCACCTCTGGGATCTGGATGCCTTTGTAAGTGGAGGCGTCCGGCCCTACTCATGGCTGGGTCCGCAGCACGGTGTGCTGTTCCGCAGCTTCGGGGAGGACGAGGCTGGAGAGGTCTTGGCCGAAGCGGGGATGAGGGGAGCGGTGCTGGTCCAGGCCGACGACACGGTTGCTGACACCGAGAGGATGCTGGGGGCGGCCGCCCGCCATCCGTGGGTGCTCGGCGTCGTGGGGTGGGTCCAGCTGGATTCGCCAACACAAGCCGCGGAACAGTTGGACGCGTTCGCCGCTCATTCTGATTTCAGGGGAGTCCGGCACCTGGTACACGATGATCCCCGCGACGACTTCCTCGACCTGCCCCCGGTGCGGGAATCCCTGGCCTTGGTTGCCGCGCACGGCCTGGCCTTCGACGTCCCCGATGCCTTCCCACGTCACCTGGGAGCCACCGTGCGGCTCGCCCGGGAACTTCCTGAGCTGACCGTGGTCCTGGATCACCTCGGCAAGCCACCCCTTGCGGACGCGACTGCGATGAAGGCTTGGAGCTCTGATTTTCGAGAACTGGGGCGTCTGCCCAACACGGTGGCCAAATTGTCCGGCCTGCACTTGCCCGACGTGGAGTATTCGGCAGATTCGTTGCGGCCACTGTTCGAGGAAGCGTTGGAAGCCTTCGGGCCCGATCGCTTGATGATCGGCAGCGACTGGCCAGTCAGCACACTGGGTGCGCCTTATGGCAGGACTTTGGATGTGTTGTTGGAACTCGTGTCTTCACTGAGCGTCCCTGAACAGGATGCCGTGCTCGAGGCGACAGCAATCCGCGCCTACGGGCTGCCGGTTACGCCGATTCCACAGGACTAGCGCTTTCCAAGGATTAGAGCGCCTGCCGCAGCCAGTTCTCCACGCCACTGATGTGGACAGTCACGAGGGCCCGGACCAGTTCGGCATCGCCGCGTTCCAAGGCGTCGGCGATCGCGTGGTGCTCGGCAAGGGTATGTGCCACGGCCTTTTCCTGCGTCAGGCCTCGCCAGATCCGGGCACGAACCGTGCTGCTGGACAGGGCCTCCAACAGGCTGCCAAGGTAATCGTTTCCCGCAGCTTTGGTAATGATGCTGTGGAACTCGAGGTCGTGGGCTACGAGTTCTTCGACGTCGGTGTTTTCATCGATGCCGTCCATGGTGGCCCGGAGTGCCGTGAGTTCATCTGGACTGATCTTGCTCGCAGCGAGGTGGGCGGTGGCAGGTTCCAGGATTCGTCGGACCTCAAAGAGTTCCAGGATGGACCGGTCCTGATGCAGGTCGACCACAAATGCCACGGCTTCGTTGAGCAGCTTGGCATCGAGACTGGTGACATAGGTTCCATCGCCGCGGCGCACGTCGAGCACGCGGATCAGCTCCAGCGCCTTCACCGCCTCGCGCAGTGAACTGCGCGAAAGGCCCAGCCGCTCGCTAAGTTCCTTCTCCGGCGGAAGCCGATCGCCGGCCTTGAGTTCCCCGCGGATCAGCATGTCCTTGATCTTGCCAATCGCCTCATCTGTCACAGCCATGGATCCATAGTAGTGGCGAGTCATCGGATGTTTGGCTTAGGCGCGCTCTCACCCAACTGGGTAGCAGCAGATGCCCTTTTGAGCGCTCAAAACGGCGTCTGCTGCTACTTACTTGGGTTCGTTAACCGACGACGACGGCACCCAGGTTCCGTTGTTACGGAACCCCGGTGCCGCCGTCGGGCGTTGTTTGGGGCCTGTTAGGAGTCGCCGCCGCGCATTGGGCGGTTGGCGACCACCGGGGCGCTGCCGGTGTAGCCGTCGCGGGTCGCAGCAAGCTCGTGGATCTGCTTGCGGCAGAGGTACCAGCCGACCACCATCAGTGCGCAGGCGATCGCGGTGACCAGCATGGTAAGCGGGGAGTCGATGAAGACCATCACCAGCACGCCCACCAGGAACAGCAGCGAGAGGTAGCCGGTGTACGGCGCGCCAAACATCCGGAAGGACGGACGCTTCAGCCAGCCCTTGTCTGCCCAGCGCTTGAGCTGCATCTGGCAGAGGACGATGGTGGCCCAGGTGACGATGATGCCCACGGAGGCAACGTTCAGGACGATTTCGAAGGCCTGCGCCGGGACGAGGTAGTTCAGCGGAACGCCGAGGAGCGAGACGCCTGCCGTGATCGCAATGCCGCCGTAGGGGACACCAGCCTTGTTCATGCGCTGGGCAAACTTCGGGGCGGAACCGGCAACGGACATCGAGCGCAGGATGCGGCCCGTGGAGTACAGGCCTGCGTTCAGCGAGGACAGCGCGGCGGTCAGAACCACGAGGTTCATGATGACGTCCACGCCCTGGATGCCGATGGAACCGAAGAACGTCACGAACGGGCTGACGCCCTTCTCGTATGAGGTGTAGGGGAGCAGCAGTGCCAGCAGGATGACCGAGCCAACGTAGAACACTGCGATACGGAAGACCACGGAGTTGATGGCCTTGGGCATGATCTTCTCGGGGTTGGGAGTCTCGCCCGCGGCCGTGCCCACGAGTTCGATCGAGGCGTATGCGAACAGCACACCCTGCATGAGGATGATCATGGGGAGCAGGCCGTTGGGGAAGATACCGCCATTGTCCGTGATGAGGCTGAAGCCGACTTCCTGGCCCTCAACTGGAGTGCCGAAGATGACGAAGTATGTGCCCACGAGCAGGAATGCCACGAGTGCGGCCACCTTGATGATGGCGAACCAGAACTCAAGCTCGCCGAAGACCTTGACCGATACGAGGTTCAGGCTGAGGACCACGACCAGAGCGATAAGGGCCCAGGCCCACTGTGGAACGGCACCCATCCAAGGGACGTATTTGCCGAAGAAGTTCATGTACAGCGCCGCTGCTGTGATGTCCACGATGGTGGTGGTGGCCCAGTTGATCCAGTAGAACCAGCCGGAAACGAAGGCTGCCTTCTCACCGAAGAACTCACGGGCGTAAGAGACGAAGGATCCCGAGGACGGGCGGTGGAGAACGAGTTCACCGAGCGCGCGGAGGATCAGGAACGCGAAGAAGCCACAAACGGCATACGCGATGACCAGGGAAGGGCCAGCTGCGTTGAGGCGGCCGCCTGCGCCGAGGAACAGGCCGGTGCCGATTGCACCGCCGATCGCGATCATCTGGATCTGGCGGGGCTTGAGATCCTTGTGGTAGCCCTTGTCCTCCGTATGGAGGGCTTTCTCGCTGGCGTGCGCCTGGGGCGGGACCGTGTGGTCCGTGATGGGTGGGTTGGTCATTGGAATCCTTAGGGGTGTCCTGTTGGGGTGTCCTGCACGAGGCCGGTCGGGGGCCGGAGCGCAGGACAGGGCCTCGTGGGGGTGTGCCTCATTGGGCGGAAATGGCTCGCTTGAGCCGCTGGGCTTACTGGCCGGTTTCGGCTTACTTGCTCAGGTTTGCCAGACGTTCCGGGCTGAGCAGTTCCTCAAGCTGGGCGGCGGTCAGCAGACCGTGCTCCAGGACGAGTTCTGCAACACCCTTGCCGGTAACCAACGCTTCTTGGGCGATGGCCGTGGCGGAGGCATAACCGATGTGGGGGTTCAATGCCGTGACGAGACCGATCGACTGCTCCACGGTAAGCCGTAGCCGTTCGGTGTTTGCTGTGATGCCCCGGACGCAGCGTGCCGTAAGGGTGCGGCACGCTGCTTCCAGGTGGGAGATGCTCTTGTGCAGGCTGTGCACAATGATCGGTTCGAAGGCGTTCAGCTGAAGCTGGCCCGCCTCCGCGGCCATGGTGACTGTGACATCGTTACCGATGACTTCGTACGCCACTTGGCTGACCACTTCCGGGATCACCGGATTGATCTTGCCGGGCATGATCGACGAGCCGGACTGTACCGCCGGCAGGTTGATCTCACCCAAACCCGCACGCGGTCCGGAGGACAGCAGGCGGAGGTCGTTACAAATCTTGGAGAGCTTCACTGCCACGCGCTTGAGGACGCCGGACAGGTGCACGAAGGCGCCAACGTCCTGGGTGGCCTCGATGAGGTCGGCGGCAGTGAGGAGCGGAAGGCCCGTGATTTCGGCTAGGTGCCGGCACGCGGCATCGGCGTATCCGGCTGGGGCGTTGAGCCCTGTGCCGATGGCGGTGGCCCCGAGGTTGATCTCGTGGATCAGCATGTGGGACTCGTCCAGTCGCGCCCGGTCTTCGCCGATGGTCACGGCATATCCGCCGAACTCCTGGCCCAGGGTCATGGGCACTGCATCCTGAAGCTGGGTGCGGCCCATCTTCACAACGGTGCGGAATTCCTTGCCCTTTTCAGCAAACGCGAGCTCCAGCTCTTCCAGCGCGAGGAGGAGTTCCTTCACCGAGAAGATCGTGGCGAGGTTCACCGCCGTCGGGTAGACATCGTTGGTGGACTGACTCAGGTTGACGTGGTCATTCGGGTGCAGCTTTGAGTAGTCGCCCTTGGGGTGGCCGAGGATTTCCAAAGCACGGTTGGCGATGACCTCGTTGGCGTTCATGTTGGAGCTGGTGCCCGCGCCGCCCTGGATCACGTCCACCATGAACTGCTCCTGGAGCTTGCCGTCCATGACGTCCTGGCAGGCCTGCTCGATGGCTCCGGCGCGCTCTGCGTCCAGAAGGCCGAGCTCGTGGTTGGTCCGGGCTGCAGCCATCTTGACTGCGGCCAAGCCACGTACCAGGTGACGGTTGGTGGAGAGGGGCTGCCCAGTGATGGGGAAGTTCTCGATTGCCCTGAGGGTGTGAACCCCCCAGTAGGCGGTTGCCGGGACATCCCGGTCACCCAGGAGGTCATGTTCGGAACGGATGGGGATCGCCTGATCGACGGTGGTCATAGCTGTCCTTGGTTTAGTTCTTGCTGAAAAATTGCGCTGCACGGAGCTCGCCGACTGGAAGGCCGCCACCCAGCACCGGTGGGCTTTGAAGCGTGTCCAGGCTGCCGCCGTCGACGCCCAACTGGCGGAGGACCTCAACGGTGACGGGCATGCGTGCGCGGTCACCGCCGTCGGAAATCTTCACGGCGACGCCGCGGCCGTCCGGCAACCCCACCAGCTGGAGGCCTTCAAAACCGTCCTTGGCGAGGAGTCCGGGGACGGCGCGCATCAGCGCAGTGACGTCGCGGCCTTCGCCGGCCACCATCTCGGGGAAGCGGCGCATCGCGTGGGCAACCTTGCCTTCATCGGTGCTTTGGTCGGCGGCGGCCAGACGGCCATAAGCGCGGGCCATGCCGTGCAGCGAGTGGGCAAAGAGCGGTGTTCCGCAGCCATCGGTGCTTACTGCGGCTGCGTCCTCGCCGGTCAGTTCGGTGATGGTGTCGCGAACCAGGACCTGCAGTGGGTGCTCCGGGTTTAGGTACCCCTCCACGGGCCAGCCGTTGATGACACAGACTGCAGTCATTGAGGCGTGTTTGCCGGAGCAGTTCTGGGCAAGTTGGGTGGGGCCGTTGCCGGCGCGGAGCCACTCTTCGCGCTCAACGACGCCGTACGGCAGGTCCGTGCTGTTGCCCAGAGCCGCTTCGGTCAGGCCGTGAAGCGCCAGGATCTCGGCGGCGCCGTCGCGATGCGCTTTGCTGCCCGAGTGGCTGGCCGCCGTCAGGGCGAGGAGGTTCTGGGGGATGTCCAAGCCTGCGCGGAGGAGGGCTACGGCCTGCAGCGGCTTAAGGGACGAGCGCGGGTACATGGGTGCGTCCGGCTCGCCGGCTTCGATGGCACTGCTGCCATCGGCGTTCAGGGCGATCAGCGATCCATAGTGGATGCTCTCCACCAGGCCGTCGCGGGTCTGTTCGACGAGCGGGACGTGGTTGGGCGTTCTCTGTGCTGTTTGGGCCGCTGCTGCCGCGGTCACTTGGGGCATGGTGTCCTTTGGATGGTTCATTTGCTGAGGATCGTGTCCAGTGCGACGCTGACGGCCTGAAGGTGATCGGCCATCGCTTTGCTCGCTGCTTCGGCGTCACCTGCTTCGATTGCGTTCAGCACGGCAACGTGTTCCTCGTCCGAGCGGTGTTGCCGGTCGGCGACGAGGTTGAGGGTTTCAGACTGGTGGGCCAAGGCATCGCGGATATCGGAAACGACGCTGGCGAACACCCTGTTGCCACTGGCCCGGGCGACGGCGGAATGGAAGCTGGCGTCCAGGTTCACCCAGGCTTCGGGATCGTTCTCGTTGAGCATTTCCTGGACGATGTCCTTCAGGTGCTCAAGTTCTTCTTCGGTGCGGCGCAGGGCTGCCAGTCCGGCCGCGGGAATCTCAATGTGCGGACGTGCCTCGTTCAGATCACGCGCACTGTACTGGCCCAAGGTAAGGTCGTTGGCGACCTTGTTGGCCACAATGAACGTGCCCTTGCCGGTCTTGGTCATGGTGAGGCCCAAGGTGTTGCAGGACCGCAGCGCTTCTCTAATGACCGAGCGGCTCACGCCATACTGGGCCGCCAGCGTTGCTTCAGAGCTCAACTTGGTGCCGATATCGAACTGGCCGCCCTCGATAGCCCTTCTGAGTGCCGCGAAGACAGCCTCAGCCGCGGAAATGCGCGAGATCGGCGTATGCCCAGCGGAAGAGCCCTGAGGGGCCGGCTGTCCGGCTGTCCGGCTGTCTGACAGGTTCACGTTATCGAATATGGCACGGGTCACAAGGCCGTGTCAACGCTGAAAGATTCGCTTCACGCTTTGGGTGTTCAGGGTGCTGCGTTGCTCCCGCACAATGGAGCATGCTATTCACCAAAAAGTCGCTCACCGCGGACGGTTTCACGGGCTTCCGGGCCCTGGACGAGCTCGAGGTCATGCGGATCCCCCAGGGGCCGGGAATCTTTGCCCTCCTTTGCCCCGCGGGTTTCGATCCCGTGTTCCTCACCAAGAGCACTGCCGGCACCTTCAAGAAAAAGGACCCGTCGCTTAAACGTGAAGCTTTGGAAGCGGAGTGGGTTCCGGACGTTTCGCTGTTGTACCTGGGCAAAGCCAGCGCCGGAAGCCAGGGAAACCGGGGGCTTCGGAAGCAGATCCAGGAGTTCATGGATTACGGCCGCGGACGGCCCACGGTCGTCTGGGACGCTCGCCTCATCTGGCAGCTCCGGGACGCCTTGGACCTGATCATTGCGTGGAAGGAACTCCCTCCTTCCGAGGTGAATGCAGCAGAGGCCGCCTACCACGCTGATTTCGTTGCCACATATGGCCGCCTGCCGTTCGCGAATCTGGTTCAGGCTCGCACCAAAAAGTAGGGCGTTGAGTACGACGGCGGCACTGGGTTTCTGTTGGGGGCCTGCCATGGGACCCGCGCGCGGCGCATAATGTCATGCATGACGGCCAGTAACCCCGCTGGAGGCAAACCGCATGGATCCCGGATCACCGTCGAGGCGCCTGTCCTCCGCATCGGTGCCGGGCAATCCGACTACGAGGGACTAAGCCGTTACGTCGATTTCCTCCGGAAGCCGCGAGGACTCCACATGACATTGCTGCACGTGGGAATCCTCGATGATTTGGTCCAGGATATTGAAGCCTGGACCAAAGGAATGTCCAGGTCAGAGAACGTACTTCCGGAGATTGTGGGTTGGTTGACGGAGTTGCCTGTACTGCAGGGGTTCCTGGGAAAGTCGGACAAACTGGTCCCTCTGGGCGGTGGCCGCCTTATGGGGTTGGAAGTGGACGTTCCTCAAGAGGTGCACGATTATCAGGCCCTACTGGTTCAGGGGCTTCATGTGCTTTTGGATGACCTGGGCCTGGATAACATCGACGACTTCATCCTGAGCTCACCTGCCCTGGGCTACAGGTCACCCCGTTGGTTGCCTCATATCGCCGTTGGCAAGGCCCGGACCCGGCATGACCCGCCGATGGAGATCGCTCCAGTGCCCGTTGAATTCGGGGACTCACAGATCCGGAACCGGGACTCGCTGCCACTGCCGGGGTGAACGTGTTTGTCCTGTCACGGTAAATTGGACGGGACTCCCGTTTCCCAGCCCAAGGACTTTCATGCAGCCCCGCACCCTGTTTCGTACCGTAGCTTTTGCCGAAGCTGTGACGTGGACGCTGTTGCTGATTGGGCTGTTCCTTAAGTACGTCACGCACACCACGGAGATGGGCGTGAGCGTAGCCGGAGGTATCCACGGCTTTGTCTTCCTTTGCTACGCAGCGACAGCCGCCTTCACGTGGATCAACCAAAAATGGACTACCCGTACGGGACTGCTTGCCATCGTTTCGGCGGTAATTCCCTATGCGACCATCCCAGTGGAGAGGTCGCTTGATCGGCGGGGATTGCTCGACGGCGGGTGGCGGCTGGCCGCTGGCGGCGAGAAGCCCCGCGGCGCCCTCGAAAAGGCGCAGGCATGGGTGCTGGGCAATCCCATTCTGGCGGTTGTTCTGGTTTTGGTGGGCGTCGGCGCAGTATTCAGCTTCCTGCTTTTCATGGGCCCGCCGGACACCTGGTTCTCCTGATCACTATCGCTCTGTGGCTCCCTGACCTTGTTTGGAGCCCAAAGCTGCACTTTTCCGGCGATTTGGGTCTCTTTTTGTCTCAATGAAGGTCAGGAAGCCACGGGCTCAGTCATTTTTCGGCGTTGGGGCAGCCCCAGGATGTGGGGTTTTCCTGGCAGGTGTCGGCGACGAGTGCTTTTTCT
>NZ_JBHZPI010000033.1:0-46937 GCF_042788025.1 Paenarthrobacter sp. YIM B13468 | reverse complement strand
ACCACCGCGAACGACACCTTCCAAGGCGCCACCAGCACCATCGGCTTCGCCTTCACCGGCACCCAACGCACCGAAACTACCAAGTAACACCACCTCAAGAACCAGAGCCCCGCCGGGCCTGATCGGTTTCCTTCCCCCAGCCCGATCAGTCCCGGCGGACTATTTCCCCAAGAAACTCCAACGGTCCCGAAACGCTCATGCAGACGGCGTATCGGGGCCGTTGGCCCTTGTTAAGGCGGCTTGTTTAGTTAAGTCGGCTTATAAAAGGGGCGACCGCTAGGAGAAACGCCCTGGCCGGAATGTTGCCAGCATGGGGTGCTTCTTGCCTGTCAGGATCTCTCCGGACAACAGTTCGCCTGCAATGAGTCCCAACGTGGCGCCCGAGTGCGTGAAGGCTACAAAGCAACCGGGCACTTGGCCCAGTTCACCGAAGACGGGCTCACCATCGCCGGGGATGGGCTTGTAGCCGATCTTCCAGGACGCAGGCTTGAGTTCCGGATTGCCTGCAATCAGCTTGGAGGATTCGTCCGCAAGTTCCTGGACAACCTCGTCCGGGATGCTGAAGGAGCCGTCGGCGTGTTCGGTGATCCGGTCTTCATACCAGTCGTGGTCCAGGGCGAAAGTGTTCCCCGGGTTGGGACGAACGGCCGCACGTGGCGTATTCATCACTGCCTTCACCTGGTGCTCCACAGGTTTGGTGACCACCAGCATGGAGACCGGGGAACCATTGGGGATTTCCACACCGAGCGGCTTCACGACGGTGGGCGTCGCCGCGCCGCAAGCCACGAGGACGGCATCGGCTGAACAGGTCTCCCCGGAAGCAGTCTCGACGCCGCTGGCCCGGCCGCCGTCGAGCGTCACCTGGACTTTACCCGCGTTGAGGACGAGCTGGCCGCCGAGGGCGTGGAACTCCTCCATCAGGAAGTTGACCAGGTCCGGCAGGCTGACCCAGCCCTCACCGGGGTTGAAGATGGCGTTCTCAGGAACAGCGCTGGCGTCGATGCCGGGCGTCACCGATGCGATCTCTTCAGGGGCGAGAAGTTTGGAGTCGTACCCAATCGACTGTTCGTAAGCATGGCGGGCCTCCGTCACCTCACGCTGACCGGCCGCGTTCCACATGAGGCCTCCGCCGAACTGCAGCCACTCGCGGGTGGGATCGGCGGCGAACAGTGTCCGGTACCGATCCACGCCGGCCAGCCGCAGCTGGTGGTAAGGGGTGGACCTTTCGCCGGCCGAGTTGAGCCAGGACAGTGAACGGCCCGTGGCCTCGCTTGCCAGGCCCTGCTCGGTAAGGAGCGTCACGGAAGCTCCCCCGCGGAGCAGGTGAACGGCGGTGGAAACGCCCAGGATGCCGCCCCCGATGACGGCGACGTGCTTGGTGGAGGACATAGTTCTCCCTTTCTTTCGTGCTTGTGGATGTTTGGGACGCTCTTGCGCTTACGCGAAGGCGTGGATGTTTTCGATGATTTTGAGCGTTTCCAGAGCCTCGGCCGGGGCGACGGGGAGCCGCCCTTGGCCACGGAGGCAGGCTGCCAGTTCTGCGTAGAACTGCGGGTAGGCGCCCTTTTCTGCAGGTACGGGTGTGGCTGAACCGTCAACTCCCAGAAGCCCCCAAGACTCCTGGGGGTCGTTGCCATAAGAAGCGTCCGACGGCGTGACACCGGCTGCGAGCGCAGGTTCCTGGCTGTCGAGTCCCCATTTGGTGTAGCCCGCTTTTGATCCGAGGACGTGGAACCGCGGGCCAACCTGGGCCGCCATGCCGTTCATCCACAGCCGGGACCGCACCCCTGACTCGTGGAGTAGGGACACGAAGGCCTCAGTGTCCGCCGCGCAGGGATGGGGGCCATGGTTTGCGGTTTCGCCGTAGCTTTCCTCCACAGGTCCGAACAGCTGGATGGCTTGGTCGATCAAGTGGGCGCCCAGGTCGTGCAGGATGCCACCGCCTTCGGCAAGTGTTGACGTATCGCGCCAGTTCCCGAAGCCTTCGGGCCGCCACCATTCAAACCGTGACTCAAAAGTCCGTACTTCGCCCAGCGCCCCTTCCTGCAGCAGTTTGCGCAACGTCAGGAAGTCGGCGTCCCACCGGCGGTTCTGGAAGACCGTTAGCTGCACACCGGCGTCGGACGCCCGCACGGCCAGCTCCTCACCGTGGGCGAGGCTGGTGACGAAAGGCTTGTCCACCACAACGTTCAGGCCGCAGGCGATCGCAGTGGCACCGAGTTCGAGGTGCGTGAGCGGCGGCGTTCCCAACACCACGAGATCGAGGCTGCCAGCCAGGGCGAACATCTCCTCCGGGGTGGGCACGATGCGTGCTTGCGGGTAGAGCCGCGCGGCCTCTGCTGCACGTTCCGGGTCCGCCGTCACGATGACGTCCAGCGAATAGTTCGGATCTGCTGCGATCAGTGGGGCATGGAAGACCTTGCCTGAGACGCCAAACCCGACGACGGCGGTCCGGATCGGTGCCGCTGTTGCCTTGTCCATCACAGGACTTCCGAAAGGAAGCGCTGCAGGCGTTCGCTACGCGGGTTGTCGAAGAGTTCGGCCGGGGTGCCGACCTCCACGACTTCGCCCTCGTCCATGAAGACCACTTGATCGGCAACCTTGCGGGCAAAGCCCATCTCGTGCGTGACCACCAGCATGGTCATGCCGCGGCGGCCGAGGCCTGCCATGAGGTTCAAAACACCTTTGACGAGTTCCGGATCCAGCGCGCTGGTGGCTTCGTCGAAGAGCATGACTTCGGGTTCCATGGCGAGTGCACGGGCGATGGCGACGCGTTGCTGCTGACCGCCGGAGAGGTCGCGAGGCCGGTGGTCGGCGCGTTCGGCGAGGCCCACTTCCGCGAGCCGGCGCTGGGCTCGTTCCCGTGCCTCCTTCTTGGACATTCCCTTGACGCTCCAGAGTGCGAGGGCCACGTTCTCGAGGGCTGTGTGGTCCGGGAAGAGGTTGAAGTGCTGAAACACCATGCCGATGCGGGCGCGGAGGATGTCCGGCTTGACCTTGAGGGCGCTTTCGCCGGCCAGAAGCACGTCCCCGCTCTTGGGTTCGTGCAGACGGTTGACGCCGCGCAAGAGGGTGGACTTGCCGGAACCGGATGGACCGATGATGCACGTGGTGGTTCCCGGGGCAACAGTGAGGCTCACGTTGCGGAGGACCTCGACGTCGCCATAAGCCATGGTTAGGTTCCGCAGTTCCAGGCTGGAGCCGTGGAACGTCTGGACGTCGGCGGCGGGGTTGTTTGAGGCTGCCTTGTCCTTGGCGGTTGACTTGTCTGCCGACATGTTGGTGCTGGTGCTGCTGCTGGCAGTATTGCTGCTGCTTGTGAGGTTCACGTGTTGCTCCCGGTGATGAGCGGCGATGCCGCGTCGAGTTCCTTGACTTCCTTCAGCCCGCTGGTTGGGGCTGCGGGACGGCGGCGCCCGGTGCGGAACTTGTTGTCGAAGTAGTTGACCAGGTGGGTCAGGGGCACAGTGATCACCAGGTAGAAGATGCCTGCCATGACCAGCGGTGAGAGGTTGCCTGAGAGCACTGCAGCGTCCTGGCCCACACGGAACAGTTCACGTTCGCTGACCAAAAGCCCCAGGAAGTAGACCAAGGAAGAGTCTTTGACGATTGCAATGAACTGGTTCACCAGGGCGGGCAGCACCCGGCGTACGCCTTGCGGCACCACTACCAGTGCCATGGACTTTGAGTAGCTCATGCCCAGGGCGCGGCATGCCTCGCCTTGGCCTTTGTCCACGCTCTGAATGCCGGCACGGAAGATTTCTCCGATGTAGGCGCTGGCGATCAGGCTCAGCGCGATGATTCCCAGCGGGTAGGGCGAAGGTCCAAACACTGACTGGCTGAACCGCGCAAAGCCCTGGCCGATCAGGAGGATGGTGAGGATTGCGGGCAGGCCACGGAAGAGGTCTGTGTAGATCCTCGCCGGGATACGCAGCCATTTGGACCGCGAGATCCCCATGACGGCCACCACCATGCCCATCACTACGCCGAGGATGGTTGCTGCGATGGAGATGATCAGGGTGTTGAGGAGTCCAACTCCCAGGAGTTGGGGCAGTACTTCGATCATCGAATCGACATCGAAGAACGTGCGGCTGATGGTATTGAGCCAATCCATTGAGTGCTCTCAGACGTTTGTTGGTTTTCGGGATGGCCGGGCGGGCTGCGCGTGTGGCCCGCCCGGCCATGTTGTTGAGTTGGCTGTCGCGCTACTTGGCAGCCGTTGGCGACGGGCTGGAGGTCTGCTCGGCCTTGGGCAGGTACTGCTCAGGCATCGGCGAGCCCGGGAACCACTTCTGGTAGAGCTTCTTCCAGGTGCCGTCTTCCATGGCCGCGGCAAGGCCCTTGTTCAAGGCTTCCTTGAAGGCGGGCTTGTTCTTGGCAATGGCAAAGCCTGCCGGGGCGTCGAAGGACGGGATGTCAGCTGCGCTGACCAGTCCGAACTGCTCCTGGTACGCCTTGGCTGCCTCGTAGTCCAGGAAGTGGGCGTCCACTGCGCCGCTGTTGACGGCGGAGATTGCGGTGTTGTTGTCCGGGAAGCGGACCAATTGGGCGGAGGTAAAGTTCTTGACCGCGTAGGCTTCCTGGAGCGTGCCCTGGACGACGCCCAGGCGCTTGCCGGACAGGCCGTTGACGTCCTTGATGCCTGATGTCTTGGTGGTGATGACAGTCAGGTATCCAGCCAGGTAGCCGTCGGAGAAGTCAACGGTTTCCTTGCGCTTGT
This sequence comes from Paenarthrobacter sp. YIM B13468, assembly GCF_042788025.1. Classification (NCBI taxonomy): domain Bacteria; kingdom Bacillati; phylum Actinomycetota; class Actinomycetes; order Micrococcales; family Micrococcaceae; genus Paenarthrobacter; species Paenarthrobacter sp. YIM B13468. The sequence goes on along the minus strand of NZ_JBHZPI010000033.1, from coordinate 42,217 downwards.
CCGTGATGCCAATGGCCGCGACGCCGACGTCGAACTGTCCATTGGCTACGGCAGCGAGCAGGCCGGAGAAGTCCTGTCCGGTGAAGACAACCTTGTCCACGCCGGCACGGTGGGCTACGTCCTTGAAGAGTTCAACATCGAAGCCCGTGAAGTTACCCGAGCCGTCCGTGAAGGTATACGGCTTGGCATCACCGAGGCTTGCGACCCGGATGGTTCCGGGTTCGATCAGGCCATAGGGGTTCTCGGCCGAGCTCGAGGTCCCGGCGGAGGATCCGCCACAACCGGAGAGGGCGAGGATAGCCGCCAGCGCTGCTGCTGCGAGCGCTGCCGGGCGGAAGTTCAGTTTGATCACAGCGTTGTCCAATCGTGGGAGGGCCAGCGGTGCTGTCTGGGCCGCTTTTGGGGTCTAACTCGATGCGGGGTCTTGTTGAGTCCGGTCTCAGCCCCTAGGATTGAGACCGGACTCACATCGATTGATGAAAAATGTAGCGGAAGTCACAAGCCGCGTCAACACCACTTCGGAAAGGTGAACATGAGCAGTGAAGGATCCCGACGGCGGGACGTAACGGTTGCCGACGTCGCCAAGGCCGCACAAGTCTCCAAGGCACAAGCCGCCCGCGCGTTAGGCAACTATGGTGCTGTCAGCGAGGACGTCCGGGAGCGGGTTCTCGCCGCTGCCGAAGGGCTTGGCTACCGTCCGAACGAGCTTGCGCGAAGCATGAACACGGGCAAATCCAACACCATTGGCGTGGTGGTGGGCGATATCGAAAACCCGCACTTCGGCCTTGCTACGAGGGGCATCACCGACACCGCCAAGAAGAGCGGCTACAACGTCATCCTGATCAACACCGATGAAGAACGGGCTGCCGAGGTGGACGCCGTCCAGGTGCTCTTGGACAAGCGCGTTGACGGGCTGATCGTGGCTCCGGCCTCATCCGTGGAAACCGCACACCTGAAGGAAGTCCGCGACTCTGGCCGGCCCCTGGTTCTGCTGGACCGCGCCGCCGAGGGACTCGATGTCGAGACCTTTGCCGTGGACATGGGCACCATCTCCTACGAGTCCACCAAGTACCTCATCGAAGCGGGCCATCGACGCATCGCGTTCGTCTCAACCGTTCGGACAGAAGGGCCTTACGTAGCGGGGATGCCGCTGGATTCCTCGCAAATCTCGGACCGTCTTGAGGGAATCCGCCGCGCCTTCGAAGAGGAAGGCCTCAGCCAGCCGATGGACCTGGTCCGGCTCAATGCCGGCGACGCGGATTCCATCATGCGAATCACCCGTGACCTGCTGAAGGGGCCGGATGCTGCCACGGCCATCATTGCCTCCGACGGCCTCATTGCCTTGAGCGTTGTGGAGGCTATCCAGGAATCAGGCCTCTCCATCCCCTCGGATGTTTCCCTGATCATGTACGACGATTTCGCCTGGACCCGGCTCACCACTCCCCCACTAACCGTCATCGCGCAGCCCGTCTACGACATGGGAATGGCTGCCGCCACCGCGTTGATCCGGCAGATTGAGGGCAGGAAATCTTCCTCACCCGCTGGGCCGCCGTTGGAGGCACGACTCGTGCGACGCGGCTCAGTCGGTTCACCCAAGGACGTTGGCGTGCTCAGCCAGGCTGGCAGCTAGCCACTGCCAAAACCCTTGCGCGCCAAAGAGAAACGTCCACACTGGAAGCATCACGTGAGGAAGCGGAGCGCGCATCGAATCTGCAGAGAGCGTTGTCCTAGCCCGGAAACCACGACGTCGGCAGCCACCCCCGCAGGGCTGGCCACCGCCGTCGTGATTCCTGGTTTAGGTGCCAACCTAGCCAACTTCCGATTGCAGGTTCTGCTCGACGACAGCCAAGGTGCGGGCGAGTTCCTCCGTAGGACTGAACTCCACCAGAATGGTCCCCGGATCAAGCTCATCAGTGTGCCCTGGCGGCGTGTAGTACGCCTCGCCGGCTTCGACGATCTCGTCGCCATCAGGCAAGTGCATGGTGAGTCGGCCCTTCACGACGTAACCCCAGTGGTGACTTTGGCACCGGTCATCCGGCAGACCCTTGTAGAACGGCGTGAAGTCGCCTCCCTCTTCGAACCTTTCGAAGGCGATGGTGTATCCGTCCGCCTCCCGATATCGGCCCTCATAGCCGGTCATGCGCTCAACGCGGGCGCTTTCGTCATCAATCGATAACTTTGCCATTGCCTTGCTCCTTCTTTGTGATAGCGCGGGTTCAGGCCCGCACCGAGGTTTCAGCCGCAGCGATGAGCCGGCCCAATCCTTCCTTGTTTGCCCGCGCCCACTCGTGCATTGCGAGTGACCTGAGAACAGGAAACCCAAACATGGCCAGCGGACCCGGCAGCCCGCTGGCTCGCACCAGCCGGCAGGTGTAAGTGACGTCGCTCTGTTCCGCAGCCGCTTCAATTTCGTAACGGTGGACCAAGAGCCAAGAAGCCTTTGTCCCATGCTTTTTTGACTCCACAGCGGACTCCGTGACCCGTTCAAACATCCAGGGCCGAAGCGCTTCCGTGACCACGGACGAATCCCTCATCCAGCAGATTCGGTCCTCAGCCGTCGAGGTAAACTCCGTTCCGGCGGTTGCCTGCCCTGGAGGGGCCTGCATGGACAGAAGCGTGGATGCGTCGGCCCCTCCCCACAGCATGTGATGGGACAGATTAGCGAGGACGTCGAAAACGATGTCCGCCGGGACAGTGGCATGTCGGTGGACTGTCACAGCGATTTCATGATTGAGGACGTTGCCTGCTGTTGATTGCTGCTTCATTCCGCACCTCCCAATGGTGTTTTGCGGATAGTCAAAGCATGCGGCGACGGCACCGGGAAAGGATGGGGAGCATCCCCTATTTAAGCCCTACTCTTTAGGGGATTGACGCAGGGCGAATGCTGCCGCTTCGACCCGGCTGCGCAATTGGAGCTTAGCGAGGATGCTGCTGACGTGGTGCTCGGCCGTCTTGGCGCTGATGAACAGGCGATCAGCAATCTCGCTGTTAGTCAGGGCCTCGGCAAGCAAGCTGAGCACTTCGCGTTCGCGCCGCGATAACAGCCCCAGCGCTTTCGGGCCCGTGCGGGCGGGGCCGCCAAGGGCGCGGAGAAGCACTGCGGCCTTGTCTGCCATACCGCGGGCGCCCGCCTCGTCGAATGCCGCGAGTGCCGCTCCCGCCTCGTGTACGGCCACCCCAGGGTCCGTCTCCCGCAGCGCTGTGGCCAGCGATAGATGGGCGCTCGCGGCCTCAAGGGGCATGTTGAGCTCGCCAAAAATTGAAATCGCTGCGTCCAGCCGTTCACGTGCCAAGGCCACATCCCCCAGGGCGGCTGCGACACGACCAGCGGCGAGGTGCGATGCCGCTAGTGACCGGGGCCATTGCGTCTTGGCTGCGACTTCATCAAGGCGTTCGGCTGTTGCCCGGGCCTGGCCATGGTCACCTTGTGCCAACTGGACGTCAATAAGCAACGCGAGTAGCGGCACCGTGAGCAGACCACCGCCGATGTAATGGATCTGGCGATGAAGCAGTGCAGCCGCGACCGCAGTGTCGCCCACCGCAAGCCGGACTGCTGCCGCTGCGCGAAGCGCGTCCGGGCGGTCCTCGAAGCCCGCGAGCAGTCGGTTTGCCTCCTCCACCCGGCCCTGCAGCAGCCGCAGTTCCGCCAGTTTGGCGGCAGGGTGCACACAACGTGCACGATGACCGCCTTGGTCCAATTCATGCAGCGTCTTGGTGAGCCAGCCCTCGGCACTCGCGATGTCACCAGCGGCCAGGAATATCTCCGCGCAACACGTGCCGCAAAATTCCAGCAATGCTGGATGGCCTGTAGTGTGCATGAAGCGCAGGAGGGTCTTGTTCCACTGGCTGAGTCGAGAGGTATCGCAGGCTTCCTCGCTGGCGCGCGTCACCATGCAGCACACGTCGCCAAAGACCATTTGGTCGTGAACTTCGCCGGCGGTTGCCACCACCATCGCCTCATCAACCAGCGTCATTCCTTCCAGCACGTTGCCGGAGGCTATCGTCGCCAGGCCCAGGAGGGCGAGGGCCATGGCCTCAAGGTCCGGGTCATCCCACTTGCGCGCAAATCCAACCGCGTTCCTGGCATCATCACCAGCAGAGGCTGGGTCTGCCCGTAGCAAACCGCGCGTCAGCGCCAGCCAGCCCCGCTCGACGCCTTCCGGCAACCGGAACGCAAGGCCCTCCGCCCGTGCCAGCCAACCCCGGCTGACCGCCTCGCTACCCAATGCATCGGCGTACTCGCGGGCCAACCACAAAGCCGTACGAAATGCCAGAGAGTCTTGGCCCAGCCGACGAAAACCGGCGTAAGCAGCTGTGCGCTCCGCAATGGAACGATCAACGTCGCGAAGCCACCACAGCGCGCGTCCCAATCCATCATGCGCTGCAGGATCATCCTGGATCAGCAGCACGGACTCGAAAGCCTTCGCCGCTGCATTCCAATCGGAAGCAGCGAGGAAGTGATCACCCGCAGCCAGGCCTTCAGATACCGAGGCATTGACCATGTGTTCATTCTGCTCTTGGCGGTGGCTGCACCAACAGCCCTGCGGGGTCCCGGCCCGCCCTGCACACGTGCGCCCGTGCACTTCAACCCGTGGTGGAGTTCAGCCGGTTCTGTAGTTCAAACCCGTTCTGGAGTTCAGTCGCCTTCCTCCGGCTCATCGGCAGAGCGCACGGGGCTGTAAATGATGCCCAGTTCCTCGAGTTGCGCGGACATCCCGGCACCGTCCGGAGCATAGAGCCAGGGGATTCCCGGCGTGGGCTGGCCTCCGGACTTCGACCTACCGCCGGCGAGCACCGCCTCACCTACTGAGAGCTGCCGGATGGCGATCGCCCTGACATTCTGCGGGTGGCGGTGTGCAAACTCGGAATAGATGGCTTCGTCGTGCTGTCCGTCGTCCCCTACGAGCAGCCACTTGATGCGGGGAAACTCTTCTGCCAAGCGTTCCAGCGAAGTGCGCTTGTGCTCCCTGCCGCTTCGGAACCAGCGGTCCGGCGTAGGTCCCCAGTCCGTCAACAACTTGGGGCCCGCGGGATACAAATTGCGCGAGAGGAACCGTGACAACGTGGGCGCCACATTCCAGGCCCCGGTGGACAGGTACAGCACGGGAGCCGTCGGTGCCGTCCTGGCGATCCTCTCGTACAGGACGGCCATCCCCGGAGTCGGTGTCCTCGCATGCTCATTGAGCACGAAGGTGTTCCAGGCCGCCAGGAATGGTCGTGGAAGGGCTGTCACCATCACGGTGTCGTCAATATCGGAGACCACACCGAAGTCTGCGTCGTCCGCTACGACTTCCACGGGAGCTTCGACCGTCCTGGAACTCCCGGATTGCAGTGTGATCGTGTGCCAGCCGGGGTTCAGGGCTGCCTCAATGCGAACATCGACGACGCCCCCACGATCGGCTTCGACGTCATGGACGGTGCCTGCAATGTTTACCTGCACGGCTGCATGCGCGACCGGTGCGCTGATGAAGTTCCGCCACCCGCGCATGCTCTCCTGCAAGGGATTGGCATGACCTGCGGCGTCCCGGGGGTCGCTGCGGACAACCCTGGCCAGCACGCGCACCCAGGAAATAGTTCCGTAACCCGTGTAAGGGATGACCGTTTCCACTCGACCCCGCCGGATGGCGACGCGCGTCTGGAACCTCAGCCACGCGTCGTCGAGCCTGACGGCAAGATGGCGGCGCTTGCCGTTTCCCGGCGTCGGGCCGCTTCCCGGCGTCGGGGGCTGGGCGTCGTCGCTCTTGGGCAAAATGCGCGGTTTCTCAGGACGGGGAAACATGCCTCCAGTCTGGCATGGCCGGGCGTACGCCTACGATACGGGCGTGAGCCAGGTGAGGACGGAACCGTCGCCTTCGATGTGTTCTGCCAATTCGGCGTTGAACTTTCGGCCGTATTCTGCGGTGATGTGCTCTTGGAAGGCTTCCTCGTCGCGGTAGACCTCGAACACGAAATATTCCCGCGGATTTGTTTCCCGGGTGTAGGGAAGGAACGTGACATTGCCCGGTTCTTGCCGGACGTGCCCAGCGAGTTCTGTCATCATTTCAGCGACCTTGGTTTCGCTGCCTTCCTTGACGGTGAATTCTGCGTACAGGGTTTTGGTCATGTCCAGTCCTTTGATCGATTGAATCGGGATTGCTTTAGTCAGTTCCGGGGCAATATCTCGCCGGAGCCCCTGGGGATGAGTTCCGTAGGGACGATATACGTCTGCGGTGCGCGGTCATCGCCGTCGATCCTTGCAAGGATCCGCTCGGCAGCGAGCTTTCCGATGCGTTCAGGGTGCTGGGCAACCACGGTGACCCCCGGCTCCATCATGTCCGCGAGGGTGAAGTCGTCAAATCCGACCAAGGCAACCTCATGCTGCAAACCGAGGGACTTCAGTGCCCGCATGGCACCGAACGTCACCAGGTTCTGACTGGAGAATATCGCCGTAGGGGGGTTCTCTGAAGTGAGTAGTTCGTGCGCAGCCCGGAGGGCCGTTTCCTCGTCGTGAAGATTCTCGCGGACCGCAACGGTGGAGGTCGCGATGCCGGAGCTGCCGATCTCGTTCAGGAAACCTGCCCGCCGTTTCACAGCGGTCTGGATATCGGTCCGGTCCCCAAGGTAAGCCAGTCTGGTGTGGCCGTACTTAATAAGATGCGTGGCTGCCGCCGCGGCGCCCACTTCGTTATCCGTGACTACTGCATCCGCCTCGATGCCCACCGGCTCGCGGTCGATGAACACCAACGGCAGATCCCGGGAGTGTTCCGGGATCATGTAGGCCTGGCTCTTGGCGATCGTGGTCAGCACAAGACCATCCACGCGGCGCCCCAGGAAAGCTGAAATCAGCTTTCTTTCGCGGTCCGGATCGTCATCCAGGCTTGCGGCGAAAACTGCAAGTCCCCGGGCACCGAGGGCGTCTTCCATGGCGCGGTGAATCTCGCCGCTAAAGGGGTTGGAAACACTCGGAAGCAAGAGACCGATGGACTGGGTCTTGCGTCCGGAACGCTTGAGGCTGCCGGCTGTGATGTCCAGGTGGTACTGAAGTTGCTCCGTTGCGCGCAGTACCCGCTGACGGGTTTCCTCCGAAACCCCGGGTTCATCGTTCACCACCCTTGAAACCGTCTTGATGCCCACCCCGGCAAGATCAGCAACGTTTTTCATCGTGGGGGGCTTGCGCGCAGGGTCGGGTTGGTAACGATTAGACATCGTTGTCAACGAATTACTCCTCAACTTCAATTAACACTTGACTGCACTGTGTGAGCTTGGTTACATGTTACCTGACAACGTTGTCATGGGGGAATCACTCGCCATGAGCAGCCACAAAAAACAGGAGTTTCAATGTTGAGTTCCAAAGCCTCGAGGTCGGCAAAGACCCGTCTTCTTGCCGCTGGTGCAGTCCTGACGCTGGGCGCACTGAGCCTGACTGCCTGCGGCGGCGGCTCCTCGCCTTCCTCCAGCGCGGGCAGCGATGAAAAGATCGGCGTTTCGCTGATCGTGAAGACCACGTCCAACCCGTTCTTCGTCTCGATGCAGGATGGCGCCAAGAAGGCTGCCGAGGCTGATGGTGTTGACCTCAAGCTTGCTGCCGGCAAAGCCGACGGAGATGAGGACACCCAGATCCAAGCCATTGAAAACGCGATCTCCAAGGGCGACAAGGGTATTCTCATCACCCCCAACGGCCCGTCCGTAGTGGATGCCCTGAAGAAGGCCAAGGACGCCGGCTTGTTCGTCATCGCCCTGGATACCCCGCCGGACCCCGCCGACGCCGCCGACATCACGTTTGCCACGGACAACTTCGCCGCGGGTGAGCTGATCGGCAAGTGGACCGCCCAGCAACTGGCGGGCAAGAAAGCTGTGATCGCACTTGTGGACCTCTTCGATGACAAGGTTGTGTCCGTTGACTATAACCGTGACCAGGGCTTCCTGACCGGCTTGGGCATCGACACCGCCGATAAGAAGAAGAACGGCGACGAAGCCAAGACGGGCAAGTACACCGGCGGCAAGGGTGGCGACTACGAAATCGTCGGCAGCCAGGCTTCCCAGGGCGCCGAAGATGGCGGACGTACCGCGATGGAGACCCTGCTGGCCAAGAACCCCAACATCAACGTCGTTTACACGATCAACGAGCCTGCAGCTGCCGGTGCCTTCGAAGCACTGAAATCCGCGGGCAAGGAAAAAGACGCCCTGATCGTCTCCGTTGACGGCGGCTGCTCAGGCGTGAACAACGTCAAGTCCGGCGTAATCGGCGCCACGGCACAGCAGTACCCGGTGAAAATGGCCGAGCTTGGTGTCAAGGCCATTGTTGACCTCGCAAAGACCGGCAAGAAGCCTGCCAACTCCGAGGGCCTGGACTTCTTCAACACCGGAGTGGAGCTCGTCACAGACAAGCCCGTAGACGGCGTGAAGAGCATCACCACCACCGACGCTTCCCAGATCTGCTGGGGCAAGTAAGTTCAGGAGCAACCTAAAGTGACCCAGCAACAGACAGCCGGCCCCCCGAGCGCCGGGCACGCTGACTTGGCCGAGGAATTCCTCGACCGCCAAACGCCCCTCAGCAGAATCCGCAACATTCTCCACCGCTACCCCGCCCTCAGCCCGGCAATTGTCCTGCTGATCGCGGTGGTGGTCTTCGGACTCCTCAATGACCGCTTCCTTCGGGTAGAGAACCTTTCCCTGATCACGCAGCAGGTCGCCGTCGTCGGGACCCTGGCCATCGCCCAGACCCTCATCATCCTGACCGCCGGAATCGATCTCTCCGTCGGCGCCGTCATGATCCTGTCCTCGATGGTGATCGCGCAGATGGCTGTCGGCAGTGGTGTCCCAGGTCCGCTGGCACTCATCGCCGGCTTGATCGTGGGACTTGCGTCAGGGGCATTGAACGGTTTCCTTGTGACACGCTTCCGGCTCCCGCCGTTCATCGTCACGCTCGGAACCCTGAACATCTTCATCGCCCTGACCCTGCTCTACTCCGGCGGCAGCACCGTCCGCGGATCCGCCATGCCCGGTGTGCTCACCTGGCTTGGAAGCACCTTCCCGATCGGGCCAGTGCGTATCTCCACCGGCGTCGTCATGATGCTCTTGCTCTACATCGCGGTCGCCTTCATCCTGGGCAAAACCGCCTGGGGACGGCACGTCTACGCCGTAGGTGATGACAAGGAAGCAGCCCGTCTGGCCGGTATCCCCGTCAACCGTGTCCTCATGAGCGTCTACCTTGCCGCAGGCGCAGTCCTTGCGGTCGGCGCATGGATCCAGATCGGCCGTACCAACGCCGCAAGCCCCAACGCCGGCGTCGATCTGAACCTGGACTCCATCACCGCCGTCGTGATTGGCGGAACCAGCCTCTTCGGTGGCCGCGGCTCCATCTGGGGTTCCTTGCTCGGAGCGCTGATCGTCGGTGTCTTCCGCAACGGCCTCTCCCTCGCTGGCCTGGATGTGCTCTACCAGACCCTCGCGGTGGGCATCCTGATCATCATCGCCGTGTCCGTCGATCAGTGGATCCGAAAGGTCAAGTCATGACCATGACAGAATTTGAAGCCTCACACACCGAAACCCGCGAGCCCATCCTTAAAGCCAGGAACCTCGTGAAGACCTTCGGCCGGGTGGTTGGCCTCGACGGCGTCAACCTGGACCTCTACCCCGGCGAAGTCCTGGCCATCATCGGCGATAACGGTGCCGGTAAGTCCACGCTCATCAAGTGCCTCACCGGCGCCGAAGTTCCGGACACGGGAGAACTCTTCGTGTCCGGACAGCAGGTGCACTTCAAGCGGCCACAGGACGCCCGGGTCCACGGCATCGAAACGGTCTACCAAAACCTGGCCGTCTCGCCGGCCCTCGATGTCGCTTCGAACCTGTTCCTCGGCCGTGAAGAGCGCCTTCCCGGGCCGTTGGGAAGCCTGTTCCGGATCCTCGACACCAAAGGCATGCGCAGAAAGGCCAAGGAAGAGCTCACCCGGCTGGGCATTTCCACACTGCAGGACGTCACTGTACCGGTGGAGAACCTTTCCGGTGGCCAACGCCAGGCAGTCGCTGTCGCCCGCGCCGCAGCATTCGGTTCCAAGGTGGTTGTCCTTGACGAACCGACGGCGGCACTGGGCGTTCGTGAATCCAACCAGGTACTGCAGTTGGTCCGCGACCTGCGCGACCGCGGCTTGCCTGTCATCCTGATCAGCCACAACATGCCCCACGTGTTTGACGTGGCAGACCGGATCCACATCCAGCGCCTGGGCAAATGCGCGGCCACCATCACCCCGCAATCCCACACCATGACCGACGCGGTCGCCATCATGACAGGTGCGGCCAAAGCCTGACAGGCGCCGCCCACCTTCCGTTCCAAACGGAGCCCCCTTCTCCGTCCGCGGACCTGCCCACAGGTCCGCGGACGGATCCACACCCGGCCATCCAGCCGGTACCGACGAAAGAACCGAGATGCATAAGCCTCCCCCCGGCACCTCCGCCCATGACCAGCTGGATGTCGTTGTAATCGGCGAAGCCCTGATTGACATCGTCAACACCCCCGAAGGATCCATCAGCTATCCGGGAGGATCCCCGGCGAATGTCGCCTATGGCCTTGGCCGGCTCGGCGTATCCACGGGGTTACTCACAGCAATCGGCGAAGACGACCACGGGAACGCCATCGCCAACCACCTCCAGAGCGCCGGCGTCCGGCTTCTACCCGGGTCGACGTCCCTTGAACGCACAGCCACGGCTACCGCAACACTGGCAGCTGATGGCTCGGCCAGTTACGAGTTCGACATCGCCTGGGAGTTGGCTCCGGTAGCGCCTGCCATGGTCCCGAAAGTCCTTCACACAGGATCCATCGCCACATTCCTGGCCCCGGGTGCGTCCACCGTTCGCTCTCTCCTTGAGCAAGGCCACAAGTCGTGCCTGGTCACCTATGACCCCAATATCCGCCCTGCCCTGCTTGGCAGCCATGCGGAGGCAAAGAGTATCTTCGAGGACCTGCTTCCTCTCACGGACGTCGTAAAACTCAGCGACGAAGATGCCCACTGGCTCTACCCGACGTCGTCTCCGGACGAGGTGACGTCCCACCTGATCGCCCAGGGTGCGCGCCTTGCCGTCATCACGCTCGGCGCTGATGGCGCCCTCCTCGCCACGCAAAGTGCGAAGTTCAACATCCCCTCCGTGAAAACCGAGGTTGCTGACACCATCGGCGCTGGCGACTCCTACATGTCCGCCCTCATCTTCGGCCTTTTGGCAGAGGGCGAAGAAGGATTTGCGCCGGGAGCACTGGAAACCATCGGGAAAACTGCCTCGATGGCCGCAGCCATTACGGTCAGCAGGTCCGGGGCCAACCCGCCCACCGTTTCGGAACTGCAAGCCCGGCTGGGCACGTCCCTCAGCGCCCCCCTTGCTGTTGCGCCGTAATTGAGGTCTTTCCCTGATGGCCTGACTCCTGAATAAACGGCTAAATCACGACGGCGGCTGGTCGCCTTTCGGTTTCGAAGAACCAAGGTTCTTTGGGAACCGTGGCGACCTGCCGCCGTCGTGCGTTTCCCGTCGGTCAACCTGACAATCCCTCTACAGCAGCCTTTGACGTATCGCAGGTCACATCGTATGATTAATGAATCGATTCAAGAGTTGGATCAGTCCACATAGCAACCTTCCTCATGCTGAATGAGCACCGCATTGTTCAGTCCTGGATTGGAAGAGTTTTTGTTCCTTGCCAACGACGACAAAGGAGTTCAGCGAATGACCGTCACGCACCGGAGGGATACCCCTTCCACCCAGGACGACACCATCGCCCGGAAGGACCCGAAGAAGGCCGCAATGAGCGGCTGGATCGGAAGCGCGCTGGAGTACTACGACTTCGCGCTCTATTCACTGGCTGCGACGTTGCTTTTCCCCACGATCTTCTTCCCCACGGAGAACCCAACTGTGGGTATCATCGCTTCCCTGGCCACCTATGCTGTGGGGTACGTTTCCCGCCCGCTCGGAGCAGTGGTCCTGGGTGCCTACGGTGACAGGCATGGACGCAAGAAAGTCCTCGTCTTCGCAATGCTGCTCATGGGGTTCGCTACTTTCGCGGTAGGACTCCTGCCAACCTATGGACAGGTGGGGCTTCTTGCCCCCGTCCTTCTGGTGATCCTCCGCTTGATCCAAGGCTTCGCCGTTGCGGGCGAGCTCGGTGGTGCCAGCGCGATGATCGTAGAGCACTCCCCCGATGCAAGGCGCGGCTTCTTCGCGAGCTTCAGCCTTCAGGGCACGCAGGTCGGCTCCATCCTCGCCACGGCTGTCCTCATTCCACTCGCCGCCCTACTGCCTGATGACCAGTTCCATTCCTGGGGCTGGCGGCTGCCGTTCCTCCTCAGCGCGGTCGTGATCCTGGCCGGGTACATCATCCGCCGCCGCGTGCAGGAGCCACCCGCATACCTGGCGCAGTCGGAAGAGCCCAGCACCAAACGCCGGTTCCCCCTCGCAGACCTCCTGCGCACCCACCCGTGGGTCCTGGTCCGCTGCGTTGCGATGACCTTCACGAACGTCATCGGCATGGCCACCCTGATCTTCGGCGTTTCCTTCGCCACCCAGAAGAGCTATGGCAACGGGTTCTCAAGCAGTGAATTCCTCTGGGTGACCATGGCAGCAAACGTAGCCGCAGTGGTGACTATCCCATTGTTCGGGGCACTGTCGGACCGGATTGGCCGGCGGACGCTCATGGTTGCAGGCGGGATCGCGGGCGGTTTGCTGACCTTCGTATACCTGTGGGCGATCGAACAGGGCAGCCTGCCGCTGATCTTCGTCTGCGTCGTCATCGTCCAGGGCATCCTGTTCCAGATGTGGAACGCCACCTTCGCCACGTTCTTCCAGGAGCAGTTCCCCATGCGGATGCGGGTGACGGGCTTCGCAGTCTCGCAGAACATCGGCCTCATGATCGCTTCGTTCTTCCCGAGCCTGTTCACGGCCATAGCCCCTCCGGGATCTCAGAACATCCCGATGGTCATCGGCCTGACCACTCTGGGCATCTGCCTCGTCTCAGCGTTGGCAACCCTGTTGTCCTCGGACACCAAGGGAAAGACACTCGAGGACCTTGAGGCCCGCTAGCCTTGGCTTCGTCCGGTAGCAGGAATTTCTCCCCTAACGCAGCCCAGATCAGGTCAGAGTTGGATGCCTGTGTATTTGGTTTCCTGGTAGGCCTCGAGGCCTTCGATGCCCCCTTCGCGGCCGAGGCCTGATTGTTTGGTCCCGCCGAAGGGTGCGGCTGGGTTGCTGATGAGTCCGCGGTTGATGCCGGTCATGCCGGCATCAATCGCGTCGGCGACGCGCAGTGCCCTGGTCAGGTTCTGCGTGAAGATGTAGGAGGCCAGTCCGTAGGGAGTGGCATTTGCTTCGACGATGGCTTCTTCTTCGGTATCGAAGGTGTAGATCGCTGCTACCGGGCCGAAGATTTCTTCTTCCCTGATGCTGGCGTCGGCGGGAATGTTGGTTAGGACGGTGGGCTGGTAGTAGTAGCCGGGGCCGTCGACGACCCGGCCCCCGGTGAGGCAGGTTGCGCCCTTGGCGACAGCGTCCGTGACGAGATTGTGGACGGTTGCGCGTTGCTTGTCATCGATCAGTGGTCCGAGGTCGGCGCTGGGATCGTGGCCGTTGCCTACTGTGACGCGGGCGAGGCGTTCTGTGAAGCGTTTGGTGAACTCGGGCGCGATGCCGGCCTGGACATAGATTCGGTTGGCTGCGACGCAGGACTGACCACCGTTCCGGAGCTTGGCGAGGTAGGCGCCTTCGATTGCAGCGTCGAGGTCGGCGTCGTCGAATACGATCAGCGGGGCATTCCCGCCGAGTTCCATGGACGTATTCATAACGTTCTGTGCGGCTTGGGCCAGGAGCACCCGGCCTACTTGCGTGGAGCCCGTGAATGAGATCTTGCGCGTCCGGCAGTCATTCATGATGGCGCCGACCACGTCCCGGGAGTTGTCCGTAACGACGACGTTCACCACACCGGCGGGGACGCCCGCTTCCTGGAGGACCTCGGCGAGCAACAGCGAAGTGAGTGGGGTCTGGGCAGCGGGCTTGAGGACGGTAGTACAGCCAGCGGCCAAGGCCGGTGCAATCTTCCGGGCGCCCATGGCCAACGGAAAGTTCCACGGGGTGATTAGCAGGGACGGGCCGACGGGTCGCTTGGAGACGGCGATGTGATAGTTGGAGCCAGGTTCCACGCCGAACTGGCCTTCGGTGTGGATACGTCCGGCGGATTCTGCGAACCAGCGGAAGAAACCTGCACCGTAGTCGACTTCCGATTGGGCTTCGGCCCAGGGCTTGCCCATCTCATCCACGATCAGGCGGGCGAAATCGTCGCGGCGGGCGACGATGGCCTGATAGGTGCGGGCGAGGATGTCGGCGCGTTCCCTTGCCGGTGTTGCTGCCCAGGCATCCTGTGCTGCGCAGGCAGCGTCCAGTGCGGTCATTCCATCCTTGACCGTGGCGTCTGCAACGTGCGCAATCACTTCTCCGGTTGCAGGGTTGATGACTGGCAGAGTCCCGCCCGTTGTGGCAGGTATCCATTCCCCGCCGATGAAAAGCTCGGTTCTGGTGAAGTCCAAGGTGGTTCCAGTACTCATAGTGTGTTGCTCCTGTTGCAAGCTTGACGGGAGGGGCGTGCTAGAAGGCGGTGTAGCCGCCGTCGACCGGGAGCACCGCGCCAGTGATGTAGGACGATTCTTTGGAGGCGAGGAAGAGAATGGCGTCGGCGATTTCTTCCGGGGTGGCGAGGCGCTGGAGCGGGATCTGCCCCTCGCGCTGGGCCCGGTAGGCCTCGGGGTCGGGCCTGCGTTGGATTGAAGCTTCGATGACCGGTGTGACGGTCAGACCTGGTGCGACCACGTTGACGCGGACGTTGCGTGATGCCCATTCGATTGCAGCACCCTTGGCGAGCATGATCAGGCCGCCCTTAGCCGCGGAGTAGAGAACCTGATCAGCCATGCCAACCATGCCCAGCCGGGAACTGACCAAGACGAACGAGCCTCCCGTTGCAGGCATCAACGGAGCGAAGTGCTTCATCATCAGAAACGAGCTAAGCAGGTTGCTGTGGAGCACGTTTTTCGCATCCTCGTACGCCATCTCCGTCAGTGGGCCGGTCACCTGCAGGCCGTGATTAAGGACGACGACGTCAACGGTGCCGAACGATTCGGCGGCCCGGCGGGCCAGGCTTTCGACGAACGCCTCGTCGTTGAGATCCCCGGGGACGTACACGTCGTCGGGCTGGGCGCTGTCCAGTTGCTTCCTACGGCCGGTGAGCAGCAGTCGCGCGCCTTCGCTGCGGAAGCGGGAATTTACTGCTTCGCCGATTCCGCTGCTGGCTCCGCTTACCACGGCCGTGGTCTTGTCAAGTCTCAATTCGGACACTCCATCGTGTGTTGCTGGGTTGCTTGGATTGCGGCTGGGGGACGGAGATCCCGTCCCCCAGCGGGTCAATTGAGGAATCCGCGGGCGTCTACCCGCCACCGCTCCAGGGAGGTGCCTGTGCTGTCGGTGACGATGTATTCCTCGAAATTAACCACCACCGGGCAGACGTGGTTCGGCACCACTGGCAGCACGGTCCCGACTCCCGGGCAGAAGTCTCCTGCAGGCAGGGGCAGGAATCCGTGGTATTCGTTGAGCCTGGACAGGACAGCCGCGGTGCCTGCGATGCCGCCGTAACCGATCTCTGGGGTGCCTTCGCGGCCGAGGGCTTTGGTGCCTACATCGAGCATGACCTGGTCGGGGACCCAGTCGCTGACCACCGTCCCGGCGAGGAACAGCGCGATCTGGTCCTGGGTGCAGGCCCCGAGCCGGGCGTTGTTCAAGTCATTGAACACGTACTCGCCGGGACGGATCTCGGTGATCACGCTGTTGGTGGCAAACTCTACGGTGGGAGTGGAGCCGGCACTGACTACGAGGGGACTGATGCCCGCCGCGCTGAGGCTGCGCACTGCGGTGGTGAGCGCTGCGTCCTGGTCTTCAGCGGCCCCCTTGCGTGAGCCCGGACCAGCGCTGCCGTGGCCCGGATAGGTGAAGACGCCAACCGGGACCAGCCCGCGGTTGCGGGCGGCGGCCGCTAGCTCGCCCGCGAACTCCGGTGGCGCACCGGAACGACGAGCACCACAATCCACTTCGATGACGACCTCCAACCGGTCTGGTTCGTCACCCATGGCACCAGCGAGGGCATCGATCGCCGCGAAATTATCGACGCCGACCCGCAGCCGTGTGGTCTCCGACAGCTTTCGGATCCGCGGCCCTTTCGTTCCAGCGGGCCAGACCGGGTAGGCGATGAAGATATCGTCGAATCCAGCCGCGGCAAAGACCTCGGCCTCGCCCACGTTTCCTGCGGTGATCCCGACAGCTCCGGCCTTGACCTGACGCCGGCCAATCTCGACGCACTTGTGTGTCTTGACGTGCGGCCGCAGATCAAGGCCGTGCTGGGCGGCGAAGCCCTGCATACGGTCGATGTTCTCCTGCATCACGTCCATCAGCACGATCGGTGACGGGGTGTCGATCCTATCGACGAGGGCGTCCAGCGCCTTTTGGAGGCGGTTCACGTTGTACTCCTCTTTTTCTGACTTCTCATTGTTTGTTTCTCTGGTCCGTCGTGCAGATCATTTGAATTTCGACTGGGGAGACGCGCGGTAGCCCCGCGACCCCGATCGCGGTACGTGCATGACGTCCGTTCTCGCCCAATACCTCGATAAGCAATTCACTGGCCGCTTCCGCGACCCGGGACTGCAGGCCAAAGTCGGGGGCGCTGGCCACGTACACCAACATCTGCACGATCCGGACCCGGTCCAGGTCACCCACCGCCTCCAGGGCAGCCGCAAGGCAGTTGAGTGCGGCATGGCGCGCGAGCTCTCTGGCGGTCTCGAGCGTCACCTCCCGACCGACAATTCCTTGACCCAGCAGTTGACCGTCCTTGTAAGGAAGTTGGCCCGAGATGTGGATGATGTCGCCCACCGACCGGTGATCTACGTAATAGGGATTACCCGCGAGGTCAGGGAGCTCCAGCCCAAGGGCGTGGAGGCGATCTAGAGCCGAGAGCGGGTTCACGTGTTCTGGTGCCGCTAGGGTCACCCCAGCGGGGTTCTGCGGCTTGTGTACAAATACCATTTCTCTTCTATCGTTCGTCGATCGTCGACCACAGAAATCTGACGCAGCCATCAATGTTCAGACCGCGATCAGCTGTTGAACCTTTGTGGACGCAGGAAGTCGAGATTGTCGAAGGTCTCCTTGCCCAGGGCTTCGAGGGCTGCCATCTCGCCATAACCGGTGGCCATTTTGAACCCGCCACCTGAGAAGCCGGTCGCGATGTAGATCCTGCTGTCAGCCGTCAGCCGGCCGAGCAACGGATTCCGGTCGGTGGTGAACAGGTCCGGAAATGCGTCCGAGCGGACGATGTTCGGGTACAGCCCCGGAAAGAATTCAGAAACCGTCTCGGTGGTCTCGTTGATCTCCGCCGGAGTGAGTTCCCTGGGAAAGGAATCGGCGCTCTCAGCCGGCGTCGGACGGAAGTTCAACGTTGCTTTGACCGTGGCCCCGTCAACTGCAGGGGCGCCGTACATGGATCGCTCTCCGGAGAGCCGGACAAAGATGGGGAATCGCTGGGGGGAGAAGAGCTCGGGTTCTTTCGCGACGAACCAGGTAAGGAAAACCCTGTTCGGTTGGGTGTGTGCCTGCAGGCTTTCCGGCATGAGCTTCCGGGACCATCCTCCTGAGGAGATGATCACGTTCTCAAACGTCCAGGACTTCTCACCGGAGGTGATGACGATGCCGTCGGCGGTTTCGGTGATGCTGTCGATCGGGGTGTTGTTGAGCACGGTGGCGCCGTTTGCTTGGGCTGCAGCAATCGCGGCGGTGACGGAACGGTCGGTGCGCAGTGCACCGCCGTCGGGATCGAATATGGCGACGTCGTCCGGACGCAAGTTGTGCTGCGGGTATCGCTCCGCCATTTCTTCCCGGGAGAGGATCTCGTGAGCGGTCCCGGTCACGGCGGCCGACTGGAGCAGTTGCGGAATGTAGGCGCCGTTCTCGGTACCGATGTAGAGTCCGCCGCAGCGCAGGAGAATGTCCTGGCCCGTTTCTTCCTCAAGCTCAGCCCAAAGGCGCTTGGAGCGTCGCACGATCGGGTCGAAGCCGGGGTTTAGGTTCAGCATGCGGAACAGGCGGGTGTCTCCTCCCACGGCACTGCGTCCGTGGGCAGGGACTTGCGCTTCGAAGCCGACCACGGAATCGGACAGTCGTGACGCCTGCCATAGGGCCATACTGCCAATGGTGCCGAGGCCGATGACGGCCAATTTTCCATCTGTCATTTCAGAGCACTTTCTTGAGGAAGGACTGGGTGCGGGACTCTTTGGGGTTGGCGAGGACTTCCCGGGCGTCGCCCCGTTCGACGACGATGCCTTCGTCCATGAAGAGGAGGCTGTCGGCCACTTCGCGGGCGAAGCCCATTTCGTGGGTGACTACCACCATGGTCATGCCCTTCTTGGCGAGCTCCTTCATAACTGTCAGGACTTCCCCGACCTTTTCGGGGTCCAGTGCAGATGTTGGCTCGTCGAAGAGCATGATCTCCGGGTCCATGGCCAGCGACCTGGCGATCGCGACGCGTTGCTGCTGACCACCGGAGAGTTCGGCGGGGTAGCGGTCACCGAACGCGCCGAGCCCAACGCTTGTCAACAATTCCTGGGCTCGTTTGGCTGATTCCTTCTTGTCCGCGCGCTTGACCAGGACGGGTCCGGACATGACGTTCTCCCGGGCGGTCATGTTCGGGAACAGGTTGAACTGCTGGAAGACCATGCCTACCCTGGTCCGTTGGAGGGCGAGCTTTTTAGGGCTCAGGGCATGGTATGCGTGCTCGGTTTCGTAATAGCCGAAGTCGTCGCCGTTCACTTTCAGGATTCCGGAGTCCACGGTTTCCAGTCCGTTGATGCAACGCAGGAGGGTGGATTTGCCGGAGCCACTGGGTCCGATGATGCAGCAGATTTCGCCGCTGCCGATGTCGAGGTCGATGTCCTGCAGAACCGTTTTGGGTCCGAAGGACTTGCGGATGCAGCTAGCGAGGATCGTGCCGTCGTTGCTCATCGTGCGATGCCTTCCGGTGCGGTCAACACAACTTTTTTGGACTTGCGGGGAACCCGGACCGAGGTGTGGGAGTATTTCTGCTCGAGCCTGGATTGGGGGTAGCTCAGCAGCAGGGTCATGATCAGATACCAGATGCTCGCCACGATCAGTAGAGGGATGGTATCGAAGGTACGCGCGTAGATCAGTTGGGCACTTTGGAGAAGTTCCGCAACACCCAGGACGCTGACCAGCGATGTTTCCTTGAACATCCCGATGACCTGGTTGCCGGTCGCAGGGATGATGGAGGGCATCGCCTGCGGGATGATGACCTTGCGCATCTTCATGGCACCGCTCATCCCCAGTGAGTCCGCAGCTTCGATCTGGCCCTTGCCCACCGCGGAGAACCCGCCGCGGATGATCTCGGCCATGTATGCCGCTTCGTTCAGGGACAGGCCGACCAAGGCGGCGGTGATCGGACCCATGAGTGCATTCGTGTCGATTGCGGTGCCGATGTCCGTGAACGGGATTCCGATATACAGGTTTGGATAGAGAGCGGAGATGTTGAACCAGAAGATCAACTGCACCAGGACGGGTGTGCCACGGAACAAAGTGACGTAGGCACCTGCCGCGAGGGCGACCGGTTTGATCTTCGAGGAGCGCATGATCGCAAGGCCGAGGCCGAGGAGCGTTCCCATGGCCATGCTCGCAACCGTGAGGAAGATCGTGAGCATCAGCCCGCGGAGGATGGATTCGTGTGTGAAGTACTTCCCAACGATGTCCCACTTGAAGTTGGGGTTGGTCAGGACGGAGGCGAGGATCCCGGCCGCGACGAGAATGGCAATGATCCAAGCTGTGTATTCCGCGGGAGTCCGGAGTCTAAGCCGTGGCTTGAGGGTAGCGTCGATGCTGCCAGCCCCCGCCTTGCTTCCTTTGTTGATAACCGTAGTCATGAACGAACCCCGTTAGTTCAGCTTGGCGTCAGTGATGGCACCGAATTCAAGACCCCAGGTCTTGAGTGACTCCTTGTACTCCGGAGTTTCAAGGATCGACTGGATCGCTGCCTGGATGGCCGGGGTCAGGGGTGAGCCCTTCTTCAGGGCGACTGCCGTGATTCCGGTCCCACCGACGTTGAGCGGGGGCGTAAGCATTTGGAACGAGCCCGGCTGCTGCGTCTGTGCCCATGCAAGAGCCGTCGTGTCATAGAGGATGCCGTCGATGCGCTTGGAGCTCAGCTGGACCAGGGCCTCTTGGATATTCGGCAGCGTCACGGCGTTGATCGCAGGCTGTCCTTTGGAAGTGCAGGTCATCTCGTTCAGCGCCGGGAGGCGCAACAGCTGACCTGTTGATCCCTGGGTTACGGCGATGCTTTTACCGCATAGGGTCTCGTTGGTCAGTTTTTGCGGGTTTCCGGCATTCACCCCGATGGAGCTGCCGGCCTTGAAGTAGTCGATCATGTCTACGACTTTGAGCCGGTCTTCGGTCTTGGCCATGGTCGAGACGGTGAAGTCGTAGCGGCCTCCATCGAGGCCCGGGATGATCGTGTCGAACTTCGTGTCTACGAACTTCACGTTTACCCCGAGCTTTTTGCCGATCAGCCTCGTAATGTCCGGGTTGAGGCCGATGGGGGTCTTATTGTCCTCGGCGAGGAAGACTGTCGGAGGATAGTGCAGGTCCGCGGCAACAGTGAGCTCGCCCTTGTCCTTGTAGGACTTCGGCAGGAGGCTCACTGCCTTGGGGTCGGGCTGGACGCCCTCGGAGATGTCCCTGAGTCCCAGTTCGGTGGAGCTCGGGGCGGGCTCGCCATTGGCAGCGTTGCCGCAGGCGTTCAGGGTCAGGAGGAGGGCAAGGGCCGCCGCAGTGGCGTGGACCCTATGTTGTGTCTTCATGATGTATTTCCTTGAAATCTTTTTCGGTACGGAATGATGTAGATCTTGGTTGACGCGGGGATGCCAGAAATCCGTGAATGCCTGGCAGTGGGCACCGATCACCTCACGGGTTTGCCGTCGAGGTCGGCGCTGTAACGAACCGATCGGGGTTCAAGAGCGGGATGGTCTTGTCACTGGTGCCTTTGAGGGCGTAGTCCGCAGCAATGTCTCCGAGCGCGGGTGCCAGCTTGAACCCGTGTCCGGAAAGTCCAGCGACGACCGTCAGGCGCTGGTTGCCACCGAGGCGGCCCAGAATGCCGTGACCGTCCGGGGTGTAACCCTCCATGTAGGCATTGACCCGGACCGGGTCCGGATGGAGTGAGGGGAAGGATTCGGCCACGAGTTCCCTGAATGCCCGCACCTCGTCTAGTGGAACCGTCCGGTCGAGGGCGTCCGGGTCAGCCACCGGCCGGTTGACCTTGCCGGACAGGCCCAGCTTGAGCCCGTTCCCGTCCATCGCCGGGAGCCCGTAAAACTCTTCTGGTGCCGTGCGGATAAAGCAGGGGAAATTAGCCGGATCAAATGCCCGGCGTTCTTTCCCGACAAACCACGCTGACACGGCCTTGCGCACGTCAACGAGCCCTGCAAGTTCAGGAAGCAACTTCGCCGCCCAGGGGCCTGCAGTGACCACAACGTGATCGTAACGCTCGCTCTGGCCATCAGCACTGACCCAGACGCCGTCGTTCTTGGTCTCGATTCCGTCAACGGGAGTGTAGGTCCGAAGTTGGGCGCCAAGCGACTTGGCTCGTAGTGAGGCATTCAGGACGGCAAGTTCGGGCCGAACATAGCCTCCTTCACGGTCCAGGACAACAACGTCCTCCTCGTGGAAGGGATGGTTCGGCCAGCGGTTGCGTGCCTCATTGAGCGGAACGAGGGCGGCGTCTATTCCGAACTTCTCAATGGAGGCGCTAACGTTGGCCATCTCTGTGGTGTTATCACCGAGCATGAGATTGCCGGCGAGTTTGAGCAGATCGGCGCCTGTCTCGTCCTCGAGTTGACGCCACAGCGCTTTCGCAGTGCGCAGCAGCGGCACGTAGTCAGGGTCTTCGAAGTAGGCGGTGCGGAAGATGCGGGACTCACCGCCGTGCGCGCTTCGATCGTGGCCCGTTCCGAATTGCTCGTAGCCAACAACTTCCGCGCCGCGCGATGCCAGGCGCCAAGCGGCCATGCTGCCCGCGGTGCCGAGGCCGATGATGGCCACGCGTTTCTTTCCCAAACTCACTGTGAAACCTCCCGGGTGAGAACAATAAGGAGTCCATCCGCGGCTATCGCGGGGCTCGTTGTGATGATCATGGTTATTCCGGCTTCCTCTGCCCTGAGTTCGTGGACGACGTCACCGAACAGGTTGCTGACTCGTCCGAGCAAGTCGCCTTTCTCGGCGCGCCTGCCGAGTTCCACCAGCGGTTCCCACCAACCGCCAATGGGGGCGTACATCCACGTCCAGCCGTTCACATGCTCGATCTGGTTGGGGGCCTGCTCCACCTCGTAGGGGAGCATGCCCAGACTCGCGGCCACGTTCCGTAGCCCGCGCAGGTGGGTGGCGACAGCCTGTCGGTCTACCGTGCCGTTGCCGCCCGCCTCAGCGGTGATCGCCGGGATGCCGGCGTCCGCAGCGGCGGAACTCGTTGTACCCGCCGTAATACGTGCCGCGGCGGGTTGCCTGATCACATGCTGGGTTCCGTAGGCCATGGCGATCCGCCGTGCAGTCTCGTCGACTGATGATTCGTCGTAGATAACTACCGGGTGGACAGTCTCCGGGACGTCCCCGGAGTGAAGATCGATGAGGTAGTCGGCTCCCCGAATGAAGCGTTCGAACACATGGTGTGCGAGCACGTCCGAGTAGGTGCCCTTGGGGTCGCCTGGAAAGCACCTATTGAGGTTCTTACCGTCGGCCGGTACGACAAACATTGTCCGGTTTGTGTAGGCCGGCACGTTGACTACGGGAACAGCCGTGATGGTGCCTTTTAGTTGCGCCGGGTTGACCCCCGCAACGAATTCCCGCAGGGCAGCCATGCCCGCGTATTCACAGCCGTGCACGCCGGCGAGCAGTGTTAGTCGCGGCCCGGCCTCCCGGCCTTGGATCTCGATGTAGGGCAACTCCAAGATTTCGTCGGGGAGCCCGGTGATCGGCAAGTGGCCGTGAATCGCGGTCCCTTGCCTAAGCGGGCTGGCATCCATTGGCGTCCCTTTCACTTAATTGTCGGACAATCGTGTCCGACATCACTGTTTGATACTATCGTCTAGTGATCGAGTGTCAAGGGTCACTCCGAAGAGGGGTGGCTGCCATGAGCTTTAGGGGTGTGGGTAATGGAAAGCAAAGCTTTCTCCGAGCAAGCAAAGACAACTCTCGCGAGAACGCTTGCGCCTCGGGTTGCTGAGCGAACCACGCTTGTGGATCAGGTGGCCAACCGAATTAGGCGGGAGATCATCCTCGGAACCCTCGATCCGGGCCGGCATCTGGTAGAGAAGAGGCTCGCTGAAGACCTATCTGTGAGCAGGGGTACGGTCCGGGAAGCGTTGACGCGCCTCGCATCAACAGGGCTGGTGGAGTTCTCGCCTGGCTCGGGAAATCGGGTTCGCTACTTCAGCGACAGCGACATCGCAGAGATTGGGGAGGTCTTCGCAGCCCTTGAGGGACGAGCGGCGCTCCATGCCGTGCTTCCCCCGTCCCCAGCCGCTGAAAAAGAGCTGAGGGACATTGCAGAACAAATGCGGGGTCTGCGGCTGCCGGACGACGTCGAAGAATTGATGAGGCTTGACCGCGAGTTCCACGGGACGCTGATGAACCAGCAACCCAAGACAAAGCTGGTGGAAGCCTGGCAGAGCCTGGAGTCCCTTCTCGCGGTCATGATGGTGCCGATCATGCGGCGCGGTGTGGGCACCGCCGACAGCCAGGCGGACAGGCATCTGCTGCTGGTCGACGCCGCAATGAGCGGAGAGCCCGAACTATTGATCAAGGGTCTGGAACAGCACTACTACCAAATGTAATAGCGGGATGGAGCGGGACGCCCATCATCGCTCAGGCATGGCAGACCGTCGCCTGAAGATGCATCAGGACGCTTGGGTTGCCCGCCTCCGCAGCCACGCACTGCGCACCTGTTCACGGAGCGTCGTCTGGCTACGGCGGCTGACCAGGACTACGCAAGCGACGGCGGTCAAAACGACTACCGCGCCTCCGGATGCCACGGCCCAGCGGGCCCCGAATTCCGTGCCAATCCAGCCCATAAGGGGCGCCCCGACGGCCGTGCCGCCTTGCAGGATGGCAAGGTACAGGGCGAGGACGCGTCCACGGAATTGGGGCTCAACGGACAACTGGATGGTGGTATTGCAGCTGTTCAAGAAGGTGATGGACGCCAGTCCTACCGGAATAAGCACTGCCGCATAGATCCAGAACGACGGCGCAATGCTCGCCAGGACCGTAAAGGCGCCGAGGCTCAGTGCACCGCCCAGCATGAAACGGAGCCTGGGGCCGGACCTGCGGGCCGCAAGCAACGCGCCCCCTAGCGTTCCCACGGCCATGATGGAACCAAGGAAGCCAAACTCCTCCGGCCCCATGCCAAACTCCGCCGTGGACATCAAGGAATTCGTCACCTGGAAGTTCAAGCCAAAGGCGCCCAGGAGGCCCACCATCAGCAAAATGAGGACCAGGTCAGGGCGTTGACGCACATACCGGAGGCCCTCGGTTAATTGGTGCTTGCCGCGGGCCACTGGGGTTGCTGGCTCCAGCTCGGAGGCCTTAACCCGGCAGAGGGAAACAATAACGGCCACAAAGCTCGCCGCGTTGAGAAGGAACACCGGGCCTGTGCCAATCCATGCAATGAGCACACCGGCGATGGCAGGCCCCGTCAGCCTGGCGCTGTTGAAGGACGCAGAGTTCAGGGCCACGGCATTGGAGAGCTTGTCCGGACCAACAAGTTCCGACACGAACGCTTGACGGGCCGGGCCATCGATGGCCGCAGCCAACCCCAAGGCAAGGGCGGCGAGATAGACATGCCACAACTGGGCCACACCCATTACCACCAGAAGGCCGACGATCAGCCCGCAGATTCCCATGGCCGATTGGGTCCAGAGGAGGATCACACGCTTTCGGTATCGATCGGCCAGGACGCCCGCATAGGGGCCGAGCAGGAGCATGGGCAGGAATTGCAGTGCTGTGGTGATGCCGACTGCCGTTCCGGAGTGATTGGTGAGGACCGTCAGAACCAGCCAGTCCTGCGCCACCCTTTGCATCCAAGTGCCGACGTTGGAGACCAGTGCACCACCAGCCCACAGCCGGTAATTAGGACTTTCGAGGGCACGGAACATAGCACTCACTTGGCGCTCATCTCCTGCATGATGTGCGCGGCCCGGCTGAGCGTCAGTCGGTCTTCCTCGCTGAGTCCTGCTACGCGCTGGGCCAGCCAGGCGGTCCGTTGGCTGCGGGCCTCGGCCAGAACTTCCTGACCCGCGGCCGTGATGCTGATGTGGACCTGGCGACCATCTTCGGGATGCGCCTGCCGCGAGACGAAGCCCTGCCCGGACAAGGCGTTCACGATCCGGGTCATGGACGGCGCCTGGACGTGCTCCAACTCCGCCAATTCCCGGAGTGTCTGCGATCCGGAGTTGAGGTGTGCGAGCACCGTGTACTGCCCTGGGGTAATCACCTCGCCGGTGGCTTCGATGCGGAGTCTGCGGGATGTCCGCATGACGGCGGTTCGAAGGTCGATCGCGAGGATGTCCGCTTGGATATCCGGGGTTCCTTCGTTAGACGGGGTTCGGTCGCTGGAAGGCGCTCCCTCGTTGGTAAGACTGGCTGCTTTGTTGGCCGCGGTCAATGGAAGGCGCCTCCTGAGGTCGCATAATAGTTAGCACTGCTAATTAGCTCCGCTAACTATTATGCTCCTCCCCCAAACGGCTGTCCACGGAATGTGAGCAAGCTGGCTCAGGCAACAGGCATCTAACTAAGCGACGAGCCTGCGAACGTTCTCCATGATGGTGGCGCGTCGCCGCGCGGCACTGGGCAGCTTGGCCCGGCTCATTTCGGGAGTAAGCGTGTGCCACGTCATGGCCAGGGCCCGGACTGTTGCCAGGATTTCAATGGGAGACAAGTCGGCCCGCAAACCGCCGTCTTTTTGAGCGCGTTCAATCTGCGCGAGCTTTTCCTTATGGGAGGCAACCAGGGCCTCAAGATCAGCGGCCTGGCCGCGTTCCAGGATGTACCAATTGGTCAGCCGGAGGACATTGGGATCGTTCTGGTAAAGGTCGAAGGCCCGGGCGGCGTACCCGGGAAGGTCGCCGGCGTCGAATTCAGTCTCCTCCATGATGGCCAGGACTCGCTGGGAGAACACTTCGTCGAACAAACGATCCTTGCTTTCGAAGTACCGGTAGAGCATCGCTTTATTGGCCAGCGCCTCATCTGCTATCCGATCAACGCGCGCTCCCGCAATGCCGTACCGGGCAAACTCTTCCTCGGCCGCATCCAGGATGCGCTTCTTGGTCGCTTCTGCATCTCTCGCCATGCCCACAGCATAGCAAGTAACCAGTTAGTTGACAGAACCGGCCCCAAGCGCGCATCCTTTAAAACGAACCAGTTAGTTACTTAGAAGGAAGGTTGAGACATGTCAGCAACCCAAACCAAAGCGGCCCCCGCGCGAGGGCGCTTCGGAAGCCTGACTTTGGCGGTGATCATGGGATGCCAACTCATGATGGTGTTGGACACCTCGATCGTGACCACGTCATTACCGCATCTGGAACGTGAACTCGGCTTCAGCTCTGCGTCGCTTTCATGGGTTCAGAACAGCTATGCACTGGCGTTTGGCGGGCTGCTGCTCTTAGGCGCCCGCGTTGGCGATCTCCTGGGCAGGCGACGGGTTTTCATGGCAGGAGTGGCAGTCTTTACCTTCGCCTCTTTGCTGGCCGGACTGGCAGTCAGCGCGGAGGTCATGATCGCGGCGCGCATCCTGCAAGGGACAGCATCGGCGTTCGCGATTCCGGCAACGCTTGCCCTCTTGGTGCAATCCTTCCCCGAACCGGAGGAGCGCTCCAGGGCAATCAGCATTTACAGCGCCGTGATTGGTGCTGGCGGCAGCGTCGGAATCATCGTCGGCGGGGTGTTCACGGACCTGCTTTCCTGGCGATGGGGTTTGCTGATAAACATCCCCATCGGGATCGTTGTCCTCCTCCTAACCCGCCGCTTCCTGCCGGAAACCGATCGCGTCAGGGGCAGCGTGGACATCATGGGTGCACTCACAGTCACTATCGGGATGTCCGCGCTGGTTTACGGGCTGGTCAACGCAGGCCAGGCCGGGTGGGTCAATCACACAACGATCATCTCCCTTGCCGTTGCGGTGTTCTTCCTTGCGGCGTTTGTGCTCGTCGAGCGCAGAGCCGAGCGGCCCATAACTCCCCTGCGCCTTTTCGGTGATGCCACCCGCTCCGGCGCCTACGTGATCCGCCTCCTCATCGTGGGCGCGATGTTTTCGACCTTCTATTTCCTCAGCCAGTACCTCCAGAACGTCCTGGGATTCAGCGCCTTCATGGCCGGGCTCGCATACATCCCGCTGACATTCCTCTTCTTCGTCATGGTCTACGCACTGCGGCCCCTTAGTGCCCTGATCAGCAAACCAGCGTTGCTGCTGGGTTCATTGAGCATCGCCGGCCTCGGAATGCTGTGGTTGAGTACCATCGGTCCGGACACGCCGTATCTTCCCGGCATCTTGCTGCCGCTGATCGTGCTCGGAGTCGGACAAGGGATCGCCATCATCCTGCTGACCGAGTTCGGCATGTCCAATGTGGCGCCGGCAGACAATGGTGCGGCGTCCGGCCTGGTCAACACAGCCCACCAACTGGGCGGTTCCATTGGCCTGGCCCTCTTGACGGTGGTGTTCGCTGCCTCGCGGGGACCCGGCGCAGGAACGGTGCAGACTGAAGCGCACGCCTATGCCGCCGTCTTCAGCGCGGCAACGTGGTTCTACGCCGTCGCAATCCCCTGTGCCGCGATCGTCCTTCTGGCACACCGCCGGGCAGTCCGGGCAACTCGGTGAGGGATCCGTCGCGGTCCAGCTTGAGCACCAGGCTCAGGTTTAGCCGCGCCAGGAACCCGTCATCGTGGCTTACCAGGATCACCGCTCCGCGATAGGCATTCAGGGCCTCGACCAGTTGGTCCACGCTGTGGATGTCCAGGTTGTTGGTAGGTTCGTCGAGGATGAGGACCTGGGAGGGCGGATCGGCGAACAGGAGCCTGGCAAGGGAAACCCTGAATCGCTCACCTCCGGAGAGTGTACGGACTGGCCGGTTTACGCTGTCGCCGCGCAAAAGGAACCTCGCCAACTGGTTGCGTACGGTTCCCGGTGGGACACCCGGCGCGGCTGCCTGGACGTTTTCGAGCGTGGTGGCAGCTTCGTCCAAGCCGTCCAGCCGCTGGCGCAAATAGCCCGCCCGCTCCGTGAGCAGGCGGCCCGATGCCTTGCCTTCATCGGCCAGGGTTCGGTTGACCATCTGTTCCAAGAGCGTTGTCTTGCCGGAGCCGTTGGCCCCGATAATCGCCACGCGTTCCGGTCCTTGCAGGATAAAGGAGCGGTTTGTTCCCCTCAGCTCCGCAATTTGGCGGCTACGGGGAACATCGGGGTCCGGGAGATTCAACGAGATTCGCTGCTCTTCCCGGACCCTGGAAGAGGCGGCATCAAGGGCGGCTTGGGCGGCGGCCACCTTGTCGTCCAAGCCCGAACGCAACTTCCCCGCCGAGACCTGGGCATCGGATGCCCTCTGATTCATCAGAATCTTCGAGCCCTTCTTGTTGTCGTAGCTCGCTTGCCCCGTTCTGGCCCTTTTGGCGAGCTTCGATTCCGCTTCCTGGCGTTGGCGCTTTTCCACCTTCATGCTTTGCTTGGCGGCCTGGACAGCTTGGGCTGCCGCGCCTTGCTGCTCGTCCAAGTAGGAGCGCCATGCACTGTAGGGGCCACCAAAAACCGTGAGCTGCCCGGCGTGCAATTCTGCGGTGGCGTCCATCGACTCAAGAAGGTCAACGTCGTGGCTAACGACCACCAGCGTCCCCGGCCACGTCGCTAGAAGCTCGTACAGTTTGGTGCGTGCTTCACGGTCGAGGTTGTTCGTTGGTTCGTCCAGGAGGGTAATGCTCGTCCGTTGGAGGCGAAGGCCGGTGATGGCAACGAGCATCGCCTCGCCGCCGGAAATCTCTCCGACTTTCCTGTCCAGGTCCGCGCCGGAGAATCCGATGTGGTGAAGGGCTTCATCCGCCCTGGTCTCGATGTCCCAGTCATCGCCCAGGACATCGAAGTGCTCCACGCCGACGTCGCCGGACTCGATGGCACGCAGCGCCGTCAATTTGTTGCCGATACCCAGGAGCTCCGCCAAGGTTGAGCCGGCACTCAGGGTAAGCGTTTGTGGAAGGTAGCCGATATCCCCGTTGGTGCGGATGTGCCCCTGGGTGGGCGTGAGGACGCCGGCCATCAGGCGCAGCAGCGTGGACTTTCCAGCGCCGTTGGATCCCACCAGTCCTGAGCGGAAGGGTCCGAAGCTACCGGAAATCCCTGACAGGGCGGTTGTGCCGTCGCGCCACTGAAGGCCGACATCGGTGAGGGTGATGGACGGGTTGCTTGTTGTATGCATGATGCTTCGAGGCTCCAGGATTCAGCGAATGCGCTGAAACACCAGCCCGCGAGGGCATCAGAAAGTGTCAGCGCGTGGTCAGCGTCGCGAAACCTGCAATGCCCGTCAAAACATCGGCCTAACACTTGGGAACAGAGGAATCCAGTTTCACAAAAGTGCCGCACGAAGGCAAACCACGCACGACGGCGGTCCCCCAGCCGGTTCCTCGGGGAACCTTGGAGACTGCCGCCGTCGTGATTTCACCTGAAAGCACTGATCAACCGCCATGCTGGACGGTAACAACGATCTTTCCGCGAGTATGGCCTTCCATGTTGAGCCGGAAGGCGTCCGCAGCCTTGGCCAACGGGAGTGTTTCTGCCACCTCGACCTGGATTTTGTGCTCGTCAACAAGATCTGCGAGCTCCTGCAGCTCGGCACCAATCGGCTTCACCCACATCCAGGTGCCGCCGTGTTCCTCTACCTCGCTGTCGGCAATGGAGGCGTGCCTGCCGCCTTCTGCCAGAACCTCCAGGGTTGATTTGAGGTTTCCACCTACGAAATCGGCTACAACGTCTACACCGTCCGAACGCAGGTCCAGTACCCGCGCAGAAAGTCCTTCGCCGTACGACACCGGTTCGGCACCGAGGGAACGAAGGAAATCGTGGTTCCGCTCCGAAGCCGTCGCGATAACCCGCGCTCCAAGCGCCACGGCAATCTGGATGCCAAGGGAGCCAACGCCACCGGAACCGCCGTGGATCAGCAGCGTCTCCCCCGGCTGGAGACCGAGGCGCCGGAGGACTTGGTACGCCGTCAGCCCTGCCAGGGGAAGTCCGGCAGATTCGTCCCATCCCAACGATGCCGGCTTGCGGGCAAGGAGCCGTTCGGGCAACGCAATGAACTCTGCAAAGCTGCCTCCGTGGACATAGTCCTTGCGGCCGTATGCAATGACTTCGTCCCCGGGCTGGAATTGCGGGGCGTCAATTCCCACCGATTCCACAACGCCTGCCACGTCCCAGCCCGGAATGGCCGGGAACTGAAGGTCGATAACGGAGTCCAGGTACCCAGCCATGATCTTCCAATCCACCGGGTTCACAGATGCCGCCCTGACCCTTACGAGGACCATGCCCGGCCCCACTTTGGGCATCGGCTGCTCAGTCAGCTCCAGGACGTCCGGACTTCCGTATTCACTGTAGGTAATCGCCTTCATGCGAGCGTCAACCCCAGCGGTGGTGAAGCTATTCCTACCGGGGCTTAACGTCAGACGGCGCGGGGTGAGTTTTCCAAAACCATGGAAGCCAGTTCCTTGGCCAAGCGGACAGCCCCCGGCTGGGCATCCAGGTGCGAGTTGGACACCGCTCCGTCATAGAGCAGGCGGATGCGCGCCGCGACATCTGCTGGATCGGCAAACCGGGCCTCTTCGCAGAGCAAGAGGATCGCGTCGGAAAGCCAGTCGCGGAACGTTTTCAGGGCTTCAGCCTCGACGCTTCCCGGGAGGGCTTCTGCGTTGGCATTGGCAAACGGGCAGCCCTTGTACCCGGGCGAGGTCACCGCTTCGTGAAGAGAATCGAATATGGCCAACAATTTCGCTGTGGGCTCGTCAAGCCCAGCCTGGTGCCTGGCTATCCGCTCACGGCGTTGCTGATCCCGGCCCGCCAAGTAGGCAGAAATCAGCTCGTCTTTGCCGGAAAAGTTGTAGAAGAGCGAGCCTTTGGCCACGCCGGCCTCTTCGATAACCCGGTCGATCCCAACTGTGTGTACGCCCTCCGAGTAGAACAGTTTGTCCGCAGCATCAAGGAGGCGTTGACGAGCAGGCACCCTGGTAGTCACCATGCATTCCAGCATATCAGACAGGTCTGTCTAAAAATTCTTGACTTAATTGAACAGACCTGTCTAACTGGGAAGAGTTAGACCGACCTGTCTAAGGAGACTTTCCCTTGCACCGTTCCATCCCACCCAAACCGGCATTCGCTGGGCTGGCGCTCGTTTTTGCGGCGTTCTTCTTCGCCGCCGGCGCACCCACACCTTTGCTCTCACTACGTCAACAGGAATGGGGATTCTCAGCCGGCACCCTGAGCTTCGCATTCTCCGTCTACGCCCTTGCGCTGCTCGCCGCCCTCTTGGTGGCCGGCTCGCTTTCGGACCATCTGGGTCGTCGGCCCGTCATGCTTCTGGCCCTTTATGGAGAACTCATCTCCATGGTCATGTTCCTGGCTGCGCCCACCATCACATGGGTGATCCTTGCACGGGCCCTGCAGGGGATCGCCACCGGCCTTGCAACCGGCGCCTTCAACGCCGCGATCCAAGAGCAGGCCCCCGGCTCCCTCAAGAAACTTGCCGGCAATCTCGCCGGCGCGTCCGTAGCGGGCGGTCTAGGCCTGGGAGCGTTGGTGACCGGCGCAGCGGTCCAGTTCACAGCTGACGCCAACACCTTGATTTTCGCCATCCTGGCGGGGGCCATCGTCCTCGGCATCTTCTTTGTCAGTTTCACTTCCGAGACAGCCGTGACACGCCCTGGTGCAGTCCGTTCCCTCACCCCGCGTCTGAGCATTCCCGCCAACATACGCCGCGAGTTCGCCGCAGGCCTCCCCCTTCACATCGCCGGGTGGATGTTTCCAGCCCTCTTCCTTGGCCT
Organism: Paenarthrobacter sp. YIM B13468; assembly: GCF_042788025.1. Classification (NCBI taxonomy): domain Bacteria; kingdom Bacillati; phylum Actinomycetota; class Actinomycetes; order Micrococcales; family Micrococcaceae; genus Paenarthrobacter; species Paenarthrobacter sp. YIM B13468. Next base: position 10,057 of record NZ_JBHZPI010000033.1, on the reverse strand, counting down.
CTCGCCGGCGCTACTCCGGGTCCACTTTGCGCTGGACGGTGGCCTGGTGGCGGGTTTCACCGCTTTCCTTGGCCCGTTCTCAGCCGCGGTGGCAAGCCTTGTATTTGGCCGCTACCCCGCCCGACACAGCTCGCTCGCCGGGGTCTCCTTCATTCTGCTCGGGATACTGGGGGTCCTCTTCGGAATCAATGCAACATCGCTCCCCGCGGTCTGGGTCGGAGCAGTACTGGGCGGAATTGGGTTCGGCGGATCGTTCGGTGGACAGATCCGACTCATCGCACCGCACATTCAGCCGCATCAGCGCGCTGGCGTATTCGCCAGCATTTACGCGGCCGCCTACCTGGCGTTCAGCGTGCCGGTTATCATCGCTGGCCAACTCGCGCCCGTGTGGGGGCTCGTGCCGACCTTGCTGGCATACGGAGTGACCCTCGCTGCCTTCGCTGCCGTGGGCGTCGTCATCCAAGCGGCGCTGTTGAAATCTGAATCCACACCCAAGCCTGCCCCAGCGCGATCCCCTGTGACGGCCAACAGCCGGCCGGATTGATACCCTGCCGCTGGCTTTCGGGGAGTACGACGGCGGGCGGCGGCTCATCAGAGCAGCGCCGCCTGCCGCCGTCGAACGTTTCACGCCGGGTGGTTCACCTGCGTTGACTGACCGCTGCGGAAGGAGGACGCTGTGAGAAACCCGCCCTGTGGAGGAGGAGCCATGGATCCCCGGGAGGAATTCCTCGCGTGGGCTGAACCTGCCCTGCACGCCGCCGAGGCCGCCCTTGTCATCGGGGACTCCTCGCGCCGCATTGAAATGTGGTCCCACCGCGAGCCAGTAAGCCTGTTTGGAGCAGTGGGCGTATCGGCCACAGGGTGGGCCCAGCTGGAACCGACATTTCGGCGAGTAGCAAGCCGGCTTACTGACGGCCAAGACGTCACGTTGGACGTTATGGCCTACGACGTCGTGGGAGACATGGCGTACACCGCCGCCGTTGTCCGCTTCACCGGCATCATTGACGGAAGCGCTCCCCGCCCGTTCGCCCTTCGCGCCACCAGCGTCTTCCGTCGCGAGGAAGGTGAGTGGAAAGTCATCCACGAACACACCGACTTCGTCAGCCCTGAGGACATGATGCCAAGCGGCGGGTCCTAATCCTGCGACGGCGCAACACCGGTCTTGGCAGCCGTTTGGGCGGCGATGGCGTTGTCCGCCTTGGAGGGCATCGCGACGACGGCGATGACAGTAAGCACGGCACTCACCAGCACGGCCAGGAAGACGGCAGTGGAAGCGGACACCGTTGTTTGCGGATCGGGGCCGCCGCTGGGGCCGCCTGCATAAATGGCATTTGCGATCGCACCGTAAACGGCCACGCCAATCGAACTACCGATGGAACGGGCAAAAAGATTTGTGCCCGTAACAACCCCGCGTTCGTTCCATTCAACGCTCGACTGCGCGGCAATCAGGCTCGGTGTCGCGACCAGCCCGAGTCCCAGGCCAACAATGAAGCAGGCCACGGCCACCAACAAAACGTTGGGTGATGAGGCGGTGAGGGCAAGCACGGCAGCGCCGATGACCGTCACGGAAATACCGATCAAAGCCGTCCTTCGGAACCCAATCCGGAGATAGAACCGGCCAGCCTGGGACGCACTGATTGGCCAGCCGATCGTCAAGGCTGCCAAAGCGAGTCCGGCAAAGACCGGGGAAGTCGCCAGCGCTCCTTCGAGGAACGTTGGGACGTACGAGGTGAGACCAAGAATGGCTGCGCCAACGCCAAAGGAGATCATCGCCGTCGTCGCCAGCAGGCGGCGGGAAACAACCCACGGTGGGAGGACAGGCTCAGCCGCTCTCCTCTCTACGAAGAGGAAGGCGACGAACACCAAGGCACCGACGGCAAACACCGCGATGCTTATGGAGGAGTTCCAAGGCCAGGCTTGGCCGCCCTCAAGCGCTCCCAGGATGAGCAGGCTTAGCGAGACCGTTAGGAGCCCTGCTCCCAGATAATCGACCCGGTGTTTCGTCCGCTCGACGTTCTCGTGGAATGTCCGGACCAGCATCCATCCGGCCAGAAGACACAGCGGGATGTTGATGAAGAAGATCCAACGCCAAATGCCCAAGGAAGAAAGAATGCCTCCCAATGTCGGTCCAACAACGGACGATACTGCCCAAACGCTGGCAAGGTAGCCCTGTACCTTCGCCCGCTCCGCGAGCGTGTAAATATCCCCGGCAATGGTGATGGACACCGGCTGGATGGCTCCCGCGCCGAGGCCCTGAAGCACCCTGAAAGCGATGAGGGCGGGCATGCTCCAGGCCAGCCCGCACAGGATGGAAGCCAGGAGGAACAGGCCGATCCCGCTGAGGATGATCGGCTTGCGGCCCACGACGTCGGACAGCTTGGCATAGACGGGCACGGAGACTGCCTGCGCCAACAGGTACGCCGAAAAAAGCCAAGGAAAAGACGTGAAACCGCCGATGTCATCCACAATCGATGGCACCGCCGTGGCGACTATCGTCGCATCAATGGCCACCAGCCCGGTGGAGAGCATCAGGGCAATGAGGATGGGTCCCCGGCGGGAACGGAACCCGACTCCGTCAGCAGCAGTTTCTGTAGTCACTTATCCCGTCCCGTCGTCATCTCAGCTTGTTCGCGCACATAGCTTTCGGCCCCGAATTGCGTAACCGCGCGCGTCGCCGAAATAGTCCCGGGAACGCGCAACTTTCGACGGCGGGTGGTAAGCCCAAAAAAACTATGGTGACTGCGGTCGGGTTGGGCTCAGGCAGTCAGGGCTGGTGAACATCACCTGTGCCGTACAACCCGGCTTGCTCCACCAGTTCCGTCAGGTACGGCCGCTTTCCAGGGCGCAACTCCACCCCTTCCGGCAAACCGGTGATTGTCGGCACGGAATTGGCAATGTCAATGGTGATCCGGCCTCCCGCCATGGGGGCGTTACTGATGTGGAGGTCACCGTAGGACTCCGGAAGAACAGGATCCACCCAAAGCCCACCCAAGGAGACATGGGTGTCGTATCGCATCAGGTTGGTGACCAAACGGATGGGTGTGGTTGCGGCCCAGGCCTGTGGCGAACAGGCGGTGGGATACGGTACTGGTTCAGAGATTTGGTCTCGGTCGAAGCCGCAGAAAAGTTCCGGCAATCGCCCTTCTGAGTAGTCAGCAGCTTCCAACAGCGCGGTCGAGACCCGCTGAGCTTCGGCGATGAAACCGTACCTTAGTAGACCGCTGGCAATAAGCGCGTTGTCGTGAGGCCATACCGAACCGTTGTGATAGCTTGCTGGATTGTAGGCACCCATGTCGCTCGCAAGGGTCCTAATGCCCCATCCGCTGAACATTTCCGGTGACATAAGGCGCTCGACCACCATCGGGGCTTTGTCGTCGTCGATGAGGCCATAAACGAGGCAGTGGCCCATATTGGACGCACAGGCGTCCACTTGACGTTTCTTGCCGTCCAAAGCAACGGCGTAATAGCCGCGCTCGGGCATCCAAAACTCCTCGTTGAACCTCTTCTTAAGCTGTGCAGCCCGGCCTGCGTAGTCTTGGGCCAGTGCCATGTCCCCTGCGTCGTACGCCATCCAGGCGCGTGCCGTATACGCTGCGTAGACATAGCCCTGCACCTCGCAAAGGGCGATGGGCGGCTCCGCCAAGCGTCCGTCCGCGAAATTGATGCCGTCCCAGGAGTCCTTCCAGCCTTGGTTAATAAGGCCACGGTCATTGAGGCGTTCATATTCAACGAAACCGTCACCGTCCTTATCGCCGTACTCTGAAATCCAAGCGAGAGCCCGGTCGGCGTTGGGTAAGAGTTCGGCGATGGTGTCCTTGGCGACTCCGTAACGGCTAACGGATCCCAGGACCAGCACGAACAGCGGGGTCGCATCGACGCTTCCGTAGTAGGTGGACTTGCCACCCAATGACAAGCCACTGGACACGTCAAGCCTGATCTCGTGCAGGATCTTGCCAGGTTCTTCCTCGCTGATCGGATCAACAACCTTGCCTTGGCGGTCAGCCAGGGTTTGCAAAGTGCCCAAGGCCAGAGAAGGGTCTACGGGCAGTGCCATTTCGGCGGCGAGCAGCGAGTCCCTGCCGAACAGGGTCATGAACCAGGGTGCGCCGGCGGCCACGACTACACGATCCGGATGATTCGGATCCTCAATCCGGAGCGCACCCAGATCGTCGTAGCTGCGCCTGAGAGTCCGTTCGATGGACTTGTTCCCCATCTGCAGCATGGGTATTTTCGCCACCCACTCCTGTCGCCGACGGTCACGTGGGGACAAACCATCGCCTTGAGGGTGGATAAATGACGGCGGCGGCGGAATGGGCGTGTGGCTCTTGGGAACCGCGGTTAAGATCGTGCTCCACTGCCCATGGGCAGGGACCACCAGTCGGTATGTGAGGGCATCCTGTGAGACGTCAGCACCAGGAGCCTGAACCTGCACATCCTTCCGCACATCCTGCCAAGCACCCCCGATGACCAGTGAGCCTTCGTCTACATGGCGGGTCTTCTCCCAACGTTGGATGGCTCTAGCCTCCTTGACCTCAAAAAGGTCAGCAAAATCTGCCTCGACGGCCAGCGAAATAGCACACTCAGTGGGTTCCTGAGAGAAATTGCGCACGGTTACCTGTTCTTGGATACCCGCGCCTACTTCCCTCAGACGCTCCACGATCAGAGAGCTGTCAGCATATCCGTCAACGCGCGGAACACGACCGACAAACAGGGCCCGGTACGGCTCTTTGATGTCCGCGACCAGTGCTTCAAGAGCCTGACCGTTCACGGTCAAACGCCAGCCGGACAGAATACGGGAGTCTTGGAAGAAAACACCGTGCGGGTGCTCAGGATATATGTCCCCGTTTGGGGATGAAATGCAAAAGGAGGAGCCCTCGATCAACGTGACTGTACCGGCACCTAGAGGTCCGGCTGCATTGTCCTGATTCCATCCGGCCATTTCCTACACCTTCCCAATGCGGTCCGGTGACGAACCTTCCGCCTGATTGAAGTGGTGAAGAGCGGTCACATCGCATGGCACCGGAACCAATGTCTTCCTGTCTCCGACCACATGGCATGCAGCCGTGGCTTCCGGGAACGCCACTGCTGGTTCTTAGCTCCTGGATAACTGCTGTAGCGTCACAGACGGATGCTTGATACCAGCAATGTAGGACCATATGCGGCCGGACTCAATGCCTCTTGAGTAAGTGCAGCTCCTTCGACCACTATGCACTTCAGCACGGTGATCCGCGATCATGGCGTAAGTGGCAATGCTATAAATGGCCGGGTAGTCAGCTGGTGCATTTCAAGCCGTATTTGGCCCGTGGGTCCACTACCGGGTAGCCCGGGGCGACGGGGACGGCAATGCCGAGGTCGAAAATCTCGATACGCCGCGCATGACCGGCCTCGGGAGTGTGCTGGCACAGCAGCTCGATTACGTGCCCGTCAGGGTCTGCAATGTAAATCTGCTCGACGTAATCGTCGCGGACACGTGGCCCACCCACGCGTTCCAGCCCCCGCTCACGTATCGCTTCCAAAAACGGCTCAAACGAGTCCACCATCACGGCAAAGTGGTGGCATAGCCCGGTGCGCAGCTCCTCGGTTTCCCATCCCGGCGCGTTTCGGGCAAGCCGGCCAGGTTCCGGTTCACGGACCACGTGGACTTCAACGTTGCCGTTGTGGAAATACGCACCGTGAAAGATGAAATCTGTTGGGCGGTGGATCTCCTTAAACCCGAGCACGTTTACATAGAAATCGCGGGTGACGTCGATATCTGAGACGACCAGGCACACGTGGTGCATGGACATCGTCCGCTGCGGAAGGGCAGTGTTGCCGGCAGCGAGCATCTGGTTCTGGGGCATGGGTCCTCTTCTTTATCCAACAACCTCGTCTGCGAGGCTGCGTGCGAAATAAGGGTTCCAGTATTAGCTCCAGCACACGGGGCATGCGCCCCACAGCGCAGAATTCGCAGGCATCGGAACACATGTTCAAGTTTCAGCCCAATCATTGACGCGGTCACACAGACGGAGTTGTATCAGGTCACCGAACCGTACTTTTGGTGACCTACGGCACGGCAGCCGTCGGTCACCTACTTGTCGCGGAGGAGCGACAGGCGGCCCTTTTCGTGCCCGAGGAAAATGCGGCACGAGCGACGTCTTCCAGTGCTGCCTGGCGGTGCGGCCCACACCCAAGTCATGGCAGCCCTCCGGCATGAGTTCGGACCCATTCTTGCCGGCGGTAAAGCACCTATTTCGCCGACAATTCAACAACCATAGATCGGAATGCAATGAAAGTACCCGCGGGAGTCACTACCCCCGGCCTTACGGCCACTCAGCAGATCGATTCCAGGCCCCTCACCAGACATCAGAAAAGCCTCATAGGGCTCGTTGTGGTCGGCAACATTTCGGAGTTCTTCGATATGTTCCTCATTGGCTTCGTCGTCTCACTGCTCACAGTGCCGTGGCATCTGACAGGCCTGGAAGCCGGCGTCATCCTTGCGTGCTCCGGGCTTGGCACTGTCCTTGGGGCCATAGTTTGGGGACGCCTCGCCGACAAGATCGGGCGCCGAAAAGCGTTCCTCTGGTGCGTCTTCCTCTTCACCTTTTTCACTTTCCTTTCCCTGTTCACCCCCGACCGTGGCTGGTGGATGCTCGCTATCCTGCGGATCGCGGTGGGCGTAGGTGTCGGTGGTCTCAACATCTCCTCGATACCGTACGTTCAGGAATTCGTCCCCGCGAAACGACGCGGTCTGCTCGCCGGTCTGGCATCAGTTTTCATCCCGCTTGGGCTCCTGATAGGCGCACAGGCCCAGCTGTGGCTCGGGGATCTCATCGGCTGGCGCGGGCTGATCGCCGTCGGCGTCCTCCCCGTCTTCCTCCTCGTGTGGCTGCGGCGAGTCCCCGAATCGCCAAGGTTCCTTCAGCTCCAAGGACGAGATGACGAAGCGCGCGCAGCATACGCCTGGGCCATGGACATTCCCACAAGCGAGGTCGGACAGCTTCCGGCCGTTGCGCTTCAGGCCAAAGCACCTTACCGCCTGCTGTTCCGGAAGTACCCTAAACAACTCGGCATCATTACCTTGGGCTCGTTTTGCTTTATCTTGGGGTCATTCACTGTCCAGTCCTGGGGACAGACCTTGCTCAAAGATGGCTTTGGCTTCACCGCTGCAACCGTTGGCGCCTTGTTCACCTGGGTCGCAATCGGCGACGTCGTTGGCCGTCTTGCATCAGCGTGGCTGGCTGACAGAATAGGCCGGCGTTGGGTCATGCTTTCATTCGGCGTACTCGGCGCGGTTGGATGCATCATCGCAGCTAACGCGCAGTCAGGGGCGGTGTTCTTCACTGGCGTGCTGATCACCATGATCTTCGGCGATGGCGCCTTCGGCATTCTCAATGCCTTCGGCGCAGAGCAGTTTCCCAACGAGGTTCGGGCTACTGGCCTGGGCCTCGGCTATGGTCTGGGCGCCACCGCCAAAATCTTTGGTCCTGCCCTGATGGGCGCACTCGTTGGAGGCTCGATGATCAAACAGAACGTCACGCTACAAGCAGTCCCTCCTGCCTTCTACCTCTTTGCTGGACTGCTGGCGGCGGGTGGGCTCATTTACCTGCTGGCGAAGGAGACAAAGGCTATAGCACTGGACTAGGCCCCTGGCAGCTGACGAAACCGACGGGTGTGGCATTGGGGCCACACCCGTCTTCGTTTTGATGACGTCACCAAACCGTTCTACGGCTTTCTGTCATCTGAACGCTGTACCACTTGGACGCTGTGTCAACTGAAGCAACGTCACGGCAGTGGCTTCATCGGTAATGAGTTCGGTGATATAGCCGCCTCTGACGGCCGCTGCTATGGGAGCAACTTTGGGCAGACCGGTCGCCATCGCTATTCTCCGGGGAATCCGTCGAAGTCCGTCGGGTCCAATGCCAAGCACCAGTGGCACAGACTCGGCTTGGAGCAGCGAGCCATCAGCCCGGAGGAAATGACCACAGACGTGGCCTACAGCGCCGTTTTCGGCCAAGCGTATGAGTTCGTTGCGGGATACGGGACTATAGATCCCGGTCCCGTCGAAGCGATTCATGGAACCGACTCCGATGATGGCCATGTCGCTCCCGGCTCCAAGCCTCATGGCATCCTCTACGTTCGCTAATGCCAGGGCTGCGTTGAGGCTTGACTCGGTTCTGTGTACGAAAGCTCCCGGTAATCCCTGAAAGCGGGCACCCAGCCGGCCCGCTATGGATCGTGCCGTGTGAGCGTCCTCATCAACGGTTGTTCTGCTGTTCGGCGGGCATCCCAGTAAGTCGATGACCGTAAGATCCGGGCGGACGGCATGAGCCATGGCTGCGACGAGGCCCGACAGTGACCTGCTGGAGGCCACACCGAGTTGGTGAACGGTAGAAAGATGGGATTCAAGATACCGTGCGGCGACGTATCCGCTCCTGTTAGGTGCACCGTAAAGAGCACGGGGTTTGCCCGTGGCGACGACGCAGGCCCGCAGTGGCAGGGTCCGCAATAGTGCGGCTTCGAGCGCGTGGGCGCGGTCCACGGGGCGTCCGACTTTGAACTGGACTACTCCACGGCTCCGCGCCTCGGACAACAGCCGGGAAACACTGGGCCGTGAGAGGTGTTCGGCTTCCGCGATGTCATGCTGGGACATGCCGTCGACGAAGTAATGGCTGGCAACGCGTACCAGGAGGTCGTCGTGCAGGTCCTCCTCCAGCCGTCCCATGGCCCCTCCGTAACAGCTCCGGGTTTTGATCGATTCTGAACCTTATCGGCTGCCTGCAGGAAGACCAGCCCCTGGCCGTGTAGCGGGCAGCCGACAAGGTGGTCACTCGCAACCGTAGATGGGCTTCCTATCCTTGCGCAGCGATCGCTTCCATGCCCAGGGCCGTCAACACGGTCTCCAAGGCTGTGTCCAGCGGCGCTTCCAAGGACACCGTAACGTGCAGTTCATCCTTGTCAGGGGGCTCCAACGCCGCAACCTGGGTTGTCAGGAGTGACGCTGGCATGTACTCGTGGGTTCGTTGGGACAGCCGCTCGGCAATGGTTACAGCGGAGCCGCCCAGATAGACGAAAACGAGGTTTGGAATGTGGGATCTGAGCAGGTCCCGGTAGGTACGTTTGAGCGCCGAACAAGCAACAACGGGCGGCTTTCCGGCACTGTGCCCGTGTGCGATCGCTTGTGCGACTGTCTCCAACCAAGGCCATCTGTCATCGTCCGTCAGCGGGATACCAGCCGCCATCAGTGCCTTGTTTGAAGGGGGATGGAGGTCATCCGCGTCGATGAAGGGCAGTCCGAGAGCCTCCCCCAGGGTTGCACCGAGAGTCGTTTTTCCACTCCCTGAGACGCCCATGACAACAATAGGAACGCAAGAATCCGTCATGCCCACACCTTGGAGCCAAAGTTCAGCAGGACTTTGCCGGATTGGGCTGAGTTCCTGGCTACGTCGAATGCCTCAAGTCCATGGGCGAGGTCGTACTCGTGCGTTATCACCGGGTCCACGAACAGGGACCCGTCGGCCAGTGCTGCGATGACGTCGTCGATTTCGTTGTTGAAGCGGAAGGATCCCAGCAGTTCCAGTTCGCGGGTGATGGCCAGGGAGATAAAGACCGGTTGCGGGCCCGAGGGCAGCAGCCCCACCATGACCACTTTCCCGCCCCGGGTTGCGCCCTTGATCGCCGAAGCCAGGCCGTAGTGGCTGCCTGAGGACTCGATAACGACGTCGGCTTCCACCGCGGCGATGGCCTCCGCGTCGTCGCCCTTCAGGACGGCGTCGGCACCCACGGCGCGTGCTATCTCCAGGGGCTTGTCATGCATATCGACCGCGACAATCAGGGCTGCGCCGGCGCGTTTGAGGACCGCGACCGCGAGGGCACCGATCGGGCCGCTGCCGATCACCAGGGCCGTCTTTCCCGCGGCGTCACCGGCCCGGGCGACCGCGTGCCAGGCGACGCTGGCCGGTTCCACCAACGCCGCGGTCCGCAGATCCAGAGTCTCCGGCAGCGCCCGCAACATCCGCGAGGGCAGGTTCGCGTACCGGCTGAACGCCCCGTCCGTGTGCGGATAGCGGGCCGCGCTGCC
>NZ_JBHZPI010000032.1:0-57526 GCF_042788025.1 Paenarthrobacter sp. YIM B13468 | reverse complement strand
AAGTATCGCCGCTACGATTCGATGTTCGTGTTCGGAACGGCCGGGCACACCCTCGGGCACGCCGGCGCGGTGTTTCCCGAGACGCTCCGATGGATCTTCCGCGACCAGGTTGAAGACAAATGAGCCAGGACACGAAAGCAGTAGAAACGAAGGTAATGAACCCGGACACTGACGCGCCAACATCAGTGCAGGTAGACCTCGACGTCCCTGCGCGGATGCGCGACGGCGTCGTCCTGCGGGCTGATGTGTACCGGCCTCTTGGAGAGGGTCCGTGGCCGACCTTGGTCGTGAGGACCCCTTACGACAAGGCTAATGCGGCAGAGAACGCGTGGAACGGCTTCTCTGCCGAAGAGGTGTGCCGCAATGGGTTCATCATGGTCATCCAGGACGTCCGGGGCCGATACGCCTCTGAGGGTGTCTGGGAGCCGCTGCGACACGAGGGGCAAGACGGAGCCGACACCGTTGAGTGGGCCGCCGAGCTGCCGGGTGCGAACGGCAGCGTGGGCATGGTGGGCGGCAGCTATTGCGGGCATACCCAGTGGCGTGCCGCCATTGAGCAACCACCGGCGCTAAAAGCGATCACGCCATTGATGACCTGGTCGGAGCCGCGCGAAGCGTTGGTGGCTCGCGGGGGTGCCACACAGATCTCGGTCATCACGGCGTGGTCGATGGCTGCCGGCTTCGACTGGTTGTCGCGCCAGGGCTTGAGCGATGCCGATCTGGCGGATCGCGTCGCCGCGCTGACGGAAGATATGGAGAATCTCGAGACGACGGGCTACTGGGGTCTCCCGGTTGCTGATCTGCCAGTCATCCACCGGAACGGACTGCCGAGGTTCGTCGACCCGGGTGACGCCGACGATGTCGAGGCCACTCAGCACATGCGCGTCGCGGGTCGGCATGCGCGCGTAAAGGTCCCGAGTTTTCACACGGGTGGCTGGTTCGACAGCTGCGTGCAGGGAACCCTGGATGCCTTCACGACGATGCGCGACCTCGGTCTCGAGTCGCAGCTCCTGGTCGGCCCGTGGACACATACAGACTTCGGAAACGTGATCGGGGCGCTCGACTTCGGTGCGGCGTCATCGCGGGACGCAGCGGTGCATCCGCATGGAAGCTGGAGTGCCGAGGTGTTAGCGTTCTTGCGGCGCCACGTCGCCGGTGACGTGCAGGTGAAACGCACAGCACCGGTGCGGATCTTTGTTATGGGACGCAACGCATGGCGCGACGAGGAGAGCTGGCCGCTCGAACGCGCCCGCACCGAACGGTGGCACCTGCACGCTGGCGGCGGCCTGAGCACGGCCAAGCCCCAGGACAGCCGTCCAAGTGAGGTTAACTACGACCCCGCCGACCCTGTGCCCACGTGGGGTGGGACGGTCGGTCTCGGCCCCGGAAGGGGCCCCGTCGACCAAACGCCTATCGAGGCGCGGGACGACGTACTCGTCTTCACCTCAGAAGTCCTCGAGGAGGATCTTGAGGTGACGGGCCGGATCCGAGTGAAGCTGCACGTGAAAAGCTCCGCGCCATCGACCGACTGGGTCGCGCGCCTATGCGATGTTGACCCCGACGGACGTTCCCTAAACCTGACCGACGGAATCCTCCGCCTGGACAGCGGTGCAAATGAGCCCCAGGAGATCGAGATCGATCTTTGGTCAACCAGCAACGTGTTCCTGGCGGGTCACAGGATCAGGGTACAGGTCACCAACAGTTGCTTCCCTCGGTGGGACCGAAACCTCAACACGGGTGACCAGAGGGGGACGGAGTTCGTCACCGCGCAGCAGCGGCTCTACCACGACGCTATACGTCAGTCATACGTCGAGCTCCCCGTCGTTCCGGAGGACTAGAAACCTTCCGACGCGTAAGTGAAGTCAGAAGTCAGTCCTATTGCGCGCTATGCGGCGCAGTAGGACTGACTTTGGCTTTTGTCGGGTTTCAGACCCAGCGCGTGAAACTATCCACCGTCTCCCGCGGCGTAACCAGTGTGTTCACTGGGGCTGATTCATCGGCGTAGCCAAGGGACATCCCGCAGACAAGCGTCTCGTCTGCACCGGCTTCAATGATGGGCATAATGGTCCTCGCATAGTGGTTCCATGCCACTTGAGGGCAGGTGTGCAGGCCCCGAGCCCGCGCCATGAGCATTATGTTCTGCAGGAACATGCCGTAGTCGATAAGTGAGCCTCGCCCCAACACCCGATCGACCGTGAACATCAGCCCCACTGGAGCATCGAAGAAATGATAGTTGCGCTGCAGCTGGGCGTGCATCTTCTTCTTTTCGCCCCTGGCGATGCCGAGAAGACCATACAAGCTCCAGCCATTCTGACGCCGCCGCTCAAGGTACGGAGAAACCCATTCTGCCGGGTAGTAGTCGATCTTCTCGCGATACTTTTCCGCCAGGCCAGGATCGGCATAGACTGCGTCGTCCACCGCGCAGACCTCATTGACGAGGGCGTCCCGCCGTTCGCCCTGAAGCACATAGACCTTCCAGGGTTGTGTATTCGTACCTGACGCTGCTTGGCTTGCGATGCGGAGTATCTCTTCAATGTCCTTTCGGGCAACAGCTTTGTGGGGCAGGAACGCCCGGCAAGAGAAACGGCCCTCAATGGCTGCTTGCACACTCGTCGGGTCCTCTACTTCAACTGGGACGCGGGTTGATATCAACGCAATTCTCCTAGCACCGTTCAAAGAACTTCCGGATAACTCGACGAGTTCAGTCGCTTTTGGCCTCCAACGCCAGCTTCCTGAGAACGGGGATGACTGCCTCGAGTGCCTTGCAGTCTTCCTGCGTCAAGCGATCCGTGACTGCCCGGTCAAGCCAGCCATACCCGACAGACACTTCCTCAGCGAGCTTTCGGCTGCCTTGGTCTGTTAATTGGATCCAGACCCGGCGACGATCCAAGTTGTCAGGAGTGCGCGTCACCAGCTGCATCCGTTCCAGCTCACGGACAGCGAGTGAAATGCCCTGGGGGCTGACCTGTCCAGCCACAGCTAGTTCCGAGGTGGTCGCGCGCCCATGCTCAGACAGATTCCGGAGAACGCCCAGTTTTCCGGGCGAAAGGGTCCGCTCCATGTTCAAGCGGTTCAGTACAGGGTGCAGCGTCTCGAAGAACGAGCGCGTGATTTTCTTCTGGTCTGTCATTCCTCGAATATACAACGTACTTGATCAAGCTGATTGCTCTTCCATGCTGAAAAAGGCCTCCTTAAATTTTACGCGTGGTCTTGCTCAGAACACCGAGGGCATGCAGGTCATGGACGACCATCTCGAGCATGGCCCTTCGGTCAAGCGACCTGCCGCGGGGCCGTTTTCCCGATCGTGGCCGTTGGGGGGTCGACTTCAAGGAGTCTGCAGATGCCGCTTGTGGTCGCCGAATGGAGCGCTGTCCTGTCACCTCTTCCAACGGGTCAAAGAAGAGAGGCAGGCATTGGGTGCCGGGTTCGGCTACGGCAGAAAAGCTTGGAGCTTCCTCGTTACGCTTCATTGCATTTCACCGCTAGGTGGACGTTGGTCAAGTAACTCGGCCAAATGCAGGCTCTTGCGATCCGGCTCAAGCTGTTTGACCTGCATGGCGCAGCTGAAGCCGTCGGCGAGGACGGGGACGTCCGAGGCTGTTTTGGCCAGTGCAGGGGCGAGGGCTTGTTCGGCGACCTTCATGGAGATGTCGTAGTGGCTGGCTTCGAAGCCGAAGTTCCCGGCGACTCCACAGCAGCCGGTGGCTTCGTTGACGTTGGCGACGCCGAGGGCGGCCAGGGCTTTGCGTTGGACGGTTGCCCCGAAGGTGGAGTATTCGTGGCAGTGGGTTTGCACGGTGACCTTCGCCGGTACGGCGGGTGGCGTCCAGCCGCCGTCGACCCATTCCTTCACGGCTTCGGCGAAGCTGCGGATCCTGCGGGAGACGCGTTCGGCGGCTTCGGTGCCGAGCAGTTCGGGGGCGTCCTTTTTCAACGCCGCCGCGCAGCTCGGTTCAATGACCACGATGGGTGTCTCGGTGCCGTCGTCAAGCTTCGTGACCGCTTTGCCCATGAGCTTCTTGGCAGTCTCCAGCTGGCCGGTGGAGATCCAGGTCAGGCCGCAGCAAGCGTCGGATTCGCAGCCGACGGTGCGTCCTGTGCTTTCCATGACCCGGGCGGCTGAACCGGCAACTTCGGGCCTGAAACCCTTGGTGAACGAATCGATGAACAGGACGGCATCTGCCGGGGTTGACGGGTTGGCGAAGGGTGCCATCTCTTTGTGGAGCATGGCCCGGGACGCGAACTTCGGCATCTTCCGGTGGGTCGTCAGTCCGCCTGCTGCGGCCACGACCTTGCCCAGCGGGCTGGCCAGGACCAGGTTCACCAACGGGCTGATCAGGGTGGTCAGCTTCAGCCAGCGCGGCAACCATCCGAGGGAGAAGTGCGACATGGGGCGCAGTTTGCCCTCGTAGTAGTGGGAGAAGAACTCCGATTTGTACGTGGCCATGTCCACCCCGGCGGGGCAGTCGTTGGAGCAGGCCTTGCAGGCCAGGCAGAGATCCAGCGTCTCCCGAACGTCCTCGGACTTCCACCCTTCGTCGATGTTTTTTGCACCGCGGACCATGTCCTGCAGAGCACGGGAGCGGCCGCGCGTTGAGTCCTTTTCGTCGCCGGTGGCACGGTAGCTCGGGCACATGACGCCTCCGGCATCGGACCGACACCTGCCTACGCCAATGCAGGACTGAACAGCGTGGACCCACGGGTCAGCCCCGGCAGCCTTTGCCTCAACGGGCCGAAGCTCAAAGTGGGTCCGCCACTCGCGGTCCGGGATCCCTTCGAGCGCGAGGTTGTCCTCGAAGGCATCGGGCTCGGTGATGGAGCCGGGGTTCAAAAGCCCGACAGAATCCCACAGCTTCCGGTAGGTGCCGAACGCCGCGATCATTTCCGGCGAGTACATCACCGGCAACAGAGCCGAGCGGGCGCGCCCGTCGCCGTGCTCGCCGGAGAGCGACCCGCCGTGCCGGACAACGAGTTCAGCGGCGGCCTGCGTGAACTTGCTGAACACGGTCCGGCCTTCGTCGCTGCGCAGGTCGTAAGTGATGCGGATGTGCATGCAGCCGGCACCGAAGTGCCCGTACATGATGCCGGTCAGGCCATATTCGTCCAGTAGTTCCCGGAAGTCCGCCAGGTACGCGGCAAGGTCTTTGGGTGCCACGGCGGAGTCTTCCCAGCCGGCCTGCGACTCCCCGCCGCTGGCTGGACGTGAGGATAAACCGGCGCCGTCTTCACGGACCCGCCACAAGGTGGCCCGTTCAGTGGTGTCCGCGACCGCGCGGCCGTCCACGAGACGGCCGTTGGCTGCGAGCCGTTCGATGAGCCGGTCCGCTTCGGCAGCCACGTCATCGGCGTTGTCACCATCAAGGTCCACGTACAGGAAGGCCTTGCCTTCGGGCAGGCCGAGCACGGAGTCGGGGCCTCGACGCATCCGCATGGTGTCGACGATCGCCTCGTCAATGCCCTCGACGGCGGCGGGAGAGAATTCGAGGATGGTTTCGATGTCCTTCGCGGCGTCCACGACGTCGGCATAGCCGAGGCACACGAGCAGCGCGCTGGGGGCCTTGGGGACGAGTTTCATGCGGGCACGCACAACGATCGCGCAAGTACCCTCGGTTCCCACGAGGGCTCGTGCCACGTTGAATCCATTTTCAGGCAGGAGATTCCCTAGATGGTAACCGGAGACCTGGCGCTGGATCCGACCAAGCTCAACCCTGAAGCTTGCCAGGTTGTCCTGGGCGAGTTGTTTAAGGTCCTCCCCCAGTTCAAAGGCGCGGGAGATGGAGAACGCGTCGGTTGGGTCAGTCGCGCGAAGACCGGTCGCTGTGGCGGTTAGCTGTGCACCCTCGGATGTGACGACGTCGATCTCCAACACGTGATCAGAGGTGCGGCCATAGCGTACGGAGTGATTACCGCACGCGTCGTTCCCGAGCGAACCGCCGATGGTGGCGCGGTTCTTTGAGGAGGGATCCGGCGCGAACGTGAGCCTCCCGCCAGTGACCCTCTCGGTCTCAAGCGTGAGGTGGGAAAGGACCACGCCGGGGTCGACGTCCGCGGTTTTGGTAGCCTCGTCGACGCTGATGATGCGGTTCATGTATCGGGAGAAGTCAAGAACGATGCCGGAGCCGATGGCGTTGCCAGCCATGGATGTGCCACCGCCACGACTGATCAGCGGCGTGCCGGTTTCCCGACATGCGGCCATGGTCGTAACGACGTCCTGGACGCTTCGGGGGAACACCACGGCAATGGGCGGAACCCGGTAGTTGGACGCGTCATAGGAATACGCGGCAATGCGGTGGCCCGATTCTTCGGCCAGCACCCCCGCCGCTTCCAGCCGGGCAAGAACCGGTGCATGGCCCGGTGTGGAGAGGACGTCTTGAGTCATAGCGTTATCAGGCTCCAGTTTCGGTCCCGACAAAGACTGGCACGCACGTCGGGATATGCAGTAGTGAGAAATACGTTTGCTGGCAAAACCACCAATCTCCTCACGCAAACTCTGGTGGAAGTCTCGGCAGAGGGTCGGCAAAGGTGTTTCAAGGCCGCCCTCTGGTGTCCTTCGTCATCTGTTGCCGCCGGCGATGAAAGTCTTCTATCTCATCAAGCTGAAGGCACACCGACTCAATGGGCCGTTTCACGGATAGCACTTCCTCGGTGGTATTCGCTTCTACAAGCTCATCGAGAATCGCAAGCGTTGGAGGCAGCATCTTGAGCCTTCCGGCCGCTTCGTCTTGGAGGAGCCTACGGACAGATATCCACTCCGAAGAAGTTGCCTCCGTCGTGACATGCTTGGGCTCCAGTTTCGGCGCTACGGCAGTGACAAAAAAGAACGTATCGAAACGTTTGGGAAAGCCCTCGGGTGTGATCCAGTTTGCCCAAGGAACCATGGCTGTTGGCTGCAGGACAACGTCGCATTCTTCTGCAACTTCTCGGATGGCAGCAGCTAGAAGGCGAGCGGTAGCTTGGCGCGCGAACGATGCTTCGGTTCCCACGCTGGTCCGGCTCCACGCTCTTGCCTGTGAATCCAATAGCGTTGTGTTTGGCACCGATGGCGAGGAGTCGACAGCGTCTACCCTGCCTCCTGGGAATGCGACAACACCGGCAGCAAAATCCATAGTGAGTGCCCTGCGTTGGACGAACACTTCAACTCCGTGCACTGAATCCCGCATCAGGACCACGCTTACGGCCAGCCGCGGAGCTGGGAGTCCCGTTGCGTCCATATCCTCGCACATGACGCTGCTCATCACGTCCTCCGTTTTCATGGCGTGTAAGCCGCCGACCGATACAGCAGCACAACCCAGAATCCCTCTTGGCAGACTTCGCCACGCTGATTGAGTACGTGAAGCTTCGTCTTCACAATGCCCCGGTCCGACTTGGTCGCAGAAGGCCGGAGCTCTACTACTTCTTCCCGTACGGCAATTGTGTCGCCGATGCGCACAGGTGCGACGAGGTTCCACTCATGAATGCCCAGAAATGCTATGGCCGAACCGTCCTTCCATCCCATTGCCATTTCCAGGCCAAAAGCGATCGCCAGTGTCCCCGGGCCGTGGAAAATCCTTTCCCCGAACTGGGTGCCACTCGCGTATTCCTGGTTGGTGTGCAGGGGGTGCATGTCTCCCGACCAAGTGGCGAAGGTGACCAGGTCCGTCTCTGTAATCGTTCGCCCTTGAGAAGACCACGAGTCTCCGGGTTGGAGATCCTCAAAGAATCGGGTCGCTGAAGGGATCAGGCGATTTCCGGCTCCCGCATTCATCTTTGCTCCTGTTCGCTTACGACTAGGCCCCCGAAGGGCCCCAGCCGGCTTCGAGTCGGTCCGCGTCAAAATCCCGGCCAGTGGTCCCCTCATAGGATGCTGAGTCTCGAGGGACGATTCGGATTGGCTTACCTGAGGAGAGTTCCTCAGATACGTGGGCGATAACGCCAGGGAGAGTTGACAGCAGCGCAACTCCCGTGCCTTCTTCGGGCGTGAAGCCCAGTCCCAGCAGTATCGCGGCCATAACACCAACGTCGTTTATCGGGATGTCCGATTTACCTGGGAGCTTGGTGAAGGCCTTATGCACGGCCTCGTACACTTCCGCTGCCTGATCCCACAAGCCTTCCTGCAGGGCAATCGACCGGAGCCGTTCAGCCCGGGGATCAACAACCTTGAAGACAGGGTGCCCCAAGCCTGGGATGCGTTCTTTTGCTGCACGCATGCGGTTGACCTTTTCCTCGGCGAACGCTTCGAGTGTGAGGCCAGATCCGAGAAACTCTGCGTGCGTTGCACGGATGAAGCGTCCGCTGTCCTCAGTCGCCAGAGTGTGCTTCCCGACAGACAAACAGGCGGCCGACATGCCGATGGCCATGCTCGGGTTGGCGGAGACAGCAAAACGCGCGGCCACTGTCCCGGGCTTTTCAAGACCATAATCCAGGATGCCACTGAGGACTGCGTCCAAGGCCCGGATTTCATGGTCCGAGGGGATCCGTCCACGGATCACGAGAAATATGGCTGCCGTGAAGGGGATTTGCCCCATGAGGTCCTCGAGGTCATAACCGCGAACGTAAACATTCGTGTCAGTGACTTGGCTGACAGAGGATGACCAATAAGCCCCGGGCTGGTCTGCGGTGTCCTTTTCCAATGTTTCTCCCGAACCGTCATGTATTCCAAAGTGACCTGCGGTGCTGGGCAAGTTGACGAGCCGAGCTCCATAGTTTGTAGGCCATGTCCTTGAACTTTAGGATCCACCGAACCATCCCGGCATTGGAGATTTTCTGAAGCCGTAGCGTTTAGGGGTAGAAATTACCGAGGCATCTGCGCAGATGCGCCGTAGGCCGTTGGGGTCATGTTTGGCACCGGGTCCCCCAGCGCACGGTCAGCTGGAGGACCCGGGGTAGCGCCGGCATAGCCGCGGCGCGCGGCCTGGTTCTTTATCCGGGCGCCTTGGCTCACCGAAATATTATGGCTGATCTGCGTCGTCATCGGATTCCAGAGATCAATCAATTGGCGAGATCTGCAGAGACTAGAACGAGGAGGCCGGTTCCGTCACCGGAATTGTTTCAACGGCAAGTACCCCAGTCTGGTCAAAGTACAAAAGCCAGCGGGCAGGGTCCAGTAGTATCCATCAGATACGAGTCCTGGAGTGGCGCCGACGGATACCGACCCTCCGGCCCGGCTCCTGTAGCTTCCACGACATCGTCAGCAAAAAGCCGTGAAGATGACAGTTTCACTCGGAAGATCCCCAACGTAGTTTGTAGGGCATGGGAAGCAAAAGCGTAATTATCACCGGATCCGGCTCCGGCATTGGCCGGGCCATTGCCCAAGCATTCGTCGAAGCAGACTACGAAGTCTATGCGAGTGACCTTTCAGAAGAACGTCTAGCGGAGACCCGGCAAGAACTCGGTTCTCCGGACTCACTCCACACAAGGGTTGTAGATGTCAGCGACTATCACTCGGTGTCTGCTTTGGTGGACGAGGTTGTGGAGAAGACTGGGAAACTGGATGTCATGGTCAACAGCGCGGGAGTCTTCGACGGCTATGCCGACGTGCTCGAGACAACGCCGGAGTTGTGGGCCAAGATCATCGGCGTCAACCTGACCGGGACGTTCTACGGCTGCCGTGCAGCAGCTCAGGTAATGACGAAGCAGAACTCCGGCCGCATCATTACGATCGGCTCTGTCGCCGGCCAAAGGGGTGCAGCAGACGGTATCTCCTACGTCACATCCAAGGCAGGTATCGAAGGACTGACCCGTCGTCTCGCCATCGACGTTGCCCCGCACGGTGTAACCGCTAACGTAGTCGCCCCGGGAGTCATCAAGACAAACCTTCGCGCGACTTCCGAGGAGATTTTGGGGGATCTCGTTTCAACACAGCAGCGCGGCATCGGGGTTTCGCCCGAAATCATGGACTTCCTCATCCCGGCAAAACGCTCTGGCGAACCCTCCGAGGTGGCGAGTGTAGTGCTGTTCCTCGCATCCGACGCTGCTGGCTATGTGAACGGGCAAACCATCCAGGTCGATGGCGGCTGGAACGCAACGTAGTCCTGCCCAGGACACGGCCCAGCAGCAACAGTAACCCCACCCACTCCCCCGCTTGGGACCAACAAGAACTATCCGGAAGCCAGGATGATCCTGGGCTTCGATGTGAAAGGTGTATAAGTGATCAAGACAGCATTGACAGAAGCCCTGGGCCTCCAATACCCCATCTGCTCCGCCGGCATGGCCCGTGTCGCGCAGGCCGAGCTCGTGACCGCGGTCAGTAACGCCGGCGGCCTGGGATGCCTGGGCGGTGTCAGCTTCATGCCCAATGAGCTTCGCGCCGAAATCAAGAAGATCGAAGCCGGAACCGACAAACCGTACGCGGTAAACCTTCTGTTGCCGGATTCGTTGACGTCTGAGGATGAGGCACAGTGGGCTCCCGTACGCGAGCTGTGGCAGTCGCTCTCGGGGGCTGACCAGAAGAAACTGGCAGGCGTTGAGGCCATGCTCACACCAGGTGCCGTCGCAGATCAGGTGCAGATTGTCCTGGACGCTGCACCTTCGGCAGTTGTTTTGACGTTCGCTACCCCGGATTGGTTCATCAAAGAGTGTAAGGATCGCGGAATCACCGTCTTCTCGCTCGTCGGTTCCGTCGGCAAGGCCAAGGAAGCCAGCGCTGCGGGTGTCGATTTCATCGTGGCTCAAGGAACCGAAGCCGGTGGTCACACCGGATACGCATCCACGATGACCCTTGTCCCGGCCGTTATCGACGTCGTGGATCAGCCGGTCCTGGCCGCTGGCGGAATTGCAGATGGGCGCGGCCTCGCCGCTTCCCTCGCCCTGGGCGCTGCCGGAGTCTGGGTGGGAACGCGTTTCATCGCCAGCCCCGAAGCGTATGGGCACGACAATTTCAAAAACCGAGTGATTGAAGGATCCTTCAAGGACAGCACCATCACCTACTCATATAGCGGTAAGCGAATGCGTGCATTCGAGAACAAATGGACCTCCGAATGGGAGTCTTCGACCAAAAAACCCGCAGGCTTCCCCGGACAGTACGCTGTTGCCGGCACACGTGTCGAAACCGGCTACCAGGACGGTGACATGGACTTCGGGATGATGCCCGTAGGCCAGACCATGCAGCTTGTTCACGAAATTCTGCCTGCTGGCGAGATCGTCGAGAACATGGCCTCAGAAGCAGAGAAAATTCTCCGTCAACTTGCGGCCGGCCAGTAACAAGCATCGACTACGTCAAAACCCGAAGGCCCGTTGAGTTCGACCAGATCGGCTCAACGGGCCAATTGGAATCATCCAAGTAATCAATGAAAGTAGAGCGGATATGAATACATCGTCGCCGGAGCTAACGGATTGTGTCTCTGCGCTGCAAAGCATTGCCGATCAGTACCCCGAGAAAACAGCGATTGTCGACGGCGACACCTCCATCAGTTACAAGGATCTCCAGGCATCCATCGAGCACCGCTCAGCCGTACTACTTGCGGCCGGGCTGAAGCCGGGATATCGGGTAGCCCTCGTAGCAGAAAGCTCAGCTGAATATCTTTCCACGGCCTTGGCGGTATGGCGCAGTGGCGGCGTACTGGTCACGGTCTATCCTTCTTCAGGTCCCGAGGACTTGGAATACGCGATTGCCACGAGTGACCCCGCCCTGATAATCATCTCCGAAAGCGTAAACTCTGCGCACTTCACTGCTGCTGCACAAAATGCGCCCATCGTCGATATCATTGACTTCAACATCACCAGTGTTCGGCACGACGCGCTACCGAATCCCGAGGGTCTTCGGGAACCGCTGTCCATGATTTGTTTCTCATCAGGCACCACAAGCCGTCCGAAGGCGATCATGCTTTCGGCCACAGCCATATACAACTGCGCGGACACCTATGGCGAAGTTTGGCATCTTTCCCCCGAAGACAAGGCAATAATCTGCCTGCCGATGGCATGGCTCTATGGGCTTGCCAGCACTTCCCTGGCAGTACTGCTTCGTGGAGGCACAGTCGTTGTTGTCCGTAGGGCCCGTCCGGACATGATAGCTCCGGCCATTGAGGAGCATTCCGCCACATTCCTGGCCGGTGTGACAGCGACTTTCGGAAAGCTGGCCCAATACGCCGAACTCCAAGCAGGGGATCGCCCGGCCTTCCCATCACTTCGGCTCTGCATCTCTGGCGGAGAGCCCAGGAACGAAGCCGCGTTCGGCCGCTGGGAGGCCCAGACCGGACTACCCGTCCTGGATGCGTATTGCGCCTCAGAATGCCTGCCCCTGGTGACTTACGACCCCATCGCAAATCCAACTCCCCAGCCCGGCTCGGCAGGCAAGCTTGTGCCGCGCTCGAAGCTAAAAGTTCTCGACGCCGACGGCGCGGAAGTTCCAGCCGGACAGGTGGGCGAAGCGTACTCCACTGGACCGGGGCTGATGCTCGGTTACTGGCGCGACGAAGAACAAACGCGGACGGTCATTACTGAGGACGGCTGGTACCGCACAAAAGACCTTGTCCGGGTGGATGAGGATGGTTTCGTCTACGTCGTTGGGCGGCTCTCAGATGTCATCATCCGCGGCGGAACAAACATCTCGCCGGCAGAAGTTGAGCGGGTACTTCAGCAGCATGCCTCTGTTGGAGAAGTGGCCGTCGTTGGTCTGCCCGACGACGTTTACGGCCAGCGCGTGGTAGCCGCCGTCGTCCCCATGGGCCCTGCGCCTCTTGACGAAGCCGAACTGAAGGCATTTGCCGCGGCCCGCCTGTCGTCCTACAAGGTCCCCAACGAATTCATTGCTGTCGACTCCCTCCCCGTGAATTCGACAACCGGCAAAATCAACAGGCGGGACGTGGCCACGCTGTTGACAACGGAAAAGAGCCAGGGCCGGGCATAAGAGCCAGCTTGATCCGCCGATAATTCCCTATTCGGCACCCTTATACGTGTTGCATCAAGACGAAGTTAGGACATGACAAAATGAACCTCGACAAGGCCGGCGTGGTCGTCGTAGGCGGCGGAATAGTGGGCGTATCAACTGCCTATTTTCTTGCTTCAAAGGGGCACGATGTTGTGCTTCTCGAGCAGCGGGAACTTGGTCACGGAGCTTCCGGGCGAAATCTCGGATTCCTTCACATGCAGAACCGCCACGGAGACTACGCCGTAGAGCTGACCCGTGCCGGCAGGGCCCTGTACGACGACTTTGCAGATATCCTCGGGCCGTCTTTCGAATATAGAAGCAACGGCGCCATGACGTTTTTCTACACGGATGACCAGCGCAGGGTCTACAAGGAATTTGTGGAAGCGCGGATCGCTGATGGCTTCAAAGCCGAGCTCCTGGACGACCAGGCCGCTCACGAAGCCGCTCCGATATTGCCCCCCGATGTTATTGGAGCAACATTCAGCCCGGAAGATGGCCAGATTCGGACACCGAAGTTTGTGCGCGCCCTGGCGCAGGAATGCCGAAGGCTTGGAGTACGAATCCATGAAAACACACCGGTCCTCGGACTACTGAGGAATGGCTCGAAGGTAGTCGGAGTACGAACTGTCGGCGGCAATGTTTCAGCGGACAAGGTCGTATGGGCGGGTGGTGTCTGGTCTACGATGCTCGAATCAGAGGGCGTAACGGTGCCGATCAAGCCTCACAGACTGGGTGCTGTCCTTCTGGCTCCGGTAGAGGAAAAGCTCGATAAAATCCTCAATGGTCCGCTTGCGGCAAAGCAATACGCCCACATACGGAATCTGCCCAGTTACAGGGACGAGTACTTCACTTCCCCTTCAGAGGACCAGTCAACTGGTCTCGAGCACATGGAGTGTGTGGCCAAGACCGAGGACGGGAACCTATTCATAGGCTGTCCGATGGACTACCCCGACCAACTCGATGACAGGATGCCTGCCGCCGGCCTCAAGCTGGCCATCGATTCCTTGCTTACAACTTTCCCTAACTACAGGTCCCTCGGTATAGAACGTGCATGGGCCGGCCTCGTCCCCGCCACCGCTGACTCCCTCCCGATCGTTGACGAGGTCGAGGAACTTCCCGGGCTGGTTCTGGCCACCGGGCACGTCTACGGCAACTTGGCCGGCCCGATCACGGGAAAGCTGGTAGCCGAACTGATCTCAGGCGACCGCCTCAGCCACTCCCTCGACGAACTCTCCCTCTACCGGCCGTCCCTGACCGCCCCAGTAGACGGAGTCATTCGCTATTAGCTCCGGCGCCTACACCGCCACAAGAGCACCAGAAACTAAACGGAAGTGAAACAACATTGACTACTAACCTACTCGGCACGACCAATGAGTCAGCCGTGCGCTACCTGGAAGAGCTGGATCTTGGACAGCAGTGGACCTCAGCGGGACGAACCGTCACCGAATTCGACGTCGTAACCTTCGCCACATGGTCCGGCGACATGCACCCGCTCCACACCAACGAGGAGTATGCCAAAACGACACAATTCGGCACCAGGGTGTTCCATGGTCCCGGCGCACTTTCACTCGCCTTTGGGCTGGAAATGGCGCTGGGATGGAAGAACGGCTCAGCGATAGCCTTCCTGGGGATCGACAACTGGATCCTCCGTGCCCCGATCTTTATTGGCGACACTATGAGTGTTCGTGAAGAAGTTATTGGCATCAAGCCGTCTGCCAGCAAGCCCGACCGGGGTGTTGTGACTACTCGGGTTCAGATTCTGAACCAGGACGGCGTGATCTGCCAGGAAGGCGACTGGATCGTCCTTCTTTCTCGCCGCCCGGTCTAGGTGGCCTCGTACTCCATAAAGTTTGTCAAGGTGATCTCCTTGCGTGAAATAGAAAGGTGCTCGTAGTGCCTCTTCACTTACCAGAAGGCAAACGGCTTGCTGTTTCTTTAAGCCCCGATTTTGATGCCCAGAGTGTATGGCTGGGCACTTTTCGCTCAACCTCCCAATCCTTGATGTCCAGAGGAGAATTTGGTGCCGAAGTTGGTGCACCACGACTTCTCGACGCCTTCCGGCGCTACGGAATCACTACGACTTGGTGCGTGCCTACGCACACGATTCAGACGTTCCCGGGCTCCGTGGACGCGATTGTCGAGGCCGGCCATGAGATTGGCGCACACGGTGTCTACCACGAATATGTACCTGCACTCGAACGAGCGGAGGAAGAACGTCTGCTGGAATTGCAAATAGCCCAGCATGAAAAGCTCCTGGGTCAACGTCCTCAGGGATACCGCTCACCGGCACTGGACGTCACCGACAACACCCTCGATCTCCTTGCCCAATTCGAGTTCGACTGGGACTCGTCCCTGATGGGCAGGGACTTCGAGCCATACCGGCCGCGGATGGTGGTCGGCGTTAGCCAAGAAGAGGGCAACACCTTCGGCCCGGAGAGCAACGTACTCGAGTTCCCCGTTTCTTGGTTCCTCGACGACTTCCCGGAACTCGAGTCCTTCAAGGGAAGCGCGCTCATGCAGAGCAACGAGACCGTTCTGGCTCGGTGGATTGACAGTTTCAATTTCGCCTATGAGCGCTGCGTCGGTGGCGCGATGACATGGACATTACACCCGCAGACAATTGGGCGCGCGCACAACCTCGTCATGCTGGAGAAGTTCCTCGACCACGTCACTTCATTTGACGATGTATGGTTTCCCACGCTCTCTGAGCTCTTCAAATGCTGGCGAGACGACACCGCGCCACGAGTGTCGTCCTCCCCTGTTTCCACACCCACTCAGAATGACTTCACCCCGCTGGATAGGATGCGCCCGTGATCAGAATGCTCCTTATAGGTCCCCCCGGGGCCGGTAAAGGTACACAAGCAACGTACATTGCCCAGAGGTTCGGGATCGTCAGCATTTCAACCGGAGATATCTTCCGCGAAAATGTCAAAAATGAAACACGCTTGGGTCAAACCGCTAAATCGTATCTGGATGCAGGGCAATTTGTACCCGATTCGGTGACGAACGCGATGATTCGTGAGCGCCTGGAAAAGAGCGATGCAGACAAGGGATTTCTGTTGGATGGATATCCCCGCACTCTAGGTCAGGTAGATTATCTCGACGAAATCCTGGCAGCCAAGGGTTACGAACTCGACCTCGTGCTGGAGCTCACTGCAGACACTGAGGAACTGGTACAGCGCTTACTCCTGCGGGCTGACCGCGAAAACCGCTCGGATGATACCGCCGAAGTCATCAGAAGCAGGATGGAACTCTATTTCACCCAGACAACCGCTGTCACCTCCCGCTACAACGAGCGCGGCATACTGACGGAGGTGGAGGGAATCGGCAGTATTCCGGAAGTAACCAGTAGGGTTTCAACCGCTCTCGACCTCACGCTCGAATCGTCATTAAGGCAGACCACCATTCTGGGGGCCAGTGTCGGGGTCTAGCGGTTGCTGCCTCTCTAAGTACCACGTTACCCATATGAAATACGGTGCTTCTCTCACGCTCCGATCGGGCCGGACCTTCTCCACGCTAAAGGCTGGAATTGGTCCGGCCTCAGTCGTGAGCCGCGACACTGAATGCGTGTGGCAATGCCGCCATTCGTAGCGCGTAGCCCGTAGCCCGTAGCCCAAGTCATGATCCTTAGTGATCGCTTCCTGGAGGGGCCCAACCCGTCGCTGTCGAAGCGGGAAGGCAAGCACTCGTTTGGCACTAAGTCTTTCACCGCTTGGATCGCCCTCACCACGTCCAAGCTCTTGGTTCAACCGCAGCGGTTATCGTGTAGGTGCCCGGACGACGCCGGCTCTTTCGCCGTATGGCCTCGAGTATGGCAGGACATCGTTTGCTTCGACGTCGGATGGCCGACGGCTTCGTCCAGCTTCACCCGAAGATTTGGGCCGCGGCTGCTGAATCCGACCAAGCTCAAGGGCTGTCAGAGCCAAGAAGACTGAAGAAACGGCACCCGGCTCCCTCAAATTGATACCCAGGATCTCTTCAGCTTTCGCTATCCGGTAACGCAACGAGTTGTGGTGGATTTCCAGATAGTCAGCCGCAGCGTTGATGTTCTGAGCGTGTTCGAAGTACGTCTGAAGGCCCTCAACAAGCAGTTCCCGTCCCTCCAAGGGCTTCAGGAACTCTTGGGCCCACTTGATCATCTTGTCGAAACCCACGTCGGCAAAAAGCCTCGTCGCGTAGTTGAAGTCTTCGTAGGCCATGACCTTTGGGCCCCGCGAATTGCGTCGAAGGGTCCGAACCGCCAACTGGGCGTCCTGGTAAGAGTCCAAAATGTCTCCCAACGCGTGAACACTGCGGCCTATTCCTACGAGGGCGCCAGGGAGCTTGGAATCTTCAGCCACGATCACCCGCCGGAAGGCCTGAACATTGCACTGCGCAGCTATTATTATTGTCTTGTCTTTGGCGGTCATCAGGTAGGCGATGGACTGCGACTCAAGTGCCTTGCCCAACATCTCCAACAGATCCTCAGTGGCCGGCAACGACCGCGATGCGACCGCAGGTCGAATCGGCCTAAATACAATAGTGCGCAACTCCTCATCAAAAGACAGGCCGAAAGCCGCGATTCGGGCCGCAAGTTCGGGATTGTGAGGCTCGCGGCGCAACGCCAGCGCCTCTTCAAGCACGGCAGTGCGTATGGCCCGTTCTTGCTGCCTGGCTGCCACTGCCATCCGCTGGCTGGCCTCCACCAAGGTTGCTGCAACGTGAGTTGCGGAGGTTGAATGACTGTCCGGAAAATTCGGGCGCCGAGCGGCGACGACGAGCCATCCAAAATGAGAATCAGCCTCGTCGGAAGCCGAAATTCTGGCTGCCACCCCCCGCCATCCGTCCACATCCACATTCTGGGAGTCAGCCGCCGTGCGGCCGATCTCTTCAAACAGAAGCGACATAGGTGCGGGACCGGTTGCTTGGACAGTCTTGCCGAACCTGTCGATAAGGACGGCGTTGGCATTACATACGTGCGCCAAACGGGATAGTAGCGCCGCTATCGGTTCAGTTTCAGTCATCGCCTGACTGAGTGCTCTCTGCAAGGAGGCCAATCGGCGGGAAACGGATTCCTCCGGCATCTGCAACGACCGCGAAAACGACATCACGACCGCAGCAACGTTCAGGGCTGGATCAACAGCGATGACAATGTGCTGCTCCCCTAAAGCTTTGATGCCTTCCGAGAGGGATGGCTCTTCGGCCGTGACAAAGATTACGCGGCCGGGGCCATCGAGGCGGCCCGCAACCAACTCTGTGAAGCTCTGCTCGCCTGGACATATCACAACCACATCCAAGTCGGCGGGCAAGTCTTCCGGCTTCAGCAAGACGACAGCGCCGCGTACCTGCCTAGACTGTTGGGAAGCGTCCCCCGCGACAAGCTTCGCTGCAGGACCCAAGTCCGCTAGAACAGCTCCAAGTGGCATGGAGTTCGAATCATCTATCATAAGGAACTCTTTCGGGAAGAGACCGGGACGGGCGGCTGGCCTCGCCTACCGCTTTCGCCCAGACTAGACCAGAAATTTAGCCGTCCCCCTGTGAGAATTCTAACGCTGTTCGACGAACGTTGGACAAAAAACAATTACACCAGTGCCGGAGGCCTCCTAACGTCACGGGTAGAGACTCGAATACCATACAGCTGGCAAATACAGCCCATCGCGTCATCTGACGTGCAGGTCATGTTGCATGGACTTGGCCTCCGGAGTTTATGTGTCAAGGACTTCCCATCCTGCTATCGGATTCGTCTATCTGGAAGACTAACCAAGAGGGCACAGGACAGCCCAAGGAAGAAGGTATCTTGCCATGAGCGCTGACACACTTGCGACGGGTGACATTGTCGTCATAGGAGCAGGAATTGTGGGGCTTTGCACCGCTTGGGAGTTGCGCAAGCGGGGATTCGACGTCGTCGTCGTAGAGCAGCGGTTCCCCACCTACGGCGCTTCCGGACGAAACCCGGGTTCGTTGTGGCTGCAGACCCGACGCACTGGAGACGAACTGTCACTCGCTAGAGCCGGCAAGGAAAAGTATCAGGAATACCTAAGCGATCTTGGTGACGTGTTCGACTACCGCAATCAAGGCGGCCTCTTTTTCTTCGAAAACGACGCACAGGGCAGGATTCTTGAAGATTACGCCGCCAATCGGCGGGAAGCCGGATTGGACGCAACCATGATCAGTCGGGAGGAGGCTCAAAAGCACTCATCAATCCTTCCAGAAAGCGCTCTGGGCGCCGTATTTTGTGCCGATGACTCCCAAATAGATGGTGTCCAGTTCGTCAACGCACTGGCTAGTGCCTGCGTTCGAGCCGGGATCCGCACGTTTGAAAATACGTCTGTCCTTTCGACACTGCGAAATGGCGAAACCGTCACGGGGGTCCGCACGGTCCGGGGCGAGATTCATGCATCAGGGGTGGTGTGGGCAACGGGCGCTTGGTCAACCAACCTCCGCGCCGAGGGGATCGATGTCCCGATCGGAACCGCCAGGGTCGGCCAGATGCTGACTCAGCCCATTGACACGAGCTTGAACCCCATAATGCACGGTCCCCGTGGCGTCTACGGATGTGGTGCGCTCACTGACCTTCCAACCTATGACGCCGCGATATTTTCCCGGCCAAACGGCTCCGGTCATGGACAGAGCGAGGGCGGAACGTCCTCCTCCTCATTCGTTGACTATGATGACTCGATCGCCCAAAACCGGGGCGGGTCGATATTCATCGGCAACAGCTTTGACGGACGGGGTTCACTAAATCCGCATATCAGCATCAATGCAACCAACGCGATGGTGTCTACAACCTTAGACAGGTACTCATCGCTTTCTGAGTACGGAGTTACGGGCCTTTGGGCGGGTCTGGGAAGTGAAACAAGTGACCACTTGCCCATCGTCGACCGGGCTGACGGCGCCTATGTCAATCTCGGTCACGCCTGGGGTATCGCCAGCGGGCCTATCTGCGGCCAGGTAATGGCCGAGGTCATTGCCGGGGAGGCGAGTGTCTTTGCTGGTGCATTGAAAATGAACCGGTCCGCCCTGAGAAGCTCTGCAGAGTAGCTTCCGCTACTCGATTCCGCGCCAAAAGCCTTCGCGGCTGACTCGATGGTCCTGACTCTTGGACTTAGCACCAAAACTCTGACTATCCTTTCGGATTCCTCCTAGTGTTCAGCCTTTCGAAGCTCCATTAGCGTCTATTGCATAAGTCGGCTGGCACGTGGATTGCCATAAAACGCCATGCGCCACTCTTTCTTCGACCTGCCGACCAGCCTCGTCCGCAACCGCGGGAAGAATACACGTGGAAGAATCGCCGACCAGAGACGGCCGACTTCTCAGACAGGAGATTCCTATGACCAAGGCGTCACTAAAGGTAGCCACCATTCAGTTCGAGCTTCGGCCTGAGAGGACCCTCCAGCAATATTTGGACCATGTGGAGGGGCTGGTAAAGCGCGCAGCGGAGCAGCAAGCCGAAGTCGTGCTTTTCCCCGAGCTCGCCAGCACAGGGCTCCTCGGAGCAGTCACCGATCATGAAGTCACAACCGACACAATCACAGCGGACTATTGGAAGTTCCTTCCGGGGTTCACGGAAGACCTCGTTGAGAGCATGCGCAGGATGGCCCGGGATTACAACATCGTGGTGGCCGGCGGAAGTCATAACCGAGTCGCCGAAGATGGATCGCTGCGCAACACAGCATTTATCGCCCACCCGGACGGTCGCATAGAATCCCAAGACAAAATCCATCTCACACCGCAGGAGCATGCACTTGGCGCACGTGGCGGCGATGAACTCCTGGTCACAAAGATCGGACCGTTTACAGTTGGCCTTCTGATATGCGCAGACATCCAGTTCCCTGAGCTTTCACGTTACCTGGTCCACAAAGGCGTCGACCTTATCCTTTGCCCTTCCCTCACATGGAACCGACGGGGCATTCACCGAGTACGTACTGGCTGCCAGGCGCGTGCGATTGAGAACCAGCTGTACGTCGTGATGTCACCACTATTCGGTACAAGTGGCATTCCGACCGATTCTCCAATGTTCGCAGTGGGTAAGGCCCTTGTCGCCGGGCCTGTGGACAAGACAGTGGGAATCAACGACGGTATCTTGGCCACCACCACAACAGCCGACGAAGAGGTGCTGGTCACCGACTTGGATCATGACCTTTTGGTCGCCTCACGGGCAAAGCCTGAAGCACCCGGGCTGGCACTGCGGAGGCTGGATCTCTACGCCAAGCTGCAGGCAGAAATGGGAGCCTGATGCCGCTGCACCAGCATCGCGTGAGGAACCACGAGGTCGACTCGCAGGGGTTCCTCTTCAATAGCCGCTACCTCGAGGTCGCCGACGTGGCAATGACGGAGTTTTTCCGCAGCATTGGTTGGCCCTACCCCAAGCTGGTCGCTGAAGGGACGGATCCCTCGGTGGTCAGTGCAGCTCTTTTGTTCAAATCCCCCGCCTACTTCGACGACATTCTCGACGTTGACGTCAAATGCCGAAACGTCGGGAATTCGAGCTTCAAGATCGATGTTTCGATTGCTCGTGACGGGACGGAGGTGGCGACGGTAGAGCTCGTTTACGTCAACGTCGATCCGGCTCAGGCTCGTTCCCGGCCACTTCCGGGGGCCGTCGCTATGGCACTCCATGGCGCCTTGCAGGGCTGATCCGGGCTGTTGCCCTGTATTTCTCTTCTCACTAGTCACTTCTATCAAAACAGAACAACCGGGCGCTCCGTCGCACCATGACGGGCTGCCCATCGCATCACAAACTACACCATTAGGAGCCCACCATGGCTATCTCTTTGATCCACAAACCCGTCTTTGATCCTGCCAACGTGAACGACTTTGGTCCGGCAAAAATCGAGCATCGAACGGCCGGCAGCGACCTCCAGCAGCTCGGAACGTACATCATGACCTTCGAGGAGGACGGCTTCAGCGATCCTTGGACCGTCCAGTACGAGGAATCAATCTACGTCATCGAGGGCCAGGCCCGATTGGTCGTTATCGATGGGGAACACAAGGAAACCCTGACAGGCGATGCCGACGAATTGCTTGTTCTTCCCAAAGGAACCACGGTTCAGTACAGTGCAACCCCTGGTACACGGCTCCTTCTTTCCATCAGCCCAGTCCACTGGCGCGGCGAAGTCGCTTAGGGCGAATCCCCGTTATGGAAGGAGCATATGATGAAGGTCTCGGAGGTTCTCCAAAGGCTTGGATGCAAGCATCAATCACTCCCTGGGATGTACTCGAAGAAGGGCAAAGCGTGATTCTCGAAAATGGGAATCACCGTTTCTCTGGAACGGTAGACACATTGAGTTTCGACCGAACTATAGTCTGGATTACGTCGAGGGTTGGGGAACGTCGACTCTTCCACGCAACTGACGGTTACGAAGTATTCTTGCAGCAGCCCCATTTGAACGATCCTCGGCGAACCGCCCACGCTGATACACCCGTCCAGGATTAGAGGACTGAGAATGGGGAGATTTGACAAGGACATGAGCGCTCTGGTGAGTCAGACACTGGCGGGCTTCATGGTGAAGCAACCTAAACAAAGGTGCCGGCACCAATTGATCCGCCATCAAAGCAGCGGGCCACGCCCTGAAGTCTAAGGTCGCTGCTTGTGGAATTTTCCCTGAGCTCCTGACCCTTGAGCGCCTCCCGGTCCGCAGTGGTTCTGTTCGAACCGCTCCGCGAACCACGGAGTCCTTCGTCTCCCGCGGCATTGGTGCACTGGCGCTTCGCCCTTAGGCTCTGCGGCCCGCTCCAAGTAACCCTGAGTTGGTCCGGGCCCCCTGTTCTCGCCTCTCCTCCCATGACGTTCCCCGTGAGCGGCGGGCACGGGGACAGAGCAGTCTGTCGCGAGGACTCGACTGCCATGTGAGTGGTGAAGCGCCAACGTCCCGAAGACGCCGCAGCCAACATCACTGCCCGCCTCGATCAGGTGGGTCTCCCTACCTCAAGCGCACATCTTGCTGTGGTCGGGTCGATCCACGGATGAAGACCCTTCGCCTAAACAGTCGTAGCTGAAGATCACCAGCTCGAAGCCTCCGCCCTGATGTAACCGAAGCGGCCGCCAGTATCCTAGTCACGATTCCTGGACCGGAAACTGCACCATCCATGCCTCCGATTGCCTGACTAAGGGCATGGCTTTTAGTACTTCGGCGGCCTCACAGGATATGCCTTTGGAGGCTGTGGCGTCAGCCGCCGGCCCACCCACTCCACGCTTCCGTCGGCGAAGAACTGTTGCTCCCAGATCGGAACCTGTTCCTTTATTCGACCACCAGTTCGGAGCACAAGGCGAATGCCTGTCCGCTGTGGGCCGCGGAAACCGCGCACACCAGCGCGGGATCGCCGATTTCGAGCACGCAGTGCGGTGGACCGCCCAGATGCGGACGGGTTGCCGGGACCCAGTGCCCTCTCCGGCCGATCTGCTGGCTGCCTCCTGTTCTGTGACAGCTGGCGCGACTACGTCCGTCATCACCTGGTGGGCGATGGGGCGCGCATTGTAGTTACGGCGCCGGCGGTGTCGATTTCCACCGCCGCGATGGCATGGTCCACGGTAATGGGCTCCGCCCTCAGGACAGCGTTGACCACCTCGAGTGATGATTCAGTACTCATGTCGTCTTCCAGCTGGTCGTAGAGATGCCCGATCAACGCGCCCCGGACGGTCAGCCCGTCTAGGGCCCCTTTGGGTGATCCGGGCAGGTTGATGATGAAGGGTTGTTTTAAAGGCATGGGGCGCCACTGTTTGTGAATCAGGCGGCTGAAACACAGAAGGGCTAGTTGGTGCCTCCGTTTGGGTAAACGCTATTTCGCGCTGTGACCCACGAGCGTCCAATTACCGGCACGAAATCTGTTTATATGGCGCCAAATGCCGCCGTATAAACGCTGTCTTTTATCGCTGAAGGTCACACCTGCCAGCAAACGGACCACGGAGCGGAACGTGGATACTCTCTGGCGAATCAGGCGCAGCGCGCAGACCCTACAGCGCGCTGTTCGTCTGATTCCTGCTGCCGCCCAAGTACGCCCGCGTCTGAGCAGTAACCCCTTCCACTGCGCTTGAGGCAGAGGAGACCCAGAAGGTGCCCGCCGGCGTCGACGACAGCAAGCCGTCGGCGCCCCTGATGCTTTAGCCACCCGGTCGTCCGATTGATGGAGCAGTACTCCAAGGCCGTCCTGCCCTCTAGCCGTCCCAGATGCACAGCGGGCGACTCATCGGGTGCTTCGGCTGGAATGTCAGAGCGTTCGATCGTGGTCAGTAGCTCTCCGTTTGCAGCTACAACCGAGGCTATGAGCACGTGATCGTCGGCAAAGAGGGAGCGGACCTCGCCGACAGTCGAGGACGGAGGGAAGGTCTTGGGAATCGTCACCATCAATGCGCCGACTGTGCCGCTCACCGCCCGCGGGGTTTTCTCCTGCCGGTCCACATCTTCTCCCCTCCCCATCTCGGCGCCGTCTCGACCGTCATCGTCAAGGAACGGCAGTCCGTCCAGCGACGTTCGGCTCGAGTTGATATCGAAGATTATTTATCAGTCGGACCTGGTCATCCCCTCATGTCGTCAGGGCGGTCCACGATACGGCCCTGTTCCCGGGCATTCACCCCATCGCACTAAGGAGCGGATCTAGAATTTTCCAAGTGGCCGGCCGCAAGAGGCCGGCCACTCAGACGATCAAGCCGTGCCTGCGGATGCTCGGGAGCCCGCTAGCCAGCTGAAAGGTCGTGTTAAAGGCTCAACCCCTCGGCCGCCGCATGCCGGTAGAAGTCCACGTGTTCGGCAGGGAGCGGATCCTTGTCTAGGATCACGTCGGCCGCTTTCTCGGCGATCATCATGACCGGCGCATAGAGGTTCGCATTAGGGATAGAAGGCATCACCGACGCATCGACAACTCGAAGGCCGTCCACGCCATGTACCCGGAAGGTGTGGGGATCAACGACAGACTGGTCATCGTTACCCATCTTGCAGGTCCCGCAGGGGTGATAGGTCGTCTCGGCATCCTGTGAGACCCATTCGAGGATCTCCTCGTCCGTCTGGACTTCAGGCCCGGGCGAGAGCTCGCCGCCGTTGAATGCTGCGAAAGCGGGCTGGTTCATGAGGGCTCGCGTAGTGCGAACACCGTCAATCCATTCCTGGCGATCACGTTCGGTGGACAGATAGTTGAACGTGGCAACGGGTTGCTCGAACGGATCGCTGTTCCGCAACTTGATGTGCCCCTTCGACTGTGGCTGCTGCGGACCGAGATTGATCTGGTAGGCGTGAGGAGTCTCCGCGGGAGTGCCGTCGTTCCGCACCCCAAGCGTGAGCATGGTCATCATCAGGTTCGGCATCGGGGCGTCATCGAAAGAGCGAACGAAGCCGCCACCCTCAAAGTGATTTGACGCACCCGGTCCGGTCTTATTGAACAACCACTTAAGACCTGTCATCGGGTAGGTGTACTTCTTGACGATGCTTTGATTGGAGACGGGCTGCTTGCACTCGAACATGATGAACGCTTCCAGGTGATCCTGGAGGTTCTCGCCGACGCCAGGCAGGTCGGCCACAACGTCGATTCCGTGCTGCTTAAGCTCGGCCGCATTACCGACGCCCGAAAGCTGCAGCAGCTGCGGCGAATTGTACGCACCACCGCTCAGAATAACTTCAGCGCCTCTCGCGATGTTCCGCTTCCGGAACCTAGTAGCAAACTCGACGCCGACTGCCCGGGTCCCCTCGAAGACCACCCGCGTTGCTCGAGCACCTGTGATGACATCGAGGTTCTTTCGCTTCTTCGCGGGGGCAAAGTAAGTGCGCGCAGCGTTGTAACGTTCACCGTTTTCGATGTTTGAATCGAATGAGGAGAAACCCTCCTGCCGGTAGCCGTTCACGTTGTTGACGAGTTCGTAGCCCGATTGCTCAGCCGCCTCAAAGAGCGCATCGAACAGCGGGTTTCGCGTTCCGTTGTGATGATGCTGATTAACTGGAATAGGTCCCGATTGTCCGCGGTACTCGCCGGTCGGATCCGAGCCCTTGAACGTCTCGATCCGCTTGAAGTACGGAAGAACGTGCGCGTAATCCCATTCTTCGGCTCCTGTCTCTTGAGCCCAACGCTCGTAGACGAGTGGATTGGCGCGCTGATAGAACATCCCGTTAATCGAACTGCTTCCACCCATGACCCTGCCGTGATAGTGGTCAATTCGACGACCTTTAAGCCCTGTCTCCGGCTCAGACTTGGTGCGCCAGTCATAGAAAGGGTGACCCATGAGGAACAGGAATGCTGCTGGCACCCGGATGGGGACATCAAGTGAGGAGTACCTGTGACCTGCTTCAAGGACCAATACTCGGTTTTGTGGATCTTCGCTCAGACGGTTCGCGAGGACGCAACCTGCGGAACCTCCCCCAACAATGATGTAGTCATAAGCATCAAGCTTCATTGTTTTGTCCTCACTTGGTAGATGGCGTCGTCGAGCGGCGTCGTTCGACTGAAAGCCAAGGCCTTAGCAACATCTTTCCGCAGGTGCGCAGGCGTGGCGCTAGGGAAGATTACGAAGTACCGGAGGAGATCTTGTGAGCCGTGACATATCAGTGGATCTCACGGTTGTCAGACGGAACGACCCCGGAAGCCCGGTCCGCACGCCCTCACATGGCTGGCAGTTGTGCCACGGCCCACATTTCTGCATTCGCTTCAGAAAATCTACGAGGCGCGATCCATCACGGAAAGCCATGATGGAACTTGACAGTGACCACATCTGGACGACTAGCACGACCACTGAGGAGCAACTCGACAATGACTCTGGAAAGCATGGACTTTATGGCCTTTGCAGAAACGTACCTCGCTGATGAGAAAGGTGAAGACGCTTCGAAGGTATTCAACCCGGCGACCGGAGACGTGATCGCCAGATTCCCCATAGCGTCTGATTCCGACGTGGATGCTGCCGTGCAGCGAGCCTCTGAGGCTTTCAAGACTTGGGGAAGCACCTCACCCGCTGAGCGCGCGGCCGTTCTGCTTAAGATCGCTGATGCGGTGGAGCAGGAGACCGATGAGTTCGCGCGGATCGAGAGCCTGAACGTGGGGCTTCCCATCGGAGATGTGCGCGACTTCGTAGTGCCGACGGTTGTGGATGTTCTTCGCTTCTTCGCGGGGGCTGCCCGCATCTCGACGGCGCCCGCCGTCGACGAGTACGACAACGAGAGTACCTCATGGGTTCGCCGCGAGCCGCTCGGTGTGGTCGGTCTCATCACGCCCTGGAACTACCCTTTGCTGATGGGAGCTTGGAAGATCGCGCCGGCACTCGCGGCCGGGAACACTCTGCTGCTCAAGCCGGCGACCGTTACGCCACTCAGTACGATCAAACTGGTTGAGATCGCCAACCGTTTCCTTCCTGAAGGCGTGATCAACCTCATCCTGGGTAGCGGATCAGCGGGCACCGCGATGGCCAAGCACCCAGGAATTCGAAAGATCGCATTTACCGGCGCAACCTCCACCGGCAAGTTTGTAGCAGCAACGGCTGCAGAGACCGTCAAGAAGGTGGGCCTCGAGCTCGGCGGCAAGGCCCCTGTGCTGGTGTTCGCGGATAGCCCCATCCGTCAGACGGCCAGGGACCTCGTGACTTTCGGGTATTCGGGCGCTGGCCAGGATTGCACCGCTGCTTGCCGCATCATCGTTGAAGAGTCTGTCTATGAGGAATTCGTCGAGGCTTACTCTGAGGAAGTCAGCAAACTTGTCCTCGGCGACCCCTCCGACCCTGCCACCACGCTGGGGCCAGTAATTTCGGAAAAGCAACTGAAGTCCGTCCTCGGTTTCATCGAACGCGCACGGGACGCCGGCAACACAATCAAGGCGGGCGGGCGACAGGCAGATCGTCCAGGCTGGTTTATCGAACCTACTGTGATCACCGACGTCAAACAGACAGACGAGATCGTTCAGAGCGAGGTGTTCGGCCCGGTGGTGAGTATCCAGTCGGCAAAAAGCGACGACGAAATGCTGCAGCTCGCCAACGACGTCAACTACGGCCTGTCGGCCAGCGTGTGGACGACCAACCTTGCGCGCACGCTGCGCTTCAGCAAAGAACTTCGCTTCGGCACGGTGTGGGTCAACCAACACACGCCGAATGTATCTGAGATGCCATTCGGCGGATACGGCGAGTCGGGCTACGGTCGCGAGCTATCGCTGCACGGCCTGGACGAGTACTCCCAGCTGAAGCACGTCATGGTCAAGCCTGGGCTCGACCTTTAAGAACCGGGGAGGACTAAGAGATGACAGAGAGTTCAGTGAGCACGATTACAAACATTCCCACAAAGATGGCCGCTGTCCAGCTGGTCGGCCACGGCGGCCTCGACCAGCTGGTGTATCGGACTGACGTGCCGACCCCAGTGGCGGGGCCGGGAGAAGTGCTGGTCAAGGTTGGTGCGTGCGCGCTCAACAATACTGAAATCAACACACGCACAGGCTGGTACGACCGCGTCGTAGAAGAGTCTGTCTCAGAGGAACTTGGGCGGTCGGGGCGCGATGATGACGCCGGTGCCACGTGGAATAGCGCGAAAATGTCGTTTCCCCGCGTTCAGGGGGCCTCGGTGGCTGGAACCATCGTGGCGGTCGGGGAAGGAGTGGATGAAAGCCGGATCGGTACTCGAATCGTCGTCGACCCGTCTGTTCGGGACCCGAAGCTTCCCCGCCGTGCACAGATCGTTGAGTACCTCGGTGGTGACCGGGACGGAGGATTCGCGGAGTATGTGCCTGTGCCGTCCGTGAACGCGCATAGCATCAGCACCGACCTCAGTGATGCTGAGCTCGCCACTTTCCCCTGCTCTTATGACACCGCCGAGGAGATGCTGGCCAGGACCGAGCTGAGCGACGGCGAGACCGTTGTCGTCACCGGCGCCGCCGGTGGAGTGGGCACCGCGACAATCCAGCTTGCGCAGGCACGTGGCGCCCGTGTTATCGCCATTGCGAGTGCTGGCAAAGAGGCCCGGCTACGGGAACTCGGCGTGGACGGATTTGTCCCTCGAGACGTGCCGGACCTGGCAGCTGCCGTCGCAGCTGTCATCGGTGAACGTGGAGCCGACGTCGTCATCGATGTTGTGGGAGGCAGCATGTTCGAAAGTCTGCTCCTGATGCTGAGGCGTGGGGGTCGGTACGCTACGGCTGGAGCCATCGGTGGACCCGTGAGCCGCATCGACCTTCGGGAGCTCATTTATAAGGACCTGGAATTGCACGGGATCACTAACCCGACGCCGGAGACCTTCGCACGGCTTGTCAGCCTTATCGAGGAGGGAAAGATCAAGCCTCTCGTCGAAGAAGTCTTTCCACTCTCTGAGCTCACGAAGGCTCAGGAAACGATGCTGAAGAGGACCCATATCGGCAAGATTGTGGTCACGCCCGAAGGTTCCACAACTTCCGATTGACGTACGCGTAACTGGAAACAGCTGAAGGCGCTGGCCGGGGAGTAGATGCTCCCGGTCGGCGTTTTCGCTTTTGCCGGCCTCGAGGCAGACGACGGCGACGGACGCCTCTTCCAGGTGCGCGTCGCCGTCGTCAGTTAATCAGGGCACGGGACGAATAGATCGGTACGTCCAATCAGAGGTCGTTTGGAGTTTCCCCGATCACACGAGGCAGCTGTCGTCTCTACTCCAATGTCCAAGCTCCTGTTCCGGACCTAATCTTTTTTCAGAATGGCCTGGTACGTCCAAGGACGTGAACGGGTCCAGATCGACGTACTTGACACGACGCAAGGGGACCCAAAGCATGGGCACGCATTTGACACACTGGGGAGCCTTCGAAGCTGAGAGCGACGGAACGTCTCTGCGGTCCGTCAAGCCATGGTCTGGAGATCCGGATCCCAGAGACATTCTCGATAATGTGGCCTCAGCGCAACATCATCCAACTCGCGTGCTGCGCCCGGCAGTTCGTTCGGGATGGCTGGAAAACGGGCCGGGAAGTGGATCAGGACGTGGTTCCGAGACCTTCGTAGAGGTGTCTTGGGAACGGGCCATAGAGCTGGTCAGTTCGGAGCTCAAACGGGTCTACGCGGAATACGGTCCCATGGCTGTATACGGCTGCTCGTACGGATGGGCCAGCGCCGGCCGCTTCCATCACACCCAAAGCCAAATCCACAGATTCCTGAACTCCTTGGGCGGATATGTTGCAGGTGTGACTGACTACAGTTACGGGGCCTCCGGCGTCGTGCTTCCCCACGTCATCGCTCCCCCGGGTGAAATTATGGCGAAGGCAACGTCATGGGACGTGGTCAGCCGGAACACCGAACTGTTCGTTGCCTTTGGCGGATTGTCAGAAAAAAACAGTGGAATAGGCCCGGGTGGAATTGGCCGCCATGTCGCCCGAAACGCTATCAAGGACGCGGTTGCTCGAGGCTGCCGCTTCATTGATGTATCACCAATCGCCGATGATACCTATGCGGAGGCCAAGGCCGAATGGATCGCGCCAGTTCCCGGCAGTGATGCCGCTTTGATGCTGGCACTGGCCTTCGTTCTGGATGCGGAAAACCTGGCTGACTCGGAGTTCCTGGATCGCTATTGCGTTGGGGTAGATAAATTCTTGTCCTATGTCCGGGGTGACGTTGACGGAGCACCCAAGAACCCCGAGTGGGCAGAAAAGTTAACATCGATACCCGCCGAACGAATCGTTCGGCTTGCGCGCGAGATGGCGGCTTCGCGGACAATGATCAACATCAGTTGGTCAATGCAGCGACAGCAGCATGGCGAGCAACCTGTTTGGCTCGGGGTCACGCTGGCCGCCATGCTGGGCCAGATCGGCCTGCCCGGTGGTGGCTTCCAGCATGGATATGGTTCCTCTGCAGACGTCGGGTTGCCCCTGCGAGTGTCCAGCGCTCCTTCCTTTCCCCAGGGGCGGAACCAAGAATCGTCCTACATCCCTGTCTCGCGGATCTCGGACATGCTGCTCGAACCGGGTAGCCAGATCGACTTCAATGGCAATCGTCTGACTCTGCCGAAAATCGAGCTAATCTATTGGGCCGGTGGCAACCCCTTCCATCACCACCAGGACTTGGCCAAATTCCGTAGGGCCTGGTCAAAGCCGGCAACCGTCATCGTCAATGAGCAGTTCTGGACCAGTACGGCGCGGCATGCCGACATAGTTCTGCCTGCAACAATGACGTTTGAGCGAAACGATTATGGGGCCGGTCGTAACGACCCCACATTCTTCCCCATGCACGCTCTGACAGCACCTGCTGGAGAAGCACGGGACGATTTCGATATCTTCGCCGCCGTGGCAGAAAAAATGGGACGAGGGGAAGCATTCACCGAAAACCGGGACACCATGGGCTGGCTTCGCCATCTATACGACGGGTGGCAGAAGAGGCTCGCCGACAAGGGAACCACCGTGGTGGATTTCGACACATTCTGGGCGAGCGAGAAGATCGAAATCCCGGTGATAAATAGGGATCAGGTCCTTTTTTCCGACTTCC
The DNA here is from genome assembly GCF_042788025.1 of Paenarthrobacter sp. YIM B13468. Lineage (NCBI taxonomy): Bacteria > Bacillati > Actinomycetota > Actinomycetes > Micrococcales > Micrococcaceae > Paenarthrobacter > Paenarthrobacter sp. YIM B13468. Next base: position 26,315 of record NZ_JBHZPI010000032.1, on the reverse strand, counting down.
GGCGGGATCCAATTGGGCATCCGCTGGCCACCCCCAGCGGCAAGATCGAGATTTTCTCCTCGACGATCGAAAGTTTCGGCTACGCTGACTGTCCCGGTCATCCCGTCTGGATTGAGCCGGACGAATGGCTTGGATCAGCCGGAGACTACCCACTGCACCTTATAGCGAATCAACCGAAGACCAAGCTGCACAGCCAGCTGGACATAGGGGCCACCAGTCAAAGGTCCAAAATACAGGGACGTGAGCCCCTGCGTATGAATCCTAAAGATGCCGCCGCCCGTGGGCTCTCGGACGGAGAGGTCGTTTTACTGAGAAACGACCGTGGAAGATGCTTGGCCGGCCTTGTAATTTCGACGGCAATTCGTCCGGGTGTTGTTCAGCTTTCAGCAGGGGCCTGGTACGATCCGGCACCTGACGATCCATCGTTTTGTCGTCACGGGAATCCCAATGTGCTGACATCCGACAGGCCGTCCTCAAGTCTTTCGCAAGCCACTACTGCACAGCATGCACTTGTTCAGGTTGAGGCTTGGTCAGGCGACATTCCCGAGCTGGATGTGCTCACGCCGCCCGTGTTTGTGCAGGAGCAGTAGGAGGCAATGTGCGTACCCGGTTTTGGGCACGCACAGCTCAAGGTTCTCCTTCAAACGGGCTGGCCTAAACCCCCAGGCGAGAGTAGCGTCCATTTCGGAGGAATGTTCACTTGCGCCCGTGTGGCGCATCGGTGGCTAAACGGCGCTGGCCTTTATTCGGGAGGCTGCGATGTCCGGTTGGAATGCTGATAATGCTGCGGGGCCTGTAGGAGCCGGAACAGTCACCCTGGTTGAGGGTTCATCATTCTGCATCTCCATGGGGAACGGAGATATCCATCCCGGGAATCCACATGGCCTTTTCGTCCGGGACACTCGCATCCTGTCGCACTGGGGCCTGATCGTTAACGGCCACGTCGTAGAAGAGCTGGGGGCCGAAACAAAGGAACCCTACCGCGCCCTTTTTGCGGGACGTGTTCCCGGCTTGAACGGGCATGCCGACAGCGCCCTTATCGTGGAGCGGCTGCGCGAACTGGGGTCCGGAATCCACGAACAGATCACCGTTCGGAACTACTCGCTGGCTGCAACCGACTGCGTGGTTTCGCTAAAGGTCGCAGCCGATTTCGCTGATCTTTTCGATTGAAGGAAGCGCGAACAAAAAGGCGTTGGGCCGAAACCTCCCAGAGCCAGGGCGATGAGCTGGTTCTTCACGCCACTTGGCAAGATGTCAGAAAGGGCGTCGTTATCCGCGCACCCGGCGCAGAGCTAACGCCCGGAACTTTGACATATAGGGTGACCATTGAACCGCACGGCCAGTGGAGTACCGCCCTGACGGTAATGCCCGAAACCGAGGGCGGCAGTCGTCCGCCGTCTTTCGTCCGCGCTGACGGCGAACTCTCCCCCAGTGACCTGCGCCGACAACAGTGGGTAGCCAAGATTCCGGTCCTGCACATGGGCAACCGGTCAATCGAACGGACCATGCGGCGTAGCTATGATGACCTGGGTGCACTCAGGATCGAGGACCCGACCCACCCGGACCGGGTTGTCGTGGCCGCCGGTGCCCCCTGGTTCATGACCCTTTTCGGCCGCGACTCATTATGGGCATCGGAGATGTCCCTTCCGATTGATCCCTCCTTAGCGCTGGGCACCCTGCAAACGCTGGCCGACCGCCAGGGGCGAGCAGTAGATCCTATAAGCGAAGAAGAACCCGGCAAGATTCTGCATGAGGTCAGGTTCGATGTGTCCAGTGGCTTGGCTCTCGGAGGCAAGGCCGCCTATTACGGCAGCGTTGATGCCACCCCATTGTTCGTCATGGTTCTCGGATCGGTCAGTCGTTGGGGCTTCGCTGCGGACACCATCGCCGCCCTGCTGCCTCACGCAGACCGCGCACTGGAGTGGATCCGGAACTACGGCGACAAGGACGGCGACGGTTTTGTCGAATATGAACGCCTGAACCAGCGCGGCCTGATCAACCAGGGCTGGAAGGATTCATGGGACGGCATCAATTTCGCCGACGGAAGTATGCCCGAGCCACCGATAGCCCTGAGTGAGGTCCAAGCCTATGTTTACGGGGCCTACGCGGCCCGCGCGTGGATGGCTTATGACGCCGGAGACGATGCTCTGGGCAACGAGTACGCCGATCTTATGGTGAAACTAAAGAAACGCTTCAACGAGGAATTCTGGATGCCGGAACGGGGCTATTACGCCGTTGCCTTGGACGGAAAGAAGCGCCAAGTAGACGCGTGTGCTTCCAACATGGGTCACTGCCTATGGCTGGGCCTCGTGGACGAGGACAAGGCACCATCGGTCGTGGAGCACCTTATGTCCCCGGAAATGTTCAGCGGATGGGGCGTCCGAACCTTAGCCACAAACATGGGTGCTTATAACCCTGCCAGCTATCACAACGGGTCCGTTTGGCCTCACGACAACGCCATTATCGCAGCCGGACTCCTGCGATATGGGTTCGTGGACGAGGCCCAACGAATCTCGACTGCATTACTGGAGGCGGCCGAGTTTTCAGACGGCCGCCTCCCTGAGTTGTTTTGCGGATTCAGCCGGGACCAATTCGCTGTCCCGCTGCCCTATCCCACCGCGTGTTCGCCTCAAGCTTGGGCGGCAACGACGCCCATTCTGCTTGTGACAGGTCTCATGCAGTACGACGCCCACGTCTCCCGCGGCGGAGTGTGGATGGACCCGGTCCTTCCCGCGTCTTTCGGCGATGTCCACATCACCAACGCGCCTATGGCGGGGGGACGGATAACCATCGACATCTCAAACTCCGTCCCCCAAGTTATGGGACTACCTGAAGAGGTGACTTTTTATCGGGGTCACAGGCCATGGATTACGGAGCTGGTAGAGCAAGCCGATCGACGCCGGAAGGGCTAACAGCCTCTCTGAAGGTTACGGCCGCTCTATATCTGCGAATGTTTGAAGGACTTCGATCGCGTGGGTGGTGGGGTCGTATGGCATGTTGCCAATGCCTTTTGAGATCGGTTCGGTGGTGACTGGTTCCCACAGTTCTTCGGACTTGCGTGTGGCTAGGGCGAGCAGGGCGTCGCGAACGAACGTGTCGCGGATGATTTGGTCGTTGCTTGCGCCGGGTCGTTTTTGTCCGACGATGCCGTACATTTCCGTACCGTGCACGGCTTCTGCTCCTTCGAGAGGGCCGACGGCGAGGAGGTGTGCCCGTCCCCCGGCGGCGGTGTGCGCGAGTGCGCCCCGGACCTGGGGCAGTGTGAAGGAGTAGTTGGTCAACAGGGCGCTACGCACTTGGATGGGAGTGCGGCCGTCGGTGTCGAACGCGGCGACGATCTTCTGGGCGCGGCTGCGTGGGATGCGGTTCCTGTGGGAGAACTCATCGACCAAGCCCTCGATGCTGCCTGGGTCGAAGTCTTCTGCCTTGTGGTTGACCCACCAGTCGGTTTCGCCGGTGGTGCTGCTGAACAGGATGTCGATGTCCTTGTGCTTTCCGGACTCGAGGACGTTCATGGGGTGGTCGGTAAGGACACCGCCGGGCTGGTTCCGGTCATCGACGACGGCGATCACGTCACTGTCCACGCCGTGCGCCGCGCCGGGGTCCGCGGACTGTGTCTGTGCCATCGTTTCGGCAAGCAGCTGCGCGTCGATGTTCAGTAGCTGTTCAGGGTCGTCCTTGATTCCGAGGGCCGCGAGGACTGCGTGTGCGCGTTCTTCGGCCCCCCAGGCGGGGACCTGACGTGATGGCATGCCGGAAAAGGCAGCGATGTGGTGGTAAAGCCCATCGGCCGAGGGTGCTGCGAGCAAGGCCAGCGCGGAGAAAGCGCCGGCGCTGTGGCCGGTAACGGTGACGTTGTCCGGGTCACCGCCGAACCTGGCAATGTTCTCCCGCACCCAACGCAACGCAGTGATGATGTCCTGCATGCCAAGGTTGGTGGCTTCCTCGAGCGCACCGCCGTATTGGGAAAGGGAGAGCGCACCGAACGCGCCGAGGCGGTAGTTGATGGAGACGCCGACGACGCGCCCGGTCGCGGCGAGCCCGGAGACGTTTGAGGTGGTTTGGGTGTTCGCGCCGAGCATCCATCCGCCGCCGAAGATGTAGACGACAACAGGCAGAGGCGCATCCCCGGCGTCCTCAGGAGCCCAGACGTTGAGGTTCAGGCAGTCCTCACTGAATCCGTTGTCGGCCTCCAACCACGAGGTGTCCCCGGCTTGCAGAGGTGCAGGCCCTTTCCGGTCGTACGGCAGGTCAGGGTTAAACGGAAGAAGAACGGGCCGGCGGAATCGTTCAGCACTGGCGAACGGAATGCCAAGCCACGAATGAACGGCATGCTCGTTGCTGAGGGTGTCGTTGCTATCGGTCATCGGTGAGGCCTTTCTGGGAGCTCAATCGGGGTCGGGGGTCGTGGAATCGTTGCGGGTAGAAGCGTTTGGGACGGCTGCCCGCATCTCTGCCCAGTGATGGATCCGTTCGGTGATGGCGCGTTCGTAACCATTGGTGGTGGGTTCGTAGAAGGTCTGCCGGGGCATGCCCTCGGGAAAGTAGTCGGCGCCAGAGAAACCGGTTTCGGTGTCCGGGTCGTATTGGTAGCCCTTGCCGTAGCCGAGGTCTTTCATCAGCCGGGTGGGGGCATTGAGGATGTGAGCAGGCGGCATCAACGAACCGGTGCGTCGGGCTGCATCGCAAGCCCTGTTGAAGCCGCGGTACACGCCGATCGACTTCGGTGCAGTTGCCAGGTAAATCACGGCCTGGGCGATGGCGAGTTCACCTTCCGGGGAGCCGAGGCGTTCATAGACATCCCAAGCGGCGAGGGCCTGCTGAACCGCGTTGGGGTCGGCCATGCCAATGTCTTCGGTGGCGAACCGCGTGATGCGGCGCGCGATAAACAGCGGGTCCTCGCCGCCGTCGAGCATTCTAGCCAACCAGTACAGTGCTGCGTCCGGGTCCGAACCACGCATCGACTTGTGGAGCGCCGAAATGAGGTTATAGTGGCCTTCCTGCGCTTTGTCGTATTGGGGTGAGCGCTTCTGTACGGCAGCGGCGAGGGTCGTCGGACCAACAGGTGCAGGGAGCGACTGGACTTGCTCGATCATGTTCAGCAGGTATCTGCCGTCTCCGTCTGCCATGGCCACGAGCGCCTGTCGGGCGTTCCCGTCAAGTGGCAGGGGTGCACCGAGGGTGTCTTCTGCGCGTTTGGTAATGGTGTTGAGAGCGGCATCGTCGAGGCGCTTGAGGACGAATACCTGGCAACGGGACAGCAATGCGCCGTTGAGTTCGAAGCTGGGGTTTTCGGTGGTTGCCCCGACCAGAACGATCGTGCCGTCTTCGACGTAGGGCAGGAACGAGTCCTGCTGGGCGCGGTTGAAACGATGAATCTCGTCGACGAAGAGCAACGTTCCCTGCCCGATCTCGCGGCGGCGCTGGGCTGCTTGGAAGACTTTGCGAAGGTCCGCAACCCCGGAGAAGGTGGCCGAGAGCGGTTCGAACACCAGGTTTGTTTGCTCTGCGAGGAGGCGGGCGATGGTGGTCTTCCCACAGCCGGGAGGGCCCCACAGGATCATCGAAACGAGTCGTTGCACCCCGACCATGCGCCCGATCGGGGCGTGGGCGGCAAGAAGGTGGTCCTGGCCGACGACGTCGGCAAGGGTGCGTGGGCGCAGTCGATCGGCAAGGGGCCTGGAGGAATCTTCCATCTCAAACAGCGACGGCGGCTGCTCGCTCACGACTGCCGCTCGGCTCGACGGCCGGAGGCGAGATCATAGGAGTCCTGAACCAGGTTCTCAATGAACCGCTTTGTGATGCCTGGACCGGGTGCGATAGAGATCCAATGCCGTTTGTCCAAATAGTGCCCGGAAGTGATCGTGTCATAATCGCGTCGGAGCGCGTCTGCGTGGTCGGGGTCGGCCTTGACGGTGATGATCTGCTGATCCGGGTCGTCCTCGGTGATGATGAGGAAAACCTTGCCACGCACCTTCCAGACATCCAGGTGTGGCGTGAACGGCCGGTCATTGCCGACCTCCCACAACGCCGCTGCGGCATCGCGGGCGGTCTGTTGCAGCGTGTCGCCGGCGAGGGTCATCGGTCTGCCTTGCCAAACAGGGCGGGATCCACCGGACGGTTCGCCCTGGGCAGATTTTCGACGACGAGCAGATAGGACTCTGTGACCAACTCGTCGATGAGGGTCTTCTTCAGGGTTCCTCCCGGGTGCAGCGTGATCCAGTGCTGCTTGTTCATGTGATAACCGGGGGTGATGTCATCGCGCTCCTCGCGGAGCGATTGCGCGTCTTCCGGGTCTGCCTTGACGATAACGATGGGTTGGCCGGTGACCTCAGTCATCAGCATGAAGACCTTGCCCCGCACCTTGAACACTTCCCAGTCTGGTCCGAACGGGTGCTCCAGATGCGTGCCGGGGAGTTCTTGCACCCTCGCCCGGGCAAGCGCCTGCAGCTTTTCGCCATTCATACGATGGCCTCCGTCCTGTACTAGATTGTAGTCATGTACGTACACATGTACGCAGTTCTTTTATGCACAAGTGTACGCACAGCTGTACGCACTAGGTCAAACATTGGAGAAGAGTATGCGCCGAGGGAAGCCGAACGACCCAGGACGCCGCTCCCGGATTCTGCAAGCAACGCTCGATGTAATCAGGTCCGGGGGCATGAGCGCCGCGTCATACCGGGGAATCGCGGAGCACGCCGGCGTGCCGCTGGGTTCCATGACGTACTACTTCCCCAGCTTTGAGGGCCTTATCTTGAGTGCCCTGGACGCAACCCGCGTAGATCTCGAACCCCGCTATGCAGACCCTCTCAGTGAAGCGCGTACTCAGGCCGACGTCGTTGATGCACTTGTCGAGGCGACGATCGGCGCGACGAGCCCCAGCCTCGACGACATCCGACTCTATGAGGAGATACGCCACTACGGCGCACGGAACGGGAAGGTAGCAGCCGTCCTTCAGGCAGTTGAGGACGATGCTCTCGTGATGCTCCATCGGGTAATGCCGACCAGCACCGCGCTTGCCGTCAATGCATTGCTGTGGGGTTGGTGGAGCCACCGCCTGGCGCACCCCGACACGGAACTGGATGAGGTAGCCGTGCGTCAAGCCTTCCAAGCCTTGGTCGCCATCCCCGCCCCCGGTCACCCCTTCCACGAAGAGGAGCAGAAGCATGCCTGAGAACTCCTCACTCGGGATAGCTTGCTTCGTCGGAGCCCTCAGCGGAGATCGGACCATCCTGCCCGGTCATCGCCACGGAATGAGGGTCGCAGTTCTCGCAGCAACCTGACCACGGACCGTTCAGGTGACCTTGCCTCACAACCCGCATACTTTACCTTCCGGATGGTAAAGTATGATGGTGCGAGAAAGCCAACGTCCCCAAATCCTTGACGCAGGCCTGAGAGTAGCGGGCTCCGACGAGGGTGCCACCGTCACCCTTGAACGGGTCGCCATTGAGGCGGGGGTGACCAAACCGGGCCTGATGTACCACTTTCCGAACCGTGATGCGCTCATGGTCGCTTTGGTCGAACATGCAGCCATCCAGCTACGGCGAAGAATGATTAGCCTCCTCAGCACGAGCCTGGAGATGGCAACAGTAGCTGACCGGTACCGCGCCTACATTCAGGCTGCGGCCGATGGGGAGAACATGCGCGCGGAGTGGGCGCTTTGGTTCCAGTCCGCATATTGGCCTGAACTGCAAGCGGCTTGGACCCGCCAGCTTGAACCCTGGCTGACGCTGCCTGATGGAACGCCTGCCGCGCAGCGCACCCGGCTCCTGACCGCACGCTTGGCTGCGGACGGATTATGGGCCGCCCAAGCCAGCGGTGTACTTAGGCCAAGCGCGGCAGATCGATCCGTAATCCTGGCGCAATTGATCGACCTGACGCGGGAGGGAGAAGCAGAGTGAAGAAATGGCTATCGCTCGGCGGCGCCGTCCTAACGGAGGTGAGCGCAACCCTCGCTCTCAAAGCCGCCATGGAAACGCCGGGCTGGTATGTGTTGGTCGTCGCCGGATACATCTCCGCCTTTGGCCTGCTCACTATCTGCCTGCGCTTGGGTATGAGCATTAGCGTTGCCTACGGCGCCTGGGGCGCAGGTGGAGTCACAACCACTGCGCTTTTATCCGCCCTTATTTTTGACGAAACCCTTACATGGCTAATGGGCCTAGGGATGATGTTCATCCTCGCCGGCGTCGTAACAGTCGAGCTTGGATCGCAAAACGCCAAGCGCCTTCATCAAGCCAAGGACGCGCAATGAGCTGGGTTTTCCTGAGCTTGGCCATCGCTACCGAAGTTGGTGCCACGGTGTCCCTGCGGGCTTCGGAAGGGCTGAAGAAGAAGCTGTGGCTTATTCCCATAGTGGTCGGCTATATCTGTGCATTCGTCTTCCTCAGCATGGCCTTGGCCGAAGGGCTTGCACTTGGCGTGGCCTATGGGATCTGGGTTGCTTGCGGTGTCGCACTCACAGCAATATCAGCCCGTGTCTTCTTCAAGGAGCCCTTAACACCGCTCATGGCCTTCGGGATACTGCTCATCGGCGCAGGAGTTTTGGTGGTTGAAATCGGCGCGGGCCTGGCTCACTGAACACCCAGACTCCCTGGCGAGTAGTGAACCACGTCAGCGACTAACCGGATTCCAGGCAGAAACAGCCAGGTAGCTGGCAGGCTTCGTCATACGGTCCTATCATTCTCACCGCACTATCGACTGTTTCCTATCCAGACCGCGGCACACCTGAATCATTGCTAGTCGGGTTTCGAGACTTCAACTCACCTGATCCGTTGGAAGCCAGGCTACGAGACTTCACTGTTCAGCCCTCCCAATGTGGCTCGACTCTAAGATTGCAGCCTCTTCAGGCGCTGACTCAAATCTAAGAGGCAAAGATTTCCACCATTGACGTTCTCCATTTCCGGAGCGTTACAACCAATGTTGGGTCAAGTCGATTCTTGACCTGATGAGTGACGGTACGATGACTTCCCGACCCTTCAGGGGATCAGGGGCTATACGAACTTGCGGGTGTTTCGTTGGCGAATGTCTTATGGTTCACCCTGTAGATAGCTGATTAGGTATCCCTACCAACGCAGGACCGAGGCCCTTCTTTCAGGCCTGCAGTCTGATGCGACCCCAACTGGCATCTGTGAATCAACGAAGGGTACCAATGTCCACTGGAGATCAAAGATTTGGGAGTGCCACCGGCGCCCAACCTGGCAAGCTGCGTCTGAAAATCAGTGACGTCCGCATAGTCAATAAGGCCGCTTTGAGGCGCGCCGTTGCTGGAACGGTCGTCGGGAACATTATCGAATGGTATGAATTCGGCGTGTTTGCCTACCTCATAACCGTAATGGGGCCTGTCTTCCTGCCGCAGGCCGACCCGACAGTCCAGGCTCTTTACCTGTACGGCACATTCGCAGTGACATTCGTTGCCAGACCACTGGGCGGCGTCTTCTTCGGATGGCTGGGAGACAGGATCGGGCGGCGTAAGGTCCTGACGTTCACGTTGCTCCTCATGTCCGTCTCCACGTTTGCCACCGGGCTGCTCCCCGGGTACGCGGATGTCGGGCTTTGGGCTCCGGCGCTTCTCGTGTTCTTGAAACTGCTGCAAGGGTTCTCCGCCAGTGGGGAATACACCGGTGGCGCGACCTTCCTGAGCGAATATGCACCGGATAAGCGGCGGGGTTTCTATGTTGGATTCATGGGATCCAGCTATCTGGGATTCGCCTTTGGAGCCGGCCTGGTAGCCCTTCTGCAGCTGGGGTTCGGTCAGGACGCGATGCAATCCTTCGGCTGGCGGATTCCATTTCTCGTCGCAGGCCCACTTGCTGCCATAGCCCTGTATTTCCGCTATCGCATTGAAGAGTCGCCAACGTTCAGTGCCGTCTTGAAGGAACGGGCAGAGGAGTCCCGGAGGACCGGTGAGCTGGCAACAAACCCGGGTATCATCCAGGTCATTCGGACCCATGGTCGTTTCATTCTGCCCGTCATGGGTGTCGCGGCCGCAGGCAATGTCATTGCCTACACCATGACCTCATTCACTCCTACATACCTGAACCAGACGCTGGGGTTCCAGGGTTCCCTAGGGACCCTTGTCATCTTCCCGTTGTTCGTACTCGCAGCATTCGCAACCCAGTTTTTTGCCTCGCTCTCGGACAAAATAGGCAGGAAGCGGATCCTGTTCACCGGCGCAATCCTGGGCATCGTGCTTCCGGTTCCAGCGTTCATGATGATGGGTTCGGGCCAAATTTGGGGCGCGCAACTCGGGACACTCTTCATCATGGTCTGCGCAACTCTCTTTTCGTCGAGCTACGCTTCTTCACTGCCTGAGCAGTTCCCGACGCCGTCGCGTTCCAGCGCTCTTGGGCTTGCCTACAATGTGGGAAACGCGGCCTTTGGCGGGACGGCCCCTCTGGTCGTTGCGGCACTTATCGGAGTCACCGGGAACAAAATGGTCCCCGCTTACTACCTGATGGGCGCAGCCCTGCTGGGACTGGTTTCCGTCCTTTTCCTCAAGGAAACAAGCAGGAAGCCTCTCAACGGCTCATTGCCCAACGTGGAAACCAAGGAAGAAGCTCAGTACCTCGTTGATACCCAGGACTCCAACAGCCTCCTCGATCCCGCCGAAATGCCTCTCACCCAAAATGTTCCTTCAGATTCCGGGGGCGGCCGGCGCTTCTAACCGATCCGAAGCCCTCCCGGCCACCTAGCCGGTCGGGCACAAGAGTTCGCATTCGAGAACGACTACATCTGCAGCCGCACCGACCTCAAACCGCCAAGGCCACCCACTCTCACGACTGGGTGGCCTTGGCCACCATCACCAAATACAGCAGCTAACCCCTGCTGGTGGAAATGGCCTCCGAAGGTAGGGGCGGGAAAGGTACTTAGCCGATGATGCACTTTGCGAATCGCGCCCTCACTAGCTCGGGGCAGCGCAGCACCGTGTTGGGTCTTGGCGCGATGGAGTTACGAGGCGCTGCGCACAGGCTGCCCCGTTTACTCGATGAGCTAGTTACAGAATTGCTCCTCAACACTGTCCTGGACGAAGGCATCGGATTCACCGATACTTCAATCGACTAAGCGTCCAATAAGGGCTGTCCCTGGCCCGCCAGCCGGATTGCCTGTCCAACGGCCCTCTTGTCCATGACTGCCCGGGAGGAGGGCGCAGTGCGGGCGATCGGCATATCTTCGACTCTTCCGGACCTCCTCGACCACATCGACCTCGGTGTATTCGAGACCACCCCAGACCCATTTCCGCACTTGAACGTTCTCTTGAAACTGTCTTCCTCTTATCAACGCCAATGGTGCGGTGGTCATCGTGTGGGGAGGAACCCCGCGCAGCGCACACTAGACGGGCGGCGGACAGCGCGGGTGCGTCGCCGCCGAATCTTGCTCTGGATGGTCCGATGGATGGCGATAGCTTTCACGGATTTCTCCTTCGCTTCGCGATGACCCGCGCCGAGGTGTCCACCGCGATAGTTGGAACGGCCTCGCCTGAGCATGTCCGTAAGAATGCCAAAGCTGCAGCTCGGAGAGGTCTCGCAGCGGACGTATACGCGGAAGCGCAGCCACGATCGGACATTGCCGGATTCCGCACTTCGAATCCACGTAAGAGGCCTCTCGACTACGCCGACCCCCATGAAAATACTCGTAGAAGCATCCGCAGTCACTGTCGCTGCACTCTGCGAAGGAGCACCCTGGCAAAACTCCGTCAGTCCCTAGCGGAAACTGAAAGCGGGAGACCGGCGAGACACCGAGGGCGAACCGAGAGTTTCTTAGCGAGGTCCACGAACGCCAGTGCCTCCTTATCCTCAGGCTCAGCGATCACTACCGGGATACCGGCATCGCCACAAACTCGGAGTGCTGTGCTGAACGGGATCGAAGCGAGGAGACCAACTGTTTCGCCTGTCGCGGACAGCTTCGAGGCCACCCCCGCCCCTCCCCCGGCACCGAACGGTTCAAAATGTCCGCCGTCGTCGAGGTGCATTCCAGACACGCTTTCTACGACACCCACCACGCGCTGGTTGAGTTGGCGTGCGAGCGACCCGCTTCGAATAGCAACACCGGAGGCGGCCGACTGTGGCGTCATCACAACAATCACTTCTCCGTGGGGCAACGCCTGTCCCACGGAGATCGACACGTCACCAGTGCCTGCTGGCATGTCGACGACGAGCACGTCGAGTTCGCCAAAAAAGATGTCCGTAAAGGAATTGCTCAAGGGCCCGCTGAAGCATTGGCCCACCCCAGGACACAGCTGAATCCTGGGCACCTTCTGGCAAGAACATGCCAATGGAGATTGCTGTGACACCGTGGGGCGATGGGCGGCAGAACCAAATCGTCGATGCGGGTGGGCCTGACAGCGTGTCCCTCGGCTTCCAGGCGGCCAAGAAGCGCAGGAATCGAGAAGCCGCGCACGTCGGTCAACAACTCCCACCTTGAGTCCCTGGGCCGCCATGGCCGCTGCAAGAGTGGTGGTCACCGTGGGCTTACCCACTCCGCCTTTGCCGCTTGAGACCGCGATGACCCGTGTGAGGATTCCGAGGTGAGCGGGTTGGCTCGGTTTCGACCTCCCGGAAGCTTGGCACAGAGAGCTGCTCTCTTCATGAGTCGTGACAGAAACGCTGACCTGCACTTCCAAAACGCCGGAGACAGATTTCGCGGCAGTCCGCACTCCCGTTCTACACGAAGTGCCATCGGGCAGGCGGAGATCGTCCGCGAGATTCCAATCTCCGCGATGGCTTTCGTTACCTCAACACGCGTAATCACGCCAAGTTCGGAGAGAGGACGCTGTAACTCCGGGTAGGAGACCTACCTGTCTGCTTGGCGTACCAAGTCCGCGGAGTCGATACTGACGCTGCTCATTGCTGTTTCCTGATCAATCGAAAATGGATCTGGGCGCAATTTCCGGGCGGGAACCTGCCCGCGCGCCGAATTCCGGGGTGTCTGACTGCGAGCCGGTTGAGGTGGGCTGGTCGGTCCGACCAGCCCACCTCAACCTGAACATCGCAAGCGAGTCTTCTGTCTCGAGTGTCCTACTGTTGGAAATTAAGACCCTTTATCCTTACTGGCGACCGATGCGGGCATAGGTCTCTGGTCTGGTCCGCCGGTAAACCATGGCCAGGACGAGACCGAGGACGAAGAGGCCGGCGATCAGCACCATGAGACTTGTTGCAAGGCTAGTTGATCCGCCAACAAGAAGGGGAAAATTGACGGCGGCGAGGATCAAACCGGCCCCCAGACCGATGATGGAGACCCCTGGGAAGAAATAGCGGCTCCACGCTGAGTGCTCGTGGCCGTGACGGTGCATGTACACAGGCACAGCGACGCCGGCAACGAAGATCACCCCTAAGATCACGAAGCTGGTGATGCCGAGCATCGCGGTGTAGAAGTCAATCGCTGCCACTCCCGTGAATATCATGATCACATTCAAGACGAGGCCCGCAATGCTTGTCGCGACCGACGCGATGTGCGGGGAGCCGTGGCGCGCGTGCACGCCGCTGAGTTTCCTGGGCAGGATTCCGTCGGCACTGAGGTTGAAGAAGTACCGTGCAGTGATGTTGTGTGCAGCGAGGATAACCGCGAACGTGCTTGTATTCACCATCACGTTTGCCGCGTCCGAGAGCACTTGTCCGCCGAAGTCCTGCAGGCTCTGGGTCATTGAACCTGTCGGGTCGGCCGTGGCGGCCTCGACGACCTGGTCGACGCCTATGGAGTTGATGAAGGCCAGAGATGACAGGCCATAGATGACCATCGCCGTAGCGATCACCGCATAAGTGACGCGCGGGATGATGCGGCTTGGGTTCCGGACTTCTTCACGGAACAGCACCGTGACCTCGAAGCCGCCATACATGCCAAGCGCCAAGAGCAGGCCCAAGGGGAAGGAACCGTCGAGCCAGTGAGCTGGCGCCAGCGGGGCAGCTGAGACCCCGGCGTGATTGGCGCCCCCGCTGACAAAGACCATGAAGTCGTAGGCGACGATGACGACCAGCTCGAGGAACAAGAATATTGTCAGCACCTTCGCTGACAACTCGACCTTCATGAAACCGAGGATGGAGCTGGCCACCCAGAAAATGGTTCCCCAGACGTACCAGGGAAGGTCGGGGCCGTTGAGGGTGACGTGGACCAGCTCACCCAGCACCAAACCGCCGAACGGGAAAGTGCCTGCGTAGACACAGAAGTACCCAAGGAGCGCCACCAGGCCGGAGCCGAGGCCGATCTCGCGGCCCAGTCCGGCCGTGATCATGGAGTAAAAACCACCCGGCTTGGGCATGATCTTTGACATCCGGGTAAATCCCACCGCGAAGGTCGCCAGAATAAGGCCTGCCGTGATAAATGACACCGGGGTCCCCAGGCCAGCGCCGGTGCTGACCATGATGGGGATGATGCCTATCACCACCACCATCGGGGCGTTGTAGGCCATCACGCTGAAGAACAACGAGAGGAACCCCATGTTGCCTTTGAGGTGCGGTTGGCTCCGTGGCGCTACTTCAGATACCACTGGGCTAAGTGCGTCCATTCCAATCAATCCCTTCCAATTGAGAATAGTTTTTTCCGGAGATGGTGGCGATGCCTCATCAAGATGCGGCCATGGGCCTGTCCGGAAAGATTTGACGGCGATTGTTCGGGTGGCCAAGTACCTGCGGGGGCAGGAATCTGGAAACCGGTTACAAAAGACTTTGGGGCCTTGTTCATCTGCTGGTAATTAGATATTTGACGAATCAGTGACCCGGACTTTGGGGTCCTTCTGATCCGCCAGGCTGCTTGGGCTGGAGCCTTGGAACATCGTCTTGTACCTGTTCTCGCACTCAAGCCCGGAACCGTCATCTCAAGGCCCAAGGTCTTCGCGGGCATCCGCACCATGGCGTGAGCAACGGTCTTGGTCATCGTCGTGGCCTTACCGGTCGCTCACGACGCTTCGCGCCGCCGTCGTGCTCTACTAACGTCGGAGGCGTAATGCATCGCAGCCGGGCACACCCCGGTTCGCGGCGGATGCTTTCCGGGTCGTAGGTGAAAGTGGATGATCCATCGGCCCGTTCAACCCGCACCGATGACACGGTCCATGCCAGCTACGCCTACATCGACGCCCTCGGCACCAATCAGCACGTCGTCACCTTCACCAAACGAGTCACCAGAGGGGCAAGATGGCCGGCGTCGCTGCCGCAGACATCCTCGTCGGCCAGCTCCGGGCTGAATTCGACCCGCTCCTAGGGCACTTGCGGCCAAATACGTGCATAGTGGACCAGAACGAAGTCGTTGTCGCCACCAACGCGGCCACCCTTCTGGGTGAAACCCTCTCCAGGTCCCATCCCGCTGAACGGAGAATCGCCCTACCAGGTGTCCTCTGAAGTCTCTGCCTGGGGCAGGGATCAGCGGGAACGCGCCACGCTCGGCGCGTTGCACCATCCTCGACTCCTGAATGATTGGCGGGGAGTCGGGGCAGAACAACGGCGCACACTTCGCCGCATTCTCTTCGCTCACTTCTGCCCACAAAGCCAGCGCCACCAAAGATACCTCGTAAGCGGATCAGACGGTTATCGAAACCCCAAACGGTTGATGCGAGGGTGCGAAGGCTGGGGCGAGGCGTCTAGCCCTCGACGTTGCCCCATAGCCAGCGTGGGCTATGACAAGTGAGCGCGAGTAGAGGCTCGCACTATGAGTTGCGTCGGAAACTCATAGCGCCGGATGGCTGGCGGCGTTTCGGACAATGATTGCAGGAGTAGTTCAGTCGCCGTACGCCCCATTTCGGCGTACGGTTGTCGCGCGGTCGTCAGCTGTGGGGTTACGAGGCTGGCGGCCCTCTCATCGTCAAAGCCCGCGACGCTAATTTCATCCGGAACGCGCCGCTCGCGTGCCGCTAACTCGCGCAATACCGTTGGGGCAAGTTGATCGAATGCACAGAAGACGGCATCGATGCTGCCGTCGCGGTCCAGGAGGTCCCCGAGTTCTGGACACCCGGGGGCCGCTTCATCGAATTCGGTTTCGACGAGGAGCTTTTCATCGATCACAATCCCAGCAGCGACAAGAACATCACGGTAGGCTCTTTCGCGCTCCTGGAGGTAAAAGGAGTTGGCCCAAACGGACTCGCCACCGCTGAATCGTGGGCGGACGAATGCGATGCGGGAACGCCCTATCTCGACCAAGTGCTCAACCACCTCCCGCGCTCCGGCATAGTTGGCCGCAGAGATGGAGGGGAAATAGATGTCGACGCTTGAGTCATCGATCGCGACGCCGGGGATGCCGATGCGATCGCACGCATCCCTGACCGACTTCTGATCAGGAACGCTGACTACGATCACACCCTCGGTCGGCACGTTCGACAGACCGGTAATGGCGTCAGCCAGCGCCCCCTCGCCTCCCCTGACAGGATGAACGAGCACCTGGTAGCCGGCTGCGGCGGCAGTTTCGATGCAGGCGTGGGCGGCAAGTTCCCACCAGCCCCACTGGTTATCCGGCACGATCACGCTGATGGCGTGGAAGCCGCCCCGTCGCAAAGCGCGCGCAGCGACGGACGGGCGATAACCGAGCTCCTGGGCCACCTGGCGGATGCGGTCCCGCGTGGCCTTACTGACGTCGGGATGATCACCCATGGCCCGCGACACAGTCGCAATACCAACGCCCGCGGCTCGGGATACGTCGGTGAGTGTCACCCGCTGCGTCATTACTGCCTCCCAAACTATTACCTCTTGACCGTTGCATTCCTTATTCGCTATCTTAGCGGTAGCGTTTCCGGAAACGTTACCGGTAACGACAATCAACTTTCACTCATCAAGCTCAACGACGAGGAACCCATGTCCACCACAACCCCGGCCAGAGTTGGCCGCAGCCCTCTAAGTTCGGTCAGTCCAGGCTTTATCGCCATCTACGCACTGGCGATGTTTGGCATCTGGATGGCTATCAATCTGCCAGCCTCCGTAACGCTGGCGTTACGGATTTCGGAGATAGACCCCGACGGAAAAACCACCAGCTACTCGATCGCCGCCGGCGTGGGCACGCTAACTGCCGTGCTCGCCAATCCACTCTTCGGCCGTCTCTCGGACCGCACGCGCAGCCGCTTCGGACGCCGGCGCCCTTGGATCGCGATCGGCTTGCTCGGCACCACCCTGGGTGCCGCGGTCATCGGCTTCTCGGACACGTTCCCGATGCTGCTGCTGGGATGGATTTTGATGCAGGCATTCGTCAATGCAGCTATCGCCGCCATCCTCGCTATCGTGGCTGACCGGGTCCCGGAATCGCAGCAAGGATTCATTGGCTCGCTCTCCGGGGCAGCGTCTGCGGCCTCGGTGGTGATCGGAATCTTCTTCATTCAGGCCTTCCCCACGAGCATCTTGGCGCAGATCGGTCTACCCGTAGCCGTGGCCCTCGTCTTCGGTGCAGCGCTACTCGCTGTTTTCAAAGATGATGCTCCGGCGGCCGAACCGCTGCCCCCGTTCGGCCTGAAGGAATTCTTCGGATCGTTCTTCATCGACCCCCGACGCGAGCCCGACTTCGCCTGGTTACTGCTGGCACTCTTCCTCATCTTTTCGGCTTGTGGAGTGGTATCGACATACACCGTGTACTTGCTGCAAGACCTGATCGCAGTGCCCGAGGATCAAATCAGTGGGGCGATCACTCTCTCCTACGCGATCCCCGGGATCGTCGCGTTCGTTGCCGGGCCCCTAGGCGGTTGGGTTGGCGACCGACTCGGTCGACGCAAGCCGGTTATGATTTTCGCGGCCCTGATCGGCGCCGCGGGCATGGTCATCATCGCCGCTTCTACTACCGTTGTTCAATTTCTCATCGGCGTCACGCTCGTCTCCGGCGTCTCTGGTGGTCTGATATTGGGCAGCTATATCGCATTCGGTATCGCGGCCATGCGCGACAAGCTGGCGGCAGCCCGGAACCTCGGCGTCGTCAACATCGCCATCACCCTGCCGTTCTCGATCATCCCGTTCATCGCCCCCGTCCTTCTCGGCGTCGGCGGCGGCACGTCGAACTACGTCGCCCTCATCCTCGTCGGCGGCGCACTGGCGCTTCTGGGGACTGTTCCGCTCTTAGGCATCCGCGCCGCGCGCTGACCCGTACATTCCTACTGCGCGCGGTCCGCGTGGCAAATACCCCACCTCTGAAGGATTTTCCATGAATGTCTATCTCGACCCCACCCAACCCATTGAATGCCGTATCGAGGACCTCCTCGGACGAATGACGGTCGCCGAAAAGGCGGGCCTGATGTTCCATCCCACCACCCAACCGGGCGGCGACTCACTCTCCGACGCGGATGCCCTCCGAGAAGCACAACTCAACGCGGTGGATCGAGGAATCAGCCACTTCAACGTGCTCGGTGGTGGCGACAGCGCAGGCGTCGCCACTTGGCACAACACCCTCCAAGATTTTGCGGGGAGTACCAGACTCGGCATCCCCATCACCCTGTCCTCTGATCCGCGCCACGGGTTCCGGAGCAACCCCTTCACAGGACAATCACTCGAAAGCCTCTCTCGCTGGCCCGAGACAACAGGCATAGCAGCGATCGCGGGCACCGACGTGGCGCGTGAGTATGCCGAGATTGTTCGTCAGGAGTTCCTGGCGATGGGCATACGTGTGTACCTCGGACCAATGGCCGACATCTTCACGGAACCGCGCTGGTCGCGCGGCTTCGGTACATTCGGTGAGGATCCCGCCCGCGTCGCCGAACTGACGGTCGCGTTCATCGAAGGGCTCCGCGGCGGCCGAACGCTGGGTCCGGACTCCGTCGCTGCCGTCGTCAAGCACTTCCCCGGCGGCGGTCCACAGTTGCGCGGGGATGACGCCCACGACCCGCGGTACCCCGAGCAGGTGTATCCAGGCGGCATGCAAGAACTGCATATCGAGCCGTTTGAGAAGGCCTTTGCTGCAGGAGCCACACAGGTCATGACGTACTACGGTAAGCCAGTCAGCACAGAATGGGACGAAGTCGGGTTTGCTTTCAACGCGCCGGTCGTTCGCGACATCCTCCGCAAGCGCCTTCATTTCGACGGTGTCGTCGTGACCGACTGGAACCTACTAGAGGGTGAGCAAATGGGCGATCTTACCTTCGGACCGAATGGTTGGGGCTTGGAACACCTGACCCCAGTTGAGCGTGCCCGAATCGCCATTGAGGTCGGCGTTGATCAGTTCGGTGGGGACCGGAACCCCGCCCTTATCGAGGAACTCGTCGATAGCGGTGCTGTGACCGAAAAGCGCATCGACCAGTCAGTGCGCCGACTCCTGCGCGAAAAGTTTCAGCTTGGCCTGTTTGAGAACCGACATGTCGACGTCGCCCGCGCGCGAACCACCTGCGGTTCGCCGAGCTATTCCCAGAAAGGCGTTGCCGCCCAAAGCGCTTCCCTCGTCCTTCTTTCCGACGAAGCCGGCACCCTACCCGCAGGAGCCACGGTCTTCATCGACGGCATCCAGGATCCCTCGCTCCTCCCGACGACTCCCAATATTGAGGACGCCGATGCGATCATCGTTCGCCTCGAAGCTCCGTTCGAGCCCGGCCGAGGTTCTGTTGTCGCTGAATATTTCCACGGCGGCAGCCTCGCCTTCCCCTCGAACACACTCGACAAGCTCCGCCACTACGCAACCCAAGCCCCTCTCTACGTATCCGTATTTCTCGAGAGACCAGCCATTGTTGGCCCGCTCCTGGACCTCGGCGCAACAGTCATCGGCGAGTTCGGCGCCAGCGATACCGTTGTGATCAACGCGTTCGAAGGAACGATCCCACTTTCCGGAACCTTGCCCTTCGACATCCCTGCCTCGATGGAGGCGGTAGAGAAGTCACGCGAGGACGTCCCGTTCGACACCAAAGAACCCCTCTTCCGTGCCGGATTCGGCATTGCAAGAGCCGACAAAACGCCCCACATGACAGCACAGGCATAGCCACCTGCGATTGGCCCCGACCCGGGTCGGGGCCAATCCCGCGGCACCAACAGTGGTCTGCACCATTTGCGACCCCGAAGCACCGTCCTGCGCAGCGAACTGCCCTTCCGCCGACGTGTCCGGCCCGGCAAAGGTTTACGGCATGGGCGCTTCGCGCGGTACGTCCATGTGTTGGGCGGACCATACCACTCATTGCGACCCTGCGCGGCCACCAGGTGGGCGAGACCTCCTGGCCACATCGACCGCGTCGTTGCATGCGGCGTTCGCGACGATGCTGCGCCAGCGTCCGCAGACCCAGCGCGACAAAGTCGCCATCCGCTCGTTCCACACCCTCGAACGCGACTGACCTGATCGTTGTGCCCCTCGCGGTAATCGATCGGTCGAGCACGTCACGCCAAGTACCGCCCGGGGTTGCCGACAACACGGGCGATCTCACTAGGGAACGGGTGGCGACGATAGGGCCGCCAGCGCGCCCGGCGAGGCAGCTCAGCGTCTACTCGCGCTACGAGAACGCCTGTAACGTGATGAGTCGGTCCCTGAACTCACCTCCCTAGGCGGAGTTTGAGCACGGAGGTGAGTGGGAGACGATACCTCATGGTGCGGGCAGGAGGACGACGTACTTGCCGGGCTCGCGCCGGGACTCGAGGCCGCGGTGCGCGTCGGCCACCATATCAAGTCCTTCGAAGACCTCCGCGATGACAACTTTAAATGCCCCGGATTCGATTGCGTTCAGGTACTGGTCCAGCGCTCTGGCGGGGAGGTCGCTGGCTTCGCCGGCGTAGCTCGTAAGCCGCACGCCGGTGGGGATATTAAAAGGGTCGAAGTCGGGGACGGTCCAGGCCCCGCTGAGGGCGCCGACGAAGCAGACGGTGCCGCCGGGTCGGATGAGTGAGAGCACATCAGGCAGTGCGGTGGCTCCCACGAGTTCGAGTGCGGCGTCGACACCCTCCGGCGCGATCGCCCGGATTGCTTCAGGAAGGGTCTCGTCGTCCCTGAGGGCGTGGTCCGCGCCGACGCTCTTGAGGAGGTCGGACTTGGCGGGGTTCCGGGTTGTTGCGATGACGGTGGCACCGAGGTCGTGAGCGATCGCAATGGCGGTGAGCCCCACGGTGGAGGTGCCGCCGTGGACGAGGACACTCTGGCCAGTCTGCAGCCCAAGCCCGGTGTTGATGGAGCCGTGCGCTGTTTGCAACATCTCCGGGAGCGCCCCAACGATGTCCCAACCTAGGTCGGTGTCGAACGGGATAACGTTCGCGGCATCGACCACTATGTATTCTGCGTAGCTGCCGTCGATGTTTCGGCCCAGACCGCCCATCATTGTGGCAACCTTCTGTCCGGGGGCGAGGTCGACGCCTTCACCGACAGCATCGACCTCGCCGACGCCTTCGATTCCGAGGATCCGGGGAAAGGAGAAGTCGGGACCGGACTCGCCCTGACGGCTGGTCACCTCGGACTCGTTGACTCCGAAGGCCTTCACACGGATACGCACCCATCCTGGGCGCGTATCCGGGATCGGTACGTCGCTGACCGTGAGCCCCTCAAGGTCAGCCGGGCCGGTCAAGCGGATGGCGCGCATCGTCTCAGACATGATGTTGCTCCTTCGTGTGGAATGGGTGATCTTGGGTTGGAGGGGCGACGAAAGCGTTGAAAGCTGGCGCACCGTCAGGTCATTGAAGTTGGCGTGGGCGAGGCGATGACTCCACAACCCCCAAAGCAAAACATTGACAGTGCGAGGGCCTGTTCGGGGTTTCTGGACCGGCAACGGAAAACGATATTTATTGCATAGCCATTTGCACGTAACTGGTTGTTTTTGCCAACGAGCCCTCGGGAATCTGGCGTCCTCTCAATCCCATCCACTTCTCGCCGGGTTCGACGTGATGGGGTGGTGAAATTTCCACCGAGGCAGACCTTGAACACATCGAGGACATCTTCCCCACCGGCTAATTGGCTCGTGCGACCCGAAGGCGTGACATCCGGGCGGGAGTGCAAGCCAATGATTGTGAAGGCACGACGCAGCGGCTGCCTAGGGCCTTCACGTAATCGACACACAAACATACCTACGGAGCAAGCGTCACAGAGCCCTTCCGTCCGCAACAACCTCTCTCACGAAGGACGTGCACAGGACCACCCGGGCTCCTTCAGCCAGCGAAAGGTGGAGGCCACCATTCGGCGCTAGACGGCGAATGATTCTGATTACGCTTGGATCACCTTCGATTCGACAAGCACCGAGTTCTCGTCAGACCGCCGAACGGCCGGTCGGCGGTGAGTCCGTGAGCTTCACCGCTCCTCGTCTTCGTAGCCAACGAGGGCAACGAGGGCAACGAGGGCAACGATGCCAGTCACGTCTAGAGGCAGCATCCAGCTGCCTCTCCACGCTGCTACGTTTACTTGAACAAAGCGTCCGCCCGCCCATCGGCAGCCTGGCCAAAGCGCGTTATCAGGGCGTGTACAAGCAGCGTTGCAAAAACCGCAGCGCAGAGCAGCGCACCGATCGCAAACGAGGTTCCGATTCCGGCACCGGTCGGGTGAAGATCCGGTGCCATGTTGGCTGCCAGCACCGCACCCGACACCGCTGTGCCGAAGGAACTTCCCACATTGCGCAGGACCTGATTGAAACTCACCGAACTACCCAGCTCCTCGGCGGCTACGCTCCGGGCGATCAGCGCCGGCATGGCGGCATAACTGGCACCCATTCCCAGGCCGAACACCAGCATCCCGGTCAGGATCTCCCAGAGCGCAGTGTGGGCGAACCAGAGCAGCATTCCGGCGGCTGCCATAATGCCTGCGCCGATCGGCAGCAAAGTAGCCAAAGGAATCCTGCGCGCCAAACGGCGCACCATACGATTCGCGAGTAAGCTTCCAACCGACAGCGGAAGCATCACAAAACCGGCCCAGAACACGGGCAGGGCAATGCCGTAGCCGGTTGAAGTCGGGGCTTGGGCCACGAGGCTGGAGATTGATAAGCCGATATACATCGCGGCACCCAACCCCATACCCGTGCCATTCGCCAACAACACCTCACCGTTCCGCAGGACCCGAAGGTTGACCAGGGGATGCCGCGTCCGAAGCTCAGTCCGGACCCAACCGGTCAGGACTGCTGCCGCCACGATAAAGCAGCTTATGACCCCAGGAGAGCTCCATCCCCACGAAGGCCCTTCACTGACCCCGAGGAGCAGCAGGCCCAAACCGAGGCCAAGTAGGCTAGCTCCGGCGTAGTCGAAAGGCAGCCGGGGGGCTCGTTGATCGGGTCCCGCTGGCACGACCCGGACCACTACAAAGATCGCCGTCACCACGAACAACGCCGCGAACCAGAAAGCGAACCGGAAGTCGAAGAGCCCCGCAATGATTCCGGTCAGTGGGTAGCCGACGCCAAGGCCGGTCGCGACCGTCACCGATAGAGTCGATATGGAGAATCGCACTTTATCAGCTGCAATGTAGCGGCGGGCGAGAGCGATCGTCACAGGAACGATCCCGTAGGTCAGGCCCTGGAGCGCACGCCCGACCAGGAACACCGTGAAGTTCGGAGCCGCCGCCGCCATGACGGACCCGGCGAGGATGATCCACAGTGCCAACAGTAGGAGCCGCTTCTTGTGTGGTCCGTCGCTGATCCGTCCCATCACCGGAGTGGCCACAGCACCGACCAGAAGGTTGACGGTGAGCATCCACTGCGCCGTACTGACCGGCACGTCCATCTCACGGGCAATTGACGGCACCAACAACATGCCGAGCGAGCTCACGATGGCTGTGGAGAGCGCCGCGTAGACCAGCCCCGGAACCAGGCTTGAACGTACGGCCGGTTCAGTCAACGGACACCTCAGACGCGAGCATGCTCAGGACTGGGATAGCCCCCTCCAGCGCTTTCCGGCCTTCCGGCGCCAACCGTTCCGCAATTGCACGGTCAAGCCCGGCATGCTCGGCTGCCAGCTCCTGAGCTAGTCTGCGCCGTCCCCCGACCGTGAGCATGGCCCTGGTCCGACGACGGTCCTCGTCGTCGGGCACCCGCACCACGAATTCCAGCCGTTCCAGCTCACCGACTGCCGACGAAATTGCTTGGGGGCTGACCAGAGCAACGGCACCAAGGTCCGACGATGCCGCATGCCCTTGCTCCACGAAGCGGCTAAGCACGCCAAGCTTGCCAAGATACATCGTTCGTTCAGCATCGAGGCGCTGCCCCATCGGACGTAGTGCGTCGAAGAAGGAGCGCGTCGTAATTTCGCCTGCGGTTATTCTTGGTTCCACCCCTTAACTGTACAAGGAACTTGACCAAGTTACTTGTGTAATCAGTCACAACCACGAAAGGTCGAGTATGGTTCCGCCTGTGGTACCGGGAAGGTGGTCATAAGGGGGTAGCGGATCCAAGCGGATGGACTAGGCAGGTTCGAGCTCCGAGTGCGTGATTTTGTCCCTTCGGAAAGCTCGGCACTACTGGATTCAGGGGCTCGACAGCAACATTGGAGTATTTGTCGCCAGAGCGGGACCCACCCTCGTCAACGTTCACGGCGTCGGAGTGGAATTTTCAAGGCAGCACTCTTTAGCGTCGGCGTTATGGCTGATCGAGTCGGCATCGAGGCAGCGGTCGCGAGACTCTGCTGGGTAGCGCGACGGCAGCAGAAGTGTGCGCACCATGGGATGAAGCAGGGTTGAAGGTTGCCCGCCCACCCGGAGGCCCGCGTTAGGCTGGATAAGGTCGACACTGCCGCAAGAGTGAGCAAGCCTGGACTCATGTGCCACTTCTCCACCCTCCACGCCCTACGGTTGGCTCCGTGGAAATCACGGCCCTTCTGTTCATATCCCGGGATGTCAATTGGGCGGACTGAAGTCCCCTGCTCGCGAATCTAACTGACCGAAACGCCGCATGAATCAAGACCGCTGCTGAGGGTGCAAATGCATGATCCGGAGGTGTTCGTTGTGGGCCCAGTTAGCGTAAGCGGCGTGCGATGCGGACCCATTCAATATCTTCAAACAGTGACGGGCCTTCGCAAAGCGGTACAACAAACTCGCACCGACCTACCGTGGCGGAGCCATTCTCCGGGCAGTCAGCATCTGGCTGACAGCTTCAGGAGACGCGCCCTGGTACTTCAACGCCATGTGCGCCTTGATGCAAGCCCTCGATGGCAGGTTCACGTCCAATTTACGAAGTTGATTCAGGCCTCGTGGAGATTGCGATATGTTCGGTGAATGGCACTTTCAACATCAGGCAGTGGGCAGTCCTCGCCGGCCGCCGACACTATCACCGCGGCCTCCAGCGGTTCCCGGGCGCCAACCTCGGGGCGAGTCGAGCGGCTTTTGCGAACCCGACTGCGTGGCGCGATGGACGGGACAATCCCGGAGTGCACCGGCTCCATAGTCACCGGCCCCTGGTGCCTGGACCAAGACGGGCGCGCAACGGGATTGTCGGCCGCTGCCCTACTCGACCAAACTCTGGCAACCTCTATCCGCGCTGCGGCCCCGGAGCTTTCTACGATGGTCACGACAGAACTCCAACTGAACTTCCTGGTGCCGCCACCTTCGGACGGCACCGTGCTCGAGGCGTGGACCAGAAGCGGCTTCGTTGATTCCAGGGGAGGCGTGGCCTTTGGCACCCTTCGTGGGCCGGACGCGAGGGAGTACGTACATGCCGTTGGATGGTTCCAAGCGGTTCACTCCGCCCCGACGGGAGCACTCGACTATTTCCATCGCATGGGCGCGTTGCCTCTAGGAGCCACATCCGACGTCACCCTGGACAAGTTGCTAGGGCTTCGTAGTTTGGCGTCGAAGGCTGCGAACGGGGGCCCAGCAGACAGCGACGGATTCGTCAAAGGGCCGGAGC
The DNA here is from genome assembly GCF_042788025.1 of Paenarthrobacter sp. YIM B13468. Taxonomy (NCBI): domain Bacteria; kingdom Bacillati; phylum Actinomycetota; class Actinomycetes; order Micrococcales; family Micrococcaceae; genus Paenarthrobacter; species Paenarthrobacter sp. YIM B13468. Next base: position 652 of record NZ_JBHZPI010000032.1, on the reverse strand, counting down.
TCCCCTTGATCGAAGAGTTCTTGAATCGCAACGGGACCGTTCATGGAGGGGTGATTACCATGATGGCGGGACTCGCCGCCAAGGCGGCCATGCCCGATTCTGATTCTTTCGATCTCCAGTCCTTGCGGTTGGTGTTCCTCCGCCCGGCCACGGGTCCGATTACTTCTCGGGCAAGAATCCGACATCCCGGCCGCTCCTTGCGCATAGTGGACGTGGAACTGTTCAGCGGCCACACAACTCCAGGCAGCCCGACATCGCATGCACCAGGATCGGAGTCAAGGGAGGAGATTGGCCCTCCCACCAAAAGCAGGCCTATTGCACAAGCCCAAGCGATTCTCCGCCCGGCGCACTGACCGGTCCGTAGTCAAGGTCGAACAACGTGTAGTCGCTGCAGGGGCCGGCGGTGGCTGCCGCCGTCGCCCTTGAGCCGGACAACTTTGGCGACCATTTCGGGAACTCACGGGTCTGGCAGGGGTCAATTGCTCTTGGCATCATGCCCACCGGTTATCTCTTGAATCAGAGGTCCTGATCAGAAGTACTTCCTTGAGCGGCAGAATGTAGATTTCCTCGGAAAGTGTCGGTGCCGGTCGAAAAGTGAGCCATTGTGACGGTTGAAAACTGAGCCACTCGTTCCAAACGATTGGGTGGGTGA